>CAYQSE010000023.1:0-40813 GCA_964419905.1 uncultured Enterobacteriaceae bacterium
GTCGCGGTGCCGTTCAGCGTCGCGGTGATCAGGTCGTCACCAAGCTCGGTGCCGGCCTCGACGTCGAACGTCGCGGTCGTGGCGCCGGCCAGGACCTCCACCTCGGCGGGCACCGTGACCCGACCATCGCGGCTCGAGAGCTGCACGAGCTGTCCGCCGGTCGGCGCCGGGAGATCGAGGGTCACGGTGAGCGTGGTGGTCATGCCCGGCGGGAGGGTGATCGGATCGGGCGAGAGCGACACGACGGCGCGCGCGGTGGCGTCGTCGTAGACCTTCACCGACGCGGTGTGGATCGCCCAATCGAACGACGCGGTGACGGTCGCGGGCGTGTCACTGGCGGACCCACCCGTGAGCGCAACGCCCACCTCGCGTGCGCCTGCGGAGATGGTGACGGTGGCGGGGCAGGTGAGCGTGGACGCCGGCACGCAGTCGATCGTGACGTCGACCGGATCGGTGGTGTTGCGCGAGAGCCTTGCGACCAGCAGCGTGCTGTCGGTCGTACCCGCGGGGAGCGCGACCGCCTCGGGGAACAGGCCGACCAGCTCGGGCGTGGCGAACGCGATGTCGCTCTCGGCCCGCGGGTTGAGCTTGCTCGCCTGGTTCGCCCACCGGAGCACGCCGGTCAGCGCGGTGAACGTCTCGCCGAGCGCGGGGTGCGGATCGAGCTTGAACAGGAAGTCGTCGACCACGAGCCCGCTCGTGATCAGGAACTCGTTCGTGGGCGCCCGGTCGCCCGGGCCGACGGGGGGGTTGGTGTTGGTGACCTCGACGGGCCCCTGCACGGTGATCAGCGCCGCCTCGAGCGCCCACTGGCGCGCGCCGCCGGTGGCGACCTGCGCGGCGGTCACCGAGACCGGCGCGGGCAGCGTCTGCCCAGACGCCTCCACGTCGATCACCTGCACGCTGTCGAGCTGAACCTGGCTGAAGTAGACGTTGATCGACCCCTCGATCTCGACCCGATCGCCGACGGCGGGGTAGGGCGAGAACGCGGGCATGTACACGTAGATGCCGCTGTGATCGACCGTCGTGTACGCGTCGGCGGTCGGGTCGAGCTGCAGGAACACGCCCTGAGCGCCGACCGCGGTGACGATCATGTCCTCGAGCACGACGCCGCCGTCGACGACCTGCTGCTTCACGTCGTAGACGGTCTGCAGGCACGCGCCGCGCACGTTCGTGTACTGCGGGCACGGGTCGCACACGTCGCCGATGCCGTCGCCATCGTCGTCGTCCTGGCCCGGGTTGTAGTCGTACGGGCAGTTGTCGTCGTCGTTGTCGTACCCGTCGCCGTCGACGTCGAACGGGTCGACCGGTTCACAGGTGTTGCCGACGTTGAGCGGGCAGATGTCGCACGCGTCGCCGACACCGTCCCCGTCGTAGTCGCCCTGCACCAGGCCCTCGAGTGGGCGGGGCGGGTTGAACAGGTCGGGGCAGTTGTCGAGCGCGTCGACGATGCCGTCGCCGTCGCGGTCGTCGGGGTCGGAGATCGGGTAGACGATGCCGTCGTTGCTCTCGTTGTTGCGCAGTGGGATGCACGACGGCTCGTCGGACGGCGGGTCGCAGAAGATCAGCGGATAGGCGCCAGAGCCCGCTGCCGAGGTGAGCGACGCGAGGGTCTCGCCGGCGTCGCGCTGGATGCAAGCGCGCTTCGACGACAGGCAGCCGGGCAACACCTCACAGGTGTCGACCTCGGCCGTCGGCACCAGGCCCGCGACGAGCGCGGCGTCGCCATACAGCGGGTTGCCGCCGCGCAGCACCAACAGCACGTCGTCGATGTCGCGCTCGAGGATCGCGCGGTAGGGGTTTTCGAGCCCGCGCCCGTCGTAGACCGCGATGTCGGCGATGAAGTCGGGCGCGAGACGACCGAGCACGTCGCCTGCGCCCAGCGCGACGGCGCCGTTGGCGGTCGCCATCTTCCACAGCGCCCGCGGCGAGAAGAACCCGCCGAAGTGGTTGGTGTTCAGGTAGTCGACGCAGCGGAGCTCGCGCAGCATGTCGATCGAGCCCGACGGAACCCAATCGGTACCCAGCGCTACGAGCACGCCCTGCTGCTGCATCTGCACGACGTCGGTGGTCATGCCGTACAGGCTGATGTTGGAGCGCGGCGACCAGATCGCCTTTGCGCCCTTGGAGGCCATGATCCCGATGTCGACCGGCGTGAGTCCGATCGCGTGGATGATCGACGTGTTCGCCTGGACGAGGTCGCGCCCGCCGCCCAAGTCGCTCGACAGGCACGCGAACTCGTTGCGCGCCTCGGCGTCGATGCCCTCGGAGATGTGTGGCAGGTAGACCCGGTCGTTCAGCACGGCCGTGCTCTGGATCGAGTAGGCCTCACAGCCGCTCGAGCGCAGCGTGCCGCTGATGTCGCCGAGCGGGAACGTGCTGTAGTTGGCGCGCCACGCGCCCAGGCCTTCGTTGTAGGTGGTGCTGTCGAGGTTGCGCACGAGGCCCGCGGAGTCCACGAAGCTGATCGAGCCCGCCACACTGGTGGTGCCGCTGAACAGCATGCGCAGCTCGCCCCACAGCACCGACGGGCGGGTGTCGGTCTGGGATGCGCGTAGCTCCGTGTGTTGGCGCGCGCCGGTTCGCCAGTCGTGACGGTGGTCGTAGCGCTCGGTGCCGGGCGCCGGGACGGGGCGCTGGTACGCGTAGCGAATGTGGTCGTGCGCGTTGACGAGGCCCGGAGAGATCACGCTCTCGGGACAGGTGATGGTGACCGTCGCGGCGGGCGCCTCGCTCGCACAGTCGCAGCCGACGCACGAGATGACGCCGTTCGTTCCGAGCGCGACCAGCACGGCGCCATCCTCGTACACCAGATCGTCTGCCAGCACGTCGCCACGGAGCAGCAGGTGCGTGGCCGCGTCGGCGTCGCCGGTCACGGTGCACACGGGCACCTGGGGCGGCAGCGCGGGGCAGGAGACGATCTCGAGCTCGTCGTCGCCGGTGTCCGCGGTGTCACCGGTGTCACCCGTGTCGGAGGTGTCTGCGGTGTCCGTCGTGTCCGTCGTGTCGCCGGTGTCGTCCTTGGGACGGCAGCCGAAGGCGAGCGCGAGGAGTACCGGGACGAGAACGGCGAGGTGTCGTGGTGTCATCCACGCAACTTAGCGCGAGGAGCGAACGGTGCACGACCCCTATCGCTGGGCCGTAACGTGACGTCCCTGGACTCAGGGCGCCGCGGCGAACGCGCGCAGCTGCTGGTCCAGCCCCGCTGGATCGAACGGCTTGTCGATCGTCGGGCGGCCCGAGCTGCGCACGTAGTCGTGGTCGGCGGGCGACTGCAGGCCGCCGGTGAGGAAGATCACCTTGGCCGCCATCGCAGGCAGTCGCTCGGCGAGCCACCGGTGCAGGTCGAGCCCGGAGCCGTCGGGCAGCCCGACGTCGCACAGCAGCAGATCGAACGCCTGGTCGCGCCCGAGGAGCTTGCGCGCCTCGTCCAGCGTGCCGGCCTCGACGACGTCGTGCGCGCGGAGCACCCGCGTCAGCGCGCGTCGGATCGTCGGATCGTCATCGACCAGCAGCAGCCGCAGCCGGCCCGTGCTCGGCGTCACCGCGCCGCCGTCGCCGCGATCGAGGATCTGCCGCACCTTCTGTGCGAGCGGCTCGGGGGTGAACGGCTTGCGGAGCAGCGAGGTCTGCACATCGGCGATGCCGTCCTGGATCAGCACGTCCTCGGTGTAGCCGGTGATGTAGAGCACCTTGGGCGCCGCGCCGAGCGCCTCGAGCCGCCGCACGAGCTCGCCGCCGGTCATGTGCGGCATCATCACGTCGGTGATCAGCAGGTCGATCTGCCCACCGAGCCGGTTGTACAGCGTCAGCGCCTGCATCGCGTCGGCGGCGGGGATCACCCGATATCCGAGGCGGGTCAGCGCGCGCTGGGCGAGCAGGCGGATCGGCTCGTCGTCTTCGACGAGGAGGATGGTCTCGCTACCGGTCAGCGTCGTGGGCGCAGGCGTGGCGGGCCGCGCGGCAGCGCGCGGCGAGGACGACCACGGCAGGTACAGCGTGATCGTCGTGCCTCGCCCCGGCGTGCTGTCGACGTGCACGCCGCCGCCGAGCTGGGTCACGGTGCTGAACACGACGGCCAGCCCCATGCCGCTGCCGAGCGGCTTGGTGGTGAAGAACGGCTCGAACGCGTGGGCGACCGTGTCGGCGTCCATGCCGGCGCCGGTGTCCTCGACGGTGAGCGCGACGTAGGTGCCCGGCGCGATCGAGCGACCGATGCCGACCTCCTCGGCGCGCACGACGACACGTTTCGTGCGCACGCGCAACGTCCCGCCGCGGGGCATCGCCTCGCGTGCGTTCTCCGCGAGGTTCAGCAGGATCTGCGTCAGCCGCCCTTGCACCGCGCGCACCAGCATCGGCTCGTCACCGAGCGTGAGGTCGACCTTGATCTCGTCGCCGGCCACGCGGCGCAACACCTCGCCGACCTCGCGCACGACCGCGTTGCAGTCGAGCACCTCGGAGACCTGGCCCGGATCCTGGGACAGCGCGAGGAGCTGCTGGGTCCAGGTGCCGACGCGCTGAGCTGCGGCCCGGATCTGCTCGACGTCCGAGCGCGTCGGGCTTCCCGCCGGCAGGTCCTCGAGCAGGAACTCGGCGTGGGTGAGCATCACCGTGAGCGCGTTGTTGAAGTCGTGTGCGATGCCACCGGCGAGGCGGCTGATCGCCTCCATCTTCTGGTATTGGCGCATCCGGGCCTCGAGCGCCTGGCGCTCGCGGATGTCCGTCGCGCTCGACAGGACGCGTGGTTGCCCCTCCATCACCAGGATGCTCGTGCGCACCTGCACCGGGATCCGCGTCCCGTCGCGCGTGAGGTGGACCGCCTCGGTCACGGCGATGCGATCGGGCTCCAGCGAGTCTTTCGCGCTGCCGCCCGCGGACGTGGTGCGCTCTTCGATCGTCGAGATGTTCCGCCCGATCAGTTCGTCGGGCCCGTAGCCGAGCCGCGCACAGGCGCGGGCGTTCACGTCGAGGATGGTGCCGTCGAGATCGAGCAGAAACAGACCGTCGGCCGAGTGATCGAAGAGCGCGCGCGACGTCGCGTCGCCGGCCGGGCTCGCCGTCGGCGGTGCGGAGGGGGCATCCTCGGTCGACTCGAACCGGCTCCACAGCGAGTCGTAGGCGCTCGCGACGGCGTGTGGGTCGCGCGGCGCGAGCAGCGCCCGCTCGACGAGGGCCAGCAGATCGGCCTGGCGGTGCGGCTCGGGCAGCACGAAGCGGATGCCGCGCTGCAGCGCGCGCCGCGCCTGCGCCTCGTCCGTCGTGCGCAGCACGAGCACCAGCGGGATCTCCTGCGCGCGCAGCCGATGCGCGATGCGCTCGGCCGGGTCCACGCCGTCGAAGCGGAGCGCGTCGCTCGCGACGATCACGACGTCGGGCAGGGTGTCGCTCTCGAGCACCTTGCGTGCGTCCGAGTAGCTGTCGACCGCCTCGACGCGGTACTGCGCCGACCGAAGCCAGTGCTGGAGCTCGCGACCGGACGCCGGACGGGGGTCGAACAACAGCACGCGCTGCGGCAGCGCCTCGCGCATCGTCTCCGACGCGGCGCGGTCGCTCGACCGCAGGACGCTGTTCAGGGTGCGCGGCTTGGACAAGGTGAGCTCCTGCTTTCTTCCTCGAATCGGCGCGTGGGTCGGTTGAGGCCCCGGGTCAGCCCCGTGGTGCCGTCGGGTGGAGGATGGAGGTGTACGAGAAAAAGTGGGACATTTGAGACATTAGGGCGCGCGGGGCGCCGCGTCAACTGAAACTGGTGGGCATTCGTCATGGCGTGCGTGGCGCGCGGCGCAACAGCTCGGCGACCCGGCGCGCGAGCTGCTCTGGGTTGAACGGCTTCGCGAGGAACGCGATCTCGAGCGCGGCGGGATCGGCGCCGATGCGGTCCTGCTCAGTGTAGCCAGATACTAGCAGCGCTGGGAGGTCGGGGCGCACCGCGCGGAGCCTCGCGATGAGCGTGACGCCGTCGAGGTCGGGGAGCTGCATGTCGCTGACCACGAGGTCGACGCGCTCGGCGTGTTTCGCCGCTTCGAGTGCGCGCGCCGCGCTCTCGGCGCTCAACACCTCGTAGCCGAGCAGGGTCAGGCTCTTTGCGGTCGCGCGAAGGAGCGGTGGATCATCTTCGACCAGCAGCACCGTCGCGCGCTCGGGGGACGTCGATGGGGCCTCGTCCTGCGGCGGCGCTACGCTCTCGGGGTCTGACGTCAGCGGCAGCGAGATGGTGAACCGGCTGCCGACGCCGACCTCGCTCCACAGCGTGATCTCCCCGCCGCTCTGCCGCACGATGCCGTAGGTCGTCGACAGGCCCAGCCCGGTGCCCTGGTCGTGCGGCTTGGTGGTGAAGAACGGCTCGAAGATGCGGTCCTGCACCTCCTGGGGCATCCCGGTGCCGTCGTCCTCGACCACGAGCAGCGCGCGCTCGAGGTTCGCGGAGAGGTCGGTGCGCAGCGCGATACGGCCGCCGCCGGGCATCGCGTCGCGCGCGTTGACCACGAGGTTCATCACCACCTGCTCGAGCTGCGCCGAATCGATGCGTACGCGCAGCGGCTCGGGCGAGAGCTCGGAGATGAGCTGGATGTTGTCGCCGATCACGCGGTCGAGCAGCTTGCGGAGCGCGACGAGGATCGTGTTGAGGTCGACGACCTGCGGGTCGAGGAGCTGCTTGCGGCTGAACGCGAGCAGCTGGCGGGTGAGCGCGGCGGCGCGATCGGACGCCTCGGTGAGCTCCTCCATGTGCTCGTCGATCTCCTCGCTCTCGGGCAGCAGGTCGCTCATCAGGTCGAGGTTGAGCCGCATCACGGTGAGCAGGTTGTTGAAGTCGTGCGCGATACCCCCGGCGAGGCGCCCGACCGCCTCGAGGCGCTGGCTCGACAGGAGCTGGCGCTGCAGCGTGGCGCGGTGCGTGAGGTCGCGCACGACGCTGACGACGCCGCCGCGCAGCCCGCGAGACGGATCGAGGAGCGTGACGGTGTGCTCGGTGGGAAACACGTTCCCGTCCTTGCGCTGCATCACCCCGGTGCCGTGAAACACACCGTTTCGCGCGAGCTGTTCCACCGACGTGCGCGAGAAGGCGTCGAACGTCGCGCGGTCGGGGAATAGTTCGAAGGTGGTGCGTCCGATCAGGGACTCTGGGGAATGGCCGAAGATCGCCTCGACCGACGGGCTGCACTGCACGATCACGCGCTTGGGCGTGTCGATCACGAACACGGCGTCGCTCAGGCTCGCGAACGTCTTGTGCAGCAGGCGGGCCGCTGCCTCGCGCTCGGTGTGCACCGCGGTGACGTCCTCGAGCGCGCCCTCGAGGACGATGGCCTCGCCTGCCTCGGCGGGCACGCGCTCGCCCCGCTCGAGCACCCAGCAGACCCGTCCGTCGGCGCGGCGCAGACGGTACTCGACCAGATAGGGCTCGGCGCGTGCGATCGCCTGCGCGATGGCCGCGTGCGCGCTGGCGCGATCGGCGGGCTCCATCAGCAGGCCGAGGCACGGGCCGTTCGGCGCGCACAGGGCCTCGGGCGCGTGTCCGGTGACGCGCGCGATGCCAGGCGTCACCGCGAGCATCGACCATCGCTCGTCGTGCAGCCGACGGAACGCCGCGCCGGGCAGTAACGGGACGATCTGCGCGAGCCGCGCGTCGAGGGACGGGGTCGACGGAGGGGGGCTGTCGCTCGCGTCGCCTGCCATGTCCCGGCTGCCTTCCGAGGAGGGATGGCCCCATGTTGTGTCATCGCGGCGCGTCGGTCAATGGCGGCATGTCCGGATCGGTCGGGAGGAAGGCGAGGATTAGGATAATCAGATAATGTCTCAAATGTCCCTAATAGGTGCGACGGGATGGACCGACAGGGGGGACAGTCGCTCCCTCCGGTCGCCACAGCGCGCCGGGAGGCGGCCAGCGCGGCGCCGGACGCTCTGTCCACGCCGCGCTTCACCCCCGAGACCTGTCTGGAGACCCCCATGCGTTTCGCCCCCCTCGCGCTCATCCTGTTCGCCCCCGCGGCGTTCGCGGCCAACAGCGACACCCACACGGTGACCGTCACCGTCGAGGCCATCAACGAGCTCGCCATCTCCGGCGGCAACGTGTCGATGACCATCAACTCGGCTACCGCGGGCTCGAACCCCAACGCCGTCTCCGACGCGATCACGTCGATCGACTGGACGACCAACGAGGACCTCAGGAAGGTCACCGTCGAGACGAACCTGCTCGCGCCGGTCTACGATCTGACCGTACAGGCCACGGGCGTCGTCGGCGGGACGTCCCCAGGGGTGGTGGCGCTCAGCACCATCGGCGCACTCGACTTCATTACCGGGATCAGCGCGGGCCTCGGCTCGGCGACCCTCTCGTACGGCGCGTCGGCGCTCGCCGCGGATGGCACGGGTCAGGACGTCCACACCGTCACCTACACGATCACCGCCAACTAAGCGCGCACGGCGTCGGTGGGCCTCCGCAGGAGGGAATGATGTTCAGCACGCTCACACGCGTTGCCGTCCTCGCCCTCCTCGGAGGCGCCGCGCCGGTCGCCTCCGCCTCGAACCTCCGGGTGAGCGGCGCGTGGGGGTTCGGCGTCGACGCCGCTGACCTCGTCGCAGGCGCGGGCAGCCCGCTCCAGGAGACCCATGACAGCCCCTCCGATCAGGTGTCGCTGGACGTGAGCGAGACCGGCGGGGCCACCGAGGCGTGGGTGATCCGCGTCTACCGCGACGACGTGGTGTGGCGCCCCGAGCTGCGCGTGTACGTGCGCCGCACCGGCGACGGCGCCGGGCTCGGCAGCGTGAGCGGCGGCCTGGGTTGGGTCGAGGTCGGCGCGGCCGAGCAGACCCTCTTCGAGGGGACCGGCGACCGGCTCGGCGTCGGCCTCCAGTTCCGGGTGGTCGGGGTGGATCTCGACGTGCCCATAGACAGCTTCGCGACCAGCCTCGTCTACACGGTGGTGAGCCCATGATCCGCATCGTCCCGCTGCTCCTGTGCGCGCTCGCCGCGCCCGCCCACGCCGGCACGCTCCAAGTGGTCGGCAGCCTGGTCCGCGAGGCCACCCTGGCCGCCGGCCAGTCGTCGGAGGGGACGTTCCTCGTGCGCAACACGTCCGACGCGCCGCTGCGGGTGCAGGTCGCGCAGCGCGACTACACGTTCCAGGCGGACGGCTCGAACCAGTTCGGTGAGCCCGGCTCGGTGGCGCGCTCGAACGCCGCTTGGGTGAGCTTCGCGCCCGCAGAGCTGGTGCTCCCGCCCGGCGGGTCGAGCGAGGTCGCCTACGTGATGACGGCGCCCGACGTGTCGGTTGCGGCGGGCACCTATTGGAGCGCGCTGCTCGTCGAGCCGGTCGCGGATCCGGAGGAGATGCTTGCCCGTGGCGTACATGTGCGCACGGTGATCCGCTACGCGATCCAGCTCGTCACCGAGGTGGCGGGCGACGCCGAGGCCACCTTGCAGTTCGACGCCGTGGACCTCAGGCGCGACGCCGAGGGCAACACCCTGTTCGTCGCGCTGTCGAACCCGGGGGCGCGCGCGCTCGTGCCGTCGCTGAACGCCCAGGTGCACGGATCCGACGGGGCTTCGTCGACGTTCGACGGCGGCCGCGCGCGCATCTACCCGGGCTGCTCGGTCACTGTGCGGATCCCGCTGACGGGGCTGGCCGCCGGGCAGTACGAGGCCCTCGTGGTCGCGGACGCCGGGCTCGACACCCTGTTCGGCGCGCGCACGGCCCTCGATCTCCGCGCACCGGTCGACGATCGGCGCGCATCGGCCGAGTGAGGCGCACATGTGGGGCCTCGCGCTGCTCGGGACGCTGCTCGCGCTGACCGCACCGGTCCAGGCCGGTGAGGTCCGCGTGCGCGGGGCGTCTCAGGTGGTCGAGGTCGCGCCGGGCCGGGCCGGAAGCGCCAGCGCCCGCCTGACCAACGCGTCCGACGGCGCGGTCGAGGTCGTCGAGCGACTCGAGCTCCCGGCAGGCTGGCGGGCGCTGACCGCGCCGGGCGCGCTCACCCTCCAAGGCGGCGAGGTGCGCACGCAGCTCGTCGGGTTCAGCGTCCCGGGCGACGCGCCGGCCGCGCTCTACGAGATCCGCTACAACGTGGTGGACGCGGCCCCGGGCGACGACGACGCGGTGTTCCGGGTGCGTGTCCTGCCCGTCCGCGGCGTGACGCTGACCTCGATGGACGAGCCGACCCGGATGATCGCGGGGGAGCAGCAGACCAGCCGCCTGCTCGTCCACAACCGCGGCAACGAGACGACGCGGCTGACGCTCGAGGTGCTGGGCGACGCGGTGATCACCGGTGTGATCACGCCCGAGGTGCTCGTGCTCGGGCCGGGCGAGTCGCACACCGTCGAGGTGGCGACGTCGGCGAGCCGTGACGTCTCGGCGTTCGAGACGCATCCGGTGCGGGTCGTGGTCCGCTCCGATGGCGTCGATCCGCTGCGGGTGGGCACCGTGCTGTGGGTTCCGGTGACGCCGCGACACGTCGCGCAGGGCGATCTGCTGCGGCGGGTGCCGGTCAGGGCGTCGGTGCGCGGCACCGCGGGCGCGAGCGCGGTCGGCGCCCAGGTCGAGGTCGCGGGCGGCGGCGCGGTGGACGCGGCGGGGCAGGTGCGGGTGGACGCGTTCGCGCGGGGGCCCGACATGCGGCACACCGGCGCGTTCGGTCGCCACGACGAGCTCCGCCTCGCGATCGACACGCCGCACGTCGATGTCGACCTGGGTGACGGGGTGTACACGACGAGCCCGCTGCTCTCGCAGGGGCGCTACGGGCGCGGCGCCGCGGTGCGGGCCGAGGCGGGCCCGCTCCAGCTCGGCGCACACTACGCAGCGTCCCGCTTCCTCGCGCGAAGCGTCGAGGAGGTCGGCGGGTGGGTGGGTCTCGCCGGGGACCGAGGTGAGGCGCGCGTGAACGTGCTGCGCCTGTGGGAGGACGGGCAGGGCGCGCACACGCTGCTCGGGCTGCGCGCCGAGCGCCGCTTCGGCGCGTGGGGGCGGCTGGGCGGAGAGGTCGCCGCCGATCTGCACGACGCGGGCGGGCGCCCGGGGCTCGGCTTCCGGCTCGAGGCGGGCGCCGTCGCGTCGAGCGGGGCGTCGCTCGATGTTGCGTTCACGCGGGCGGACGCTCGGTTCCGCGGGTGGTTCCGCGATCAGGATCAGCTCGTGGCCGGCCTGTTCGTCCCGCTGGCGAAGGCCGTCTCGCTCCGAGGCACGCTGGTGCACCGCGCAGATCGTGCCGTGGTCGAGGATGTCCGCACCCTGTCGATGGCGCGGCTGGGCCTGATCGTGCGGCCGGCCGACGGCCTCCACGTGGGGCTGTGGGGCGACCTGGCGGGTCGAGGCGCGGGCGGCGCGCTGGCCGAGACCGGGCTGACCGCGGCCGCGCGCGGCACGGTGCGCTGGTCGAGCCGCGTTCACGCGCTCCACGTCGAGTCGACGGCCGCCTGGCACGAGGTCCCGCGAGAGGGCCGCTCGGGCTGGGTGTTGCAGCAGCGTGCCAACCTCGGCGTGCACCCGATGAAACGGCAGACCGTCGGCGCCTACGTCGTCGTGTCCACGGGGCCCACCGACGGACTGCTGCTGGCGAGCGGCACCTCGCTGGGTGCGTTCTTCGACTGGGAGCCCGTGCCGGGTCTGTTCGTCGACCTGCGCGGCGAGCGGGGCCTCGGCGCGCGCAAGGTCGACCTGGTGGACGGCCGGATCGGCGCGCGCTGGGGGGACGGGTTCGAGCTCTCGGCGCGCGGTCGGGTCCGCTCGATCCGGACCGGCGCCGGCGGTCAGGCTGCGGCCGAGGTCGTGCTGACCATCCCGCTCGGCGTCCCGGTCGGCGTGCGGCGCGACGTCGGCGTGGTGAAGGGCCGGCTCGTCGATCCCGTGACGGGACAGGGCATCTCGGGCGTGCCGCTGGCGATCGGCGACGACGCGCTGATCACCGACGCGCGGGGCCGCTTTGCGTCCGGCGTGTTGCCGGTCGGCGAGCACCTGCTGACGGTGCGGCCGTCCGATCTGGGCATGACGCGGGTGTCCACGACGCCGCTGCCGCTGCCGACCACGGTGCGCGGTGGCGTCGTGACGCGCGTGGATCTCGGCGTGGTCGAGGCGGCGACGCTGCGCGGACAGCTACGGACCACGGACGGGGCGCCGCTGCGCGGCGTGCGCGTGGTCGCGACCGATGGTGTCACGCGGCGCCTGGGCCTGACCGACGCCGAGGGGCGCGTGGTGTTCGGCGGGCTGGCGCCCGGCGCGTGGCGGATCGAGCCGGTCGCGGCCGACCTGCCGCGGTGGCACGGCGTCGAGGGCGATGGTCGCGTCGACCTCGCCGCCGGGCAGGTCGGCGAGGCGGCCCTCGCCGTCCGCACCGAGACCCGGCGGATGGCGATCATCGAGCTGGGCCCGGTCGCGCCGTCCGCAGAGGTCCTCTCGCCGGTCGAGCCGCCGATGGCAGACGAACCGCGCGGCAGACACCGGGTCCAGCGCGTCGCGCCGGCGCGTCGGGTGGATCCTGCGAGCGCGGTGCCGCTCTGCTTCGAGGGGCTCGGCGCGGTGTGGGTGGTCGAGCCGGGCGGGGAAGCCCCGCGCACCGATCTCCCGATCGTGCCAGCGGACGCGCTCGAGGACCTGATCGCCGATCCGACGATGTTGGTGGAGCACGCGGTCAGCCCGCGCTGAGCGAGCGCCCGCGGCGCGAGGTCGATGCGCCCGGCGGTGCTCGCCGCGAGGGGCGCGACAGGGCTCGATCCGGGGCGCTGCGCGCGGTCGGGCTACCGCGCGGCGTCGCTCGCGTTAGGGTCCGGCCATGCGCGCTCCCGTGGTCCTCGGTCCGCAGTACCCCACGCCCAACGTCGCCGAGGCCCTCGCCGCGAGCGAGGTCGGGGAGGGGTCCGTCGTCGTGATCTCGGCGGGCTGGCGGCTGGAAGAGGCCGAGACGGGCGCGCTCGAGGCGGCGATCGGGCGAAGCTGCGACGTGCTGCCGCTGTATCGCTGGTTCGAGGCGTGTATGCAGGCCGATCCGGCGCTCGCCGCGCGCTATCGCGCCCGCCAGCAACGGGTGCAGCGCTACTCGGAGCTCTACCGCGTGCGGCTCGAGGCGGCGCTTCAGGCGCTCGCGCAGCTGATCGCCCTGCACGGTGACGATCCGGAGCTGGTCGGTCCGGAGCTGTCGCGCGCGGTCGACGATGTGCGGCGCATCGACGCCGACCTGATCGAGCGGTGGGCCAGCCTGGATCGCGATCTGCCCGAGCTGGCCCGGCCGTTCGAGCACGCGCCGGTGGCCGAATACCACGCCGCGGCGCGCGAGCGGCTCGAGGGGGCCGCCGCGGTGCTCGTGCCGGGAGGCCACGTCGCGGTGCTCGCGAACCGGCTCGAGTTCTTCGGGCTCGGGCCGCTGCTCACCGACGCGCTGTCGCGCGACGTGCCGCTGATCTGCTGGTCGGCGGGCGCGATGGCGCTGAGCCGGCGCATCGTGCTGTTCTACGACGACCCGCCACAGGGCCCCGCGGAGCCCGAGGTGCTCGGGCCAGGGCTCGGGCTGCTGCCCGGCGTCGTGTTCTTCCCGCACGCGCGCAGGCGCCTGAGGCTGGAGGACCAGCAGCGGCTGTCGGCGCTCTCGCTGCGTTTCGCGCCAGAACGTTGTATTTCTCTGGAGAATGGCGCATGGCTGTCGATGGGGCCATCGGGGCTCAGCTCGCGGGGACACCCGGATACCGCGAGCGTCTTTGGCCCCGAGGGGCTGCTGGGGCCGGTGGAATGAGAGAGCTCCTGCACGTGATGCGCAAGCTCGACGCGGGCGCGCCGTCGCTCGAGGTGCTCCGCGCGTTCGTGACCGGGCAGGAGTTCCCGCTCGTCGAGGGTGGGCAGGCGACGTTCTTCTTCTGGGACGGCAAGCCCGCCGACGATGTCTACCTCATCCACTGGGTGTTCGGGCTCGAGTCGCGGCAGCCCTTCCTGCGCATCCCTGGCTCCGAGGCGTTCTATCTCCCGCTCGAGCTGCCCGCGGGCAGCCGCGTCGAGTACAAGCTCGAGGTCGTGCGCAAGGGTCACCACAGCTGGATCCGCGACCCGCTGAACCCACGACGCGCCTACGATCCGTTCGGCAGCAACAGCGTCTGCCCGATGCCCCCCTACCAGGACCCGCCATGGGTCAACCGCGAGCCCCTGGTCAAGCGGGGCCGCATCGAGGAGCTCACGCTCCGCACCACCGCGTGGGGCGAAGAGCGGGTGGTCCGCGTCTACCTGCCGGCCGAGTACAAGGCGCGCAAGCGCCACCCGGTGCTGATCGTGCACGACGGCGACGACTACCTGAAGTTCGCGCAGATGGACCAGGTGCTCGACACGCTGATCCATCGCAACGAGGTGATGCCGATGGTCGTGGCGTTCACTTCGGGCGGGCCCACCCGCAACGAGCAGTACGCGGCGAACGAGAGGCAGGCGTCCTACCTGGTCCACGACCTGCTGCCGGCGCTGTCCAAGGTGTACGGGATCAGCGACGATCCGCGCGAGCGCGGGCTGATGGGGGCGAGCTTCGGCGCGGTCTCCAGCCTGTTCACCGCGTGGACCCACCCCGGCGTGTTCGGCAACCTGTTGCTGCAGTCCGGCTCGTTCATCTTCACCGAGGTCGGCCACCACGGGCGCCCGCCGCTGTGGGATCCGATCGTGAAGTTCACGAACGCGTTCCGCGACGATCCGGGCCGGCTGGCCGCGCGCATGTTCCTGTCGTGCGGCACGTTCGAGTCGCTGATCTACTACAACCGCAGCCTCGTCCCGAAGCTGCGCGCCGCCGGCCTCCAGGTGAAGTTCGTCGAGTCGCGCGACGGCCACAACTGGGTGAATTGGCGCGACCGGTTGCGCGACGGGCTCACGTTCCTCTACCCGGGCCGCCTGCGCATGATCTACGAGTAGGCGCGGGCGCGGGAGGCGAGATAGCGGGATGCGCCACGCATCTGGGGGGAGGGGCGCTCTTGGGTACTCGCAACATCGGCCTGTCGCTCGGCGCGGACATCTGCTGGCCCGCGGCCTACGAAGAGCTCGTGAAGCGCCTCGATCTCGACCTGGAGCTCGACGGCGAGCGCGTTCGCTTCGACGTCGAGCGGGTCACGGTCGAGCCGTTCGATCTGAAGTACGAGCCCCGCTACGACCTCGTGCTCGACCGGCTCACGCACTGGTTCGGCATCAGCCGCGAGTGGATCAAGAAGATCGTGCTGATGGACGACGTGTACGTCCTGAACAACCCGTGGGCCATCCAGAGCATGGAGAAGCACACGTCGTACTGCGCGATGATGAAGCTCGGCTTCCCCATCCCCGAGACGTGGATGCTGCCGGCCAAGGAATACGACATGCAGGCCGGCGACACCGCCGTCACCGTGCGTCGCTACAACAAGCTCTTCGATCTGGCCGCGGTCGGGCGCGAGGTCGGCTACCCGGCGTTCATCAAGCCCTATGACGGTGGCGGCTGGGTGGGCGTGCGCCAGGTCAAGGACGACGCGTCGCTCAAGGCCGCCTACGACGCGTCGGGCACGCGGGTCAACCACCTGCAGGCCGCCGTCAAGGACTGGGATCTGTTCGTGCGCGGCATCGGCGTCGGCCCGCAGGTCAACGTGGTCCGCTACGACCCCGATCAGCCGCTGCACGGACGCTACGTCGTCGACTTCCACTACATGGACGCGAGCGAGTGGCTCACCGCGCAGAAGGTCACGCGGGTGATCAACGCGTTCTTCCGGTGGGACTTCAACTCGTGCGAGATGCTGCGCTCGGGCGGCGTGCTGCACCCGATCGACTACGCGAACCCGTGCCCCGACAGCCAGGTCACCAGCCTGCACTTCCACTTCCCGTGGCTGGTCAAGGCGCTGCTGCGCTGGAGCCTGTTCTGCGCCGCGGTCAAGCGCAAGCCCAGCCTGAACCTCGACTGGGCGCCCTACTTCGACATCGCCAAGCTCGACCTGCCGTTCGAGGAGAAGCTCGATCGCTACGACGCGCTCGCGCGTGCGCACTTCGACACCGAGCGGTTCGAGGCGTTCTGCGCGCAGCACCTCGCGCACCTCGACGAGGTCGCCCTCGAGTTCTTCGGCACGCAGCGCTTCCAGGACATCGTGCGCGAGAAGGTCGAGGCGCTCTACCCCAAGCACGAGGTCGACCGCTTCACCGAGCACTTCTTCGGGCTCGTGCAGTTCTGGCGCAAGACCGAGACCGACAGGTTGTCCCGATGAAGCGCCGCGAGTTCTCCTGGCACAGCCCGAACCTCGGCGAGCCGATGCGCGTGGGCGCGTGGGGGTGGTTCGGCAAGCCCGTCATCCTCTACGCGACCGCGACCGCCGACCACCTCGACTACGAGCGGTTCAAGGTCATCGACGTGCTCGCGCCGCTGATCGAGGCGGGCCGCATCAAGGTCTACACCTGCGAGGGGGCGGCGGGCCGCGCGTGGCTCGACGCCGACGTGCCGCCCGGGCACAAGGCGTGGCGTCAGCACTGCTTCGATCGCTACGTCGCCGAGGAGCTCGCGCCGTTCATCTCGAACGACTGCGGCGGGGTCCGCGGCTTGATCGGGGCCGGTGCGTCGCTCGGCGCGATGAACGCGGTGAACACGGCGTGCAAGCACCCCGAGCTCTTCGATCTGGTCATCGGGATGAGCGGCACCTACGAGTTCGACCGCTGGATGTCGGGCTACCGCGACATGACCTACTACTTCAACCAGCCGCTGAGCTACGTGCCGAACCTGCCCGAGAGCCCGCAGCTCGACCGGCTGCGCCAGGTGCAGTTCGTGCTCGCGACCGGGCAGGGCCGCGCCGAGGCGCCGGCCGAGACCGAGCGGATGGCGGCCGTGCTCGCGTCGCGCGGTGTGCCCGCCCGCTGCGAAGTGTGGGGCCACGACGTCCACCACGACTGGCCGACCTGGCGCACGATGCTCCCCCTCTTCCTCGATCGGTTGGTGTAGTCATGCACGTCATCTTCGTCTGTCCCCACTTCCCGGCGGGTCAGCGGCGCTTCGTCCGTGGCCTGAAGAACGTCGGCGCGCGGGTCACCGGCATCGTCGACTCGCCGCTCGAGTACATCGACTCCGAGGTCAAGGGGCTGCTCGACGACGTCGTGCGCATCCCGAGCGTCGGCGACGAGGCCGCGCTGATCGCGGCGGTGCGCCACATCCAACGCAAGGGCCCGTGGGTCCACCACCTCGAGGCGACGATCGAGTCGCACACGCTGATCACGGCGAAGGTGCGCGAGGCCACCGGCATCCCCGGGCTGCCGTGGGCCGTGGTCGAGCGCTGCCGCGACAAGTTCCTGATGAAGCAGTTCCTGCGCGAGCGCGGCATCCCCAGCGCGCGCAACGCGACCATCTCGAACGCCGCCGAGGCGGTCGCGTTCGTGCAGGAGGTCGGCTACCCGGTCGTGCTCAAGCCGCGCGACGGCGCCGGCGCGCACGCGACCTACCGCATCGACGACGCCAGCGGCCTCGCGCGCGCGCTGCGCGAGACCGGGCTCGAGAGCGGGCAGGGCTACTTCACGATGGAGGAGTGGATCTCGGGTCACGAGGGCTTCTTCGACACCCTGAGCGTCAACGGCGAGGTCGTGGCCGAGTTCATCAGCCACTACTACCCGAACGTGCTGCCCGCGATGCGCGACCGCAGCGTCTCGCCGATGATCGTCACCACGAACCGCATCGAGGCGCCCGGCTACGACGAGGTCCGCGCGCTCGGCCGCAAGGTGATCCGCGAGCTCGGGATCACCACGTCGGCCACGCACATGGAGTGGTTCTACGGGCCCAAGGGCCTGTCATTCTCCGAGATCGGGGCGCGGCCGCCCGGCGTGAACTTCTGGGACGTGTACAACGCCGCGAACGAGATCGACCTGTACACCGAGTGGGCGCGCGCGGTCTGCTGGGGCGACGTGCACCAGCGCCCGAGCCGTCGGTACGCGGCGGCACTGGTCGCGATCCGCCCCGATCGCGACGGCGTGGTGCGCGGCTATAGCGGCGTCGAGGAGGCGCAGGCCCGCTGGGGCGAGCACGTCGTGAAGGCGCACCTGCCGCCTGCGGGCAGCCGCACCCAGGGCATCGAGGCCGGCTACCTGGCCAACGCCTGGGTCATCTTGCGGCACGAGGACTACGACGCGTGCAAGGCGATCGGCGAGGCGATCGGCAAGACGATCGGCATGCACGCCGCCTGAGGCGGGCCGCCCGAAGGCGGGCCCGACGCAAGGGCTCGCTGCGCGCGAACCCGAGCTAGAACGCGTTCTTGCGGCGCTCGACCTGCTCGGCCTCGGTCTTGCAGTCGATGCACTGCGTAGCGACCGGGCGCGCCATCAGGCGACCGTAGGTGATGGGGTCGCCGCAGGACTCGCACGCGCCGTACTCCCCGGCGGTGATGCGCTCGAGCGCGCGGCGGATCTTCGACACGAGGCGCCGCTCGCGGTCGGCGAGGCGGAGGCTGAAGTCGCGGTTGGACTCGGACACCGCCAGATCGAGCGGATCCGCGTCGAGCTCGCGCGTCTCGACGAGCTCGTTCAGCTCGTCGCGCGACTGGCTGAGTAGGGACTCGAGCTGTTGTTCGAGCATCCCCTTGAGGTTCTTCAGTTGCTCTTCGGTGAGGTACTCGTCTTCCATGGCGCGCTCCTCCCGCTCGTCCCGGGGGGTAGGGGTTCGACAGGCCGCAGAGCATAGCGCATGCGGTCTCGCACGTCGCGCCATGCGAAAGGTTGGGCTGCGCCCCACTTCGGACCGGGCTATGGCGCTGACTTCCGGGAGGGCGAGACATGCTCAAACGCGCCATCGTCGTCGGTGCGTCCAGCGGGATCGGCGCGGCGCTGGTCCGGCGGCTCGTGGCGGCAGGCTATCGCGTGGCTGCGATCGCACGGCGCGAGCCGGCGCTCACCGCGCTGTGCGACGAGCTGATCCTCGACGGGGTGCCACGCGCGCTGCCGTTCGTACACGACGTGCGCCACATCGACGAGGCCCCGGAGCTCTTCGTGCGGATCGTGCGCGAGCTCGATGGGCTCGACCTGATCGTGTACGCGGCGGGCGTCATGCCCAACGTCGCGCCCGACCAGTTCGACACCGCGATAGACGCCGGCGTCATCGAGGTCAACGTGATCGGCGCGATGTCGTGGCTCAACCTCGCGGCCAGTCGCTTCCAGACGCAGCGCAGCGGCACGATCTGCGGGATCGGCTCGGTCGCGGGCGATCGCGGCCGGCGCGGCAACCCGGCCTACTGCGCATCCAAGGCGGCGCTGCACACCTACCTCGAGGCGCTGCGCAACCGGCTCACCCAGCATGGCGTGCACGTGCTCACCGTCAAGCCGGGTCCGGTGCACACGCCGATGACCGAGGGGCGCACCGACCTGCCGATGGCGATCCAGCCCGAGCAGGCCGCCGAGGCGATCCATCGGGCGATCGCCCGCGGCGCGCAGACGGCCTACGTCCCGCTGCAGTGGGCGCTGGTGATGGGGGCGATCCGCTCGGTGCCGTCGGTCGTGTTCCGCAGGCTGAACGTCTGATGGCCGGCGCGGACGAGGGGAGGGCGACCGCGCCACAGGCCGAGCCCCGCACGGGGTTTGGCACGACGACGCGCGCGGTGTGCGAGGTGGTCTACCCGGAGTCGGCCGACGACGTCCGCGCGGCGTTTGCGCTGGCGCGGGAGCGCGGGTGGAGCGTCGCGCTGTGGGGCAACGGGCGCAGCTACGGCGACGCAGCGCTCAACGACGGGCAGCTCCTGCTCGACTTCGGGCGCATGGCGCGGATCCTGTCATGGAACCCGTCCACCGGGGTGATCGTCGCGCAGCCCGGGCTCACGCTCGGCGGGCTGTGGCGGCACGTCCTCGAGGACGGCTGGTGGCCACCGGTCGTGTCCGGCACGATGCACACGACGCTCGGCGGGTGCGCGGCGGCCAACGTGCACGGCAAGAACAACTGGAAGCACGGCCCGTTCGGCGAGCACGTGCTCGCGTTCACGCTGCTCACGCCGGACGGGGAGGAGCGCGAGGTCACTCGTGCGTCCGACCCCGACCTGTTCCACGCGGCGATCGGCGGCATGGGCTGGCTCGGTGTGTTCACGAGCCTCACGCTGCGCCTGAAGAAGATGCACTCCGGGCGCCTGGAGGTGCGCGCCACCCACGAGGCGGATCTCGACGGGATGTTCGAGGGCTTCGAGCACGCCCGCCGCCAGGGCTACGACTACGTGGTCGGGTGGATCGACGGGCTCGCGCGCGGCGCCGCGTTCGGCCGCGGTCAGATCCACACCGCGCGCTACCTCGACGAGGGCGAGGATCCGCAGGGCCACGAGATGCTCGCGCTGCGGCACCAGGAGCTGCCGTCCACGTTCTTCGGCGTGATCCCGAAGGGCTGGCTGTGGCGGTTCATGAAGCCGTTCACGAACCGGTGGGGGATGCGCCTCGTCAACTTCGCGCGCGTGCTGTTCGGGCGCTGGGTGAAGGGCGAGCACAGCGTCCTGCAGACCCACGCCAACTTCAACTTCCTCCTCGACTACGTGCCGGACTGGAAGCGGGTCTACGAGCCCGGCGGGTTCATCCAGTACCAGTTCTTCCTGCCGGTCGCGCGCGCGCGCGAGGTGTTCGGGCGCGCGCTGCTGCTCGCGCAGCGCGAGAAGCTCGAGCCGTTCCTGGTGGTGATGAAGCGCCACCGCGCCGATCCGTTCTGGCTCAGCCACGCGGTCGACGGCTACTCGTTCGCGTGCGACTTCCCGGTCACCGAGCGCAACCGCGGCGATCTGCACCGGCTCACCCGCGCGTTCGACAAGCTGGTGGTCGAGGCGGGGGGGCGGTTCTACCTCGCGAAGGACTCGGTGGTCGGCGGCGCCAGTCTGCGCGCGAGCCTCGGCGACACCATCCTGCGCCGGTTCCTCGCGCTCAAGCACAAGGTCGATCCCGACCAGCTGCTGCAGAGCAACCAGTTCCGTCGCATCCTCGGTCCGGTGCTCGACGCGCTCCCGGGCTGGCCCGCGCTCGAGGGCGCGCTCGACGAGCCGCTGCCCGAGACGCTGGAGCGGCTCGCCGCCGAGCGCACGCCCGCGCCCGTCGCGTCCCGTGAGGGCCCGACATGAGGCCGCTGTGCTGGGTGTTCGTCGCCGCGGCGCTCGCCGCGTGCGTCAATCCGTCGCCCCACACCTCGCCGCCCGTGCTCACGAGCGAGGTCGACGACTGGCGCGACGAGATCATCTACCAGGTGGTGATCGACCGGTTCGCGAACGGCGACGTGAACAACGACTACAACGTCAGCCAGAACCCTGCGGCGCTCGCGCGGCACCTCGGCGGCGACTACCGCGGCGTCATCGAGAACGTCGACTACTTGAAGGCGCTCGGCGTCACCACGCTGTGGATCAGCCCGGTCGTCGTCAATGTCGAGGAAGACGCTGGCGTCTCTGGCTACCACGGGTACTGGACGCAGGACTTCGTGCGCGTCAACCCGCACTTCGGCGATCTCGCGACGCTGCGCGAGCTGGTCGCGACGATGCACGAGCACGAGATCAAGGTCATCGTCGACATCGTCACCAACCACGTCGGGCAGCTCTTCTACTACGACATCAACCGCAACGGGCAGCCCGACACCACCATCTACGGCTCGGGCGATCAGGACGCGCTGGACGCGTTCGCCGAGGATCCGATCGAGGTGATCACCGAGTGGGATCCAGCGTACGACCCGCGCGGCATCCAGGGGTGGACCTCGCTCGGCGAGTCGGGGCCCGCACCGCTCGGCTGGGTCTACATGCCCGAGCTGAACCGCGTGCCGCCCAACCCGCCCGGCTTCCACGACGACACCTGGTACAACCGCCGTGGGCGGGTCACCGACTGGGACGACCGCGAGCAGGTGATCAAGGGCGACTTCCCGGGCGGGCTCAAGGATCTCGACACGACCAACCCCGAGGTCGTCGCCGCGCTGATCGACGTGTTCCGGTTCTGGATCGAGCAGACGAACATCGACGGCTACCGGATCGACACGGTCAAGCACGTCGAGCACTCGTTCTGGCAGCAGTTCGCGCCCGCGATGCGGACGTTCGCCGCCGAGCGGGGCAAGGACCGCTTCTTCCAGTTCGGTGAGGCGTTCGACGGTGACGACGTGCTGCTGGGCACCTTCACCGCGCCCGGCGAGCTCGACTCCGTCTTCTACTTCAGCCAGAAGTTCCAGGTCTACGACGACGTGTTCAAGCGCGGTGGCGCCACCTCCGCGATCGAGCGCCTGCACGCGCAGCGCGCGCTGAACTACGGCGCCGCGCCGCAGCCTCAGGGCATCGGCGTCCCGCCGCAGCAGGCGCTGGTCAACTTCATCGACAACCACGATCTGCCGCGCTTTCTCTACGACAACCCCGATCAGCGCGCCCTGAAGGCGGCGCTGGTCTACCTGCTCACGCAAGACGGCATCCCGTGCCTGTACTACGGCACCGAGCAGGGCTTCGAGGGCGGCAACGATCCGGCGAATCGCGAGCCGCTGTGGTGGAGCGCGTACGACACGACCGGCGACCTGTTCGGGCACACGGCGGCGCTGAGTCGGGTGCGCCGTGGCTCGCTCGCGCTGCGTCGCGGCGACTTCTCGATCCGGTGGGTCAGCGATCGGGTCGGCGCCGAGGAAGACGCGCACGTCCTCGCGTTCGAGCGCGCCGCCGAGGGCGAGCGCGTCCTGGTGGTGATCAACGCCGGCGGCGCGGGCTCGGCGCACACCTCGTTCCTGGGCAACGACATGCCGGTCGGATTCGCGCCCGGCACCACGCTCGCCGTCGCCTTCCCCCCCGGCGACGCGCGCACGTTCACCGTGTCGAGCGCGGGCACGCTGCGCGTCCCGGTGGCCCCCTACGAGGGCCTGGTCCTCGCGCCGCCGGGCACCATCCAGGCGGTCGACTAGGCGAGCCCGCCCTCGTCGCCGTGGGCCGGCCGTCCGGGCCGGCCGTGGCTCACTCGAGCTGCGCGGGGAAGGTCAGCACGTTGCTCTTCGCGCGGCTGACGACGAACTCGGCCACGGACCCGAGCAGGTGCTGCACGACGCCCTGTCGCTCGAGGCTTCCCACGACGAGCAGATCGTAGCTCTCGGACATCTCGACCAGCTTCTCGCCGGGCCCCGCGCCCTCGACCACCGCGACCTGCCCGCGGTGGTCGGGCGGCACCTGCGCGACGATGCGCTCGAGCAGGCGCCGCTGGCGCTCGCGTCGGGACTCCTGCTCCGAGAGCGCGGCACGGCGCACCGTGGCGTCCCGGATCAGCGGGACCCGATGCGTGTCGATGTAGACCGCGTCCAGCGTGCCGCCGAACAGCGTCACCCAGCGCGACGCGCGCTCGGTCAGCCGCTCATGGGTCGTTCGGCGCAGATCGAGCCCGACCAACAGCCGCGGTGTGTCCGGCAGCGGCTCGCCGCGGCACACGAGCACCGGGCACTTCGCCTTGCGCACGACCTGTGCGGCGACCGTGCCCAGGAACAGGCGCTCCCAGGTCGTGCGCGATCGCGGCCCCACGACGAGGGCGTCGTAGGGCTCGGACAGCGCGATGATCCGATCGACCGGACCGCCGCCCTCGCAGCGGACCTCGCCCTGCTGGGCCGGCGGGAAGGCGTCGATCAGCGCCTGGAGACCGTCGCGGCGCGCCTGGAGGCGCTCGGGGTCGTCGTCGACGCGGTGCACGTTGAGCAGATCGACGGTCGCGCCGAGTCGCTGTGCGGCCGAACGTGCGAAGTGGGCGACCTGCTCGTGCCCCTCACCGTCGAGGTCGATGGCTGCGAGGACTCGCATCGGGTTGCCTCCAGGAGCCCGCATCCTATCAACCGCGCGCTCAGTCCACGAGGGGCTGTGGCTCCAACGTCGCGAACCCGCGCCAGCACTCTCCGGCGAGGTAGGGCGTACCCGGGCGGTCGCCGGTTCGCTCCCTGCGCAGCAGCCCGTTGATCTCGCGGCCCGCGTCGTCGTGGCGCTGCGTCGGGTGGCGCAGGTTCATGCGCAGCGCCGTGCGACCCGACGAGGTTCCAGCGTGGGCCAGCACCACGGTGCCGTCCGGCTCGACGGCGATCACCACGGCCACGTGCGTCAGGTCGTCGTCGAGCTTGCCGTTCTGGTTCCGGTCGTAGGTGTTGTCGAAGAACGCGAGGTCGCCGATGTCGGGCTCCTTGCGTCGGTGGATCCCGCCGACGGACTCGGCCAGCTCCCACAGCGAGCGGGTGTTCCCGCGCAGGTCCCAGCCCGCGCGCTCGGCGGCGGCGCACACGAAGCCGCTGCAGTCTTGTCGCCACGAGGGGGGAGCGGTGTCGAGGTAGAGCTCGGCAGCCTCGGCCAGCGCCTCCCCGAAGTAGCGTGGGCGCGGCGCGGCCAGCGGCAGCGCCTCGTGCGTCGCGGCGGTGCTGTGGGCGGTGTAGGTCGACAACGGCGGCGCGCGCCCGACCGGCCCCAGCGGTCCGGGGATCCTCGGTGTGTGAGCGCAGCCCAAGAGCAGCCAGAGCAGGGGGAGCATCGTGGGGACGGGGGCGGGGGGAAGGCGCGAAGGGGTAGGGCAGGTGAGAGTATGCTACCTCGATTGACGTCGTGGGGGTCCCAGCGATGACCGAGTACGAGCTTCCCCTGTTCGAGGGCATTCCTGGTGAGCACGTCGCCTGGGCGCTGCGGTTCTTCCGTCTCGTCGAGGTCGACTACGGGATGCGGATCATCGAGGAGGGTGAGGAGGATCCGACCCTGCTGTGCGTCGTCGACGGCGCGCTGCACATCAAGACCGGCGATCTCCTGCTCGGAGAGGCCGGGCCGGGCGACGTGGTCGGCGAGATGGCGCTGTTCGGGGCGGGGCAGCGCATGGCGAGCGTCGAGGCGGTGACGAGCACCCGGATGCTCGTGCTGGACCGCGACGGCTACCGGCAGCTCCGCGGCGTCGGCAGCCCGGTCGCGATGGCGATCGAGAACCTCGCGCTCGAGCAGCTGATGCAGCGGCTCTCGGACACCTCCGACGCGATCGCCGAGCTGGCCGAAGGTACGCCGGCGGCGGTCGTGGTGCCGCAGAAGGGCTTCTTTGCCGCGGTGCAGGGCCTGTTCGGTGCGGGCGGTCCGCGGCCCGCCGGCGCGATCGACCCGGTGCACGTGCTGCGGTCGTCCGGCTTCTTTCGAGACGCGTCGGACGAGGCGATCGCCGAGATCGGCGCCCGCATGGCCGCTCAGGCGTGGTCCGCGGGCAGCTTCCTGTGCACCGAGGGCACGATCGGGCACGAGATGTTCGTGCTCGCAGAGGGTGCCGTACAGGTGGTGATCAGCACGGGTGGCGAGCGCGTCGAGCAGCTCGCCACGCTGCAGCCCGGCGATGCGTTCGGGATGATCGCGCTGCTCGACAGCCGCCCCCGCATGGCCTCGGTCGTCAGCACGGCGCCGGTCACCGTGCTCGTGCTCGGGCTGGTCGACTGGCAGGATCTCGTGAACGTGAACTCCCAGGGCGGCTCGACGATGCGCGTCGCGATGATCCGCACCGTCTCCGATCAGCTCTCGCTCGCCAACGCGCAGCTCGCCCAGCTCGAGCTCTCGCGGCAGATCGAGGGCAACCTGGAGCGCCTCTACCGTGCGAACGCCCACATGGAGGCGTACAGCAAGCAGCTCACCCCCGTCGAACCCGCGCCGCGAGGCTAGCGCCTTGGTCATTCTCGGAGTCGCGGACGGCACCGCCGCTTCCGCCGCCCTCGCCATCGACGGCGAGCTCGTCGCCGTCGAGAGTCAGGACCGCCTGGATCGGACGCCCCGATCCCGGAGCTTCCCGTGGGCCGCCATCGACGGCGTGCTCGACGCGGCCGGGCTCAGCGCCGAGCACGTCGACATGGTCGCGGTCGCCGGGCGGTTCTCGCCGCCGTTCTTCCTCCGCCGCCACCCGGGGCTGTATCGCCTCGTCCGCGACGCGTTCTCACCGGTCCGGGACGTCGGGGTGTTCTACCAGGCGATGCTTCGACAGTCGGGCCTGGGCGCGCTCGAGGCCGATCGCGCGGCCGACTGGATCCAGGATCAGCTCGGGACACGCGGCTTCCGACCCCAGCGCACCGTGCTCGTGGACGTCCACCGCGCGCTGTCGGCCGTGGCCTATCGCTGCCAGCCCGACGACGACGTGTTCGCGTTCACGCTGCATCCGATGGGGGACGGCGTGTCCGTGGGCTTCCACCGCGGCCTGGCCGGTCAGCTCGACCGGATGTGGATCCAGAAGGGCTTCTCGGCGCTGCACGTGCACCTGCACCGCTGTGCGACCGCGATCGGCCTCGATCCGCGCACGCAGCTGCACCTGCTGTGGTCCGCGGCGGGCCGCGGCGAGGCGGATCGCGCGCTGGTCGCGCTGCTCGACGGCCAGCTCCGCGCCGATGGGCCGCGGCTGTCCAGGCGCTCCTATCCGCTGCCCTCCCGGCGCGACGAGCCGGTCTATCAGGCGCTCGCCGCGGCGGCGCCCGAGGTGGCGGCAGCGTCCGTGCTCGAGAACCTGCGTCGCGCGGTGTGCGGCATCATCCGGCACCACCTCGCAGGCGACGCCCCGGCCGACGTCGTGCTCTCGGGCGCGGTGTTCGACAACCCGCGACTGGTCGCCGCGGTCGCGGCCCTCGACGAGGTCCGCACGGTGTTCGCCGAGCCGTTCGGGGGGCACGGCGCGCTCGCGGTGGGCGCCGCGGCCTGGGTGGCGGGCCTCTCGCCCAACCGGCTCCCCGTGCCCGGACTCGGCCGCGAGTACGGCGCCGCGGCGTGCGAGCGCGCGCTGCACACCGGCGGCGTGACAGCGGTGCGGCCTGGCGATCCGGCCGAGGCCGTCGCGGGGCTGCTCGCTGACGGGCTCGCGGTGGCTCGGTTCCACGGGCGCGCCGGCTACGGGAGCTGGGGGCTCGGCACCCGCACCGTGCTCGTGCGCGCGGATCGGCCGGACGAGGTGCTCGCGGTGCGCAAGGCCCTCGGGCGGCCCGCGCTCGAGGAGGTGGGCTGCGCGTGGCTTCCGTCGCCCGGAGACGGAGAGATCCGCGACGCGGCCAAGCTCGGTGAGGCGCTGCGCTTCGGCAACGTCGCGGTCCAGGTCGACGGGACGTTCGCGACGCGGTACCCCGCGGTGGTGGCGCCCGACGGTCGCGCGCTCGTGCAGCGCGTGGCGCCGGACGACGACGCGCTGCTGCACCGCACGCTGGTCGCGCTGCATCGCCGCACGGGCTGTGGGGCGGTCGCCTGCCTGCCGCTGGCCGAGGGCAGCGAGCCGGTCGTCGCGGTGCCGGGGGACGCGCTGCGGGTGTGGCGGCGCACCGGACTGGCGGCGCTGTCGCTGGGGCCCTACCTGGTGCAGCGAGACGACGGAGGCGGACGATGAGCGAAGGGCTGGAGGGGCTGCGCGCGGTGATGCGCGAGCTCGGATCGGTCGTGGTCGCGTTCTCGGGTGGCGTCGACTCGGCGCTGGTCGCGCGCGTCGCGCACGAGGAGCTGGGTGAACGCGCGGTCGCGCTCACCGCCGAGTCGCCGACGCTGCCGACAGAGGAGGCCGCCGAGGCGCGCGCGGTCGCGGCCGAGATCGGTCTGCGGCACGTCGTGGTCGACTCCCAGGAGCTCGAACGCGAGGGCTACGCGCGCAACGACGGGTCGCGCTGCTACTTCTGCAAGACCGAGCTCTTCGACCTCGCCGAGGCGCGCCGCGCGGCGCTGGGCTTCGCGTGGGTCGTCGACGGCACGCTGCTCGACGATCTCGGCGACGTCCGCCCGGGGCTCAAGGCGGCCGCCGAGCATCGCGTACGCCACCCGCTGGTCGAGGCGGGCCTCGGCAAGCAGGCGGTCCGCGCCATCGCGCGCGACCTGGGCATGCGCGTGTGGGACAAGCCGTCGTTCGCGTGTCTGGGCAGCCGGTTCCCGGTCGGCACGCGGGTCACCGAGCCCAAGCTGCGCAAGGTCGCGCGGGCCGAGTCCGAGCTCCGGCGGCTCGGGTTCCGGCAGTTCCGGGTGCGGTTCCACGAGCTCGACGACGGCGTGATGGCGCGGATCGAGCTCGATCCCGACGACATCCCGCTGCTCGCCGCGCAGGGCGCGCGGCAGGCCATCACGCGGGTGTGCAAGGAGGCGGGTTTTCGATGGGTGACGCTGGATCTGCTCGGGTACCGGGCGCCGACGGAGGCCCGGGTCGCCGAGGCGTCCTAGCCGAGGTCTTCGGGCTGTGGCTGGTGACGCTGCTGCTGATCCGGGCGGTCAAGGAGACCGTGGGCGGTCTCGGTCTGCCCGACGTGCTGCTCGCGATCGTGCCGCTGCTGTTCATGTACGCCCCGGTGGTGCTGTGCCGCCTGCGGGGCGCCGATCCGTGGGAGTACCCGATGCACCTTCCGGCGTTCGGGGATCCCGCGCCGTGGAAGGAGGCGGCGAAGCTCACCGCGCTGGTCGTGCTCGTGATCGTGCTGCCGTGGCTCGTCGGCTACCACGTCTGGCAGACGTCGATCTTCCCGTGGCTGATCGAGCAGCTCGGGCTCGGGCCCGCGCCCGACTGGTCGTATCGGGGCACCTGGCCCCAGCAGATGGGGCTGCTGATCGGCTACCACCTGTTCTTCGTCGCGATCCCCGAGGAGTTCTTCTACCGGGGCTACGTGCAGACGCGGCTCAACGAGGTGTTCCCGCGCAAGTGGCGGCTGTTCGGCGCGGACCTCGGCTGGGGTTGGCTCATCACCTGCGCGGTGTTCGCGATCGGTCACTCGGTCGTCAGCCCGCAGTGGTGGCACTTCGCCATCTTCTTCCCGAGCCTCGTGTTCGGCTGGATGCGCGAGCGCACCGGCGGCGTACTGGCCGGCGCGCTGTTCCACGCCTGGGCCAACGTGCAGGTGACGACGCTGGATACGCTCTACGGCGTGATTCCCGTCACCCCCCCTTGATTTGCCGCGCGTCGGGCCGAGGGGCTATAGTGCGCCGGTTGCCCTGAGTCTGGTCGGCGATACGCCCCACGACGGAGTTGGCTTGGACGTCTGTCCGTTCTGTCACACCGAGGTCAGCGAGGATCTGGTCCGCTTCGGCGGGTCGTGTCCCTCGTGCCTCGCCGACATCCCCGGCGAGGAGGCGGCCACCGATCCGGGCGAGGCGGCGCGCGAGGCCCAGCACGCGGCCGATCGCCGCGTCGTGCGCAAGGCCGGTTGGGTCATCCCGTCCATCGTCGGCGCCAGCCTCGCGAGCCTGCTCTGCCTCGCGGTGTGGACGGTGCTCCGGCCCACGCCGGTCGCCCCGATGATCGACTTCGACGACGTGACGTTCGCCGTCGATCCGTCGCAGTTCGTCGCGTACGTCGAGCCCGAGCCCGAGCCCGCGCCGAAGGCCGCGCCGCGGCGTACGATCCGCTCGCTCGAGGTCAACGTGCCGACCGGGTCGGCGCCCGAGCCGCTCGCGGCGTCCGGCGCCGAAGTTCCCCCGAGCGAGCCGGGCGGTGTGCGCACCGGCTCCGAGTCGGGCGACGCGCTCGCCGACGCGGGGCCCGATCTCTCGGCGTCGGCTCCCCAAGCCGGCGGGCTCCAGTTCGGGCTCGACGTCGGCGTCAGCCGCCGCGCCACCAAGGGCGTCCGGCTGACCGACGACTCCGCGATCATCGAGATGATCAAGGGCGTGCTCACCGCCGAGCTGCCACGCCTGAAGAGCTGCTACGAGCAGCGTCTGAAGGTCGAGGAGGGGCTCGCCGGTCGGTGGGTGCTCGGGTTCGTGGTCGGTCGCGAGGGCAACCCGCGCGAGGTCACCGTCACGGCGTCCGACCGCGCCGACGCAGAGCTCGAGTCCTGCGTCGCCGCCAAGGTCGCCCGCTGGGAGTTCCAGCCCATCCGCGCCGACCAGCCCGTCCAGAAGACCCTCGCCTTCCGGCCGGGCTTCTAGGGAGCCCGTCGCGCGCAGCGGGCGGTGCTCCCCCCTGCACATGACCGTGGCCGTGCCCGTGCCCGTTCGGGGCTCTGGCAGGACTGGGGCGGTCGTCGCCAGCCGCTCCGCTCGCCGGGCGATCCACAGCTTGCCGGGCAGGGGCACGGGCACGGGCAGAGGCACCGCTCGCATCGCGAGCTGGGAGAAGCCAGTCGGGCGTGCGCGCTTGGCGCGCTACGCCCGACTGGCTTCTAGCCTCTTACGAGGGCGCCTTGGTGAGGCGCAGGTAGGGCAGGCGCACGTCGATGTCTCCGAACTTCGCGCGCGCGGCGGCGTCGTCGAGGCTCAGGCCCACGATGACGTCCTCTCCCGGGCGCCAGTCGGCAGGCGTCGCGATCGGCACCCCGTCGGTGGCGCGGACCGCGTCGAGCGCCCGCAGGATCTCGGCGAAGTTGCGGCCGACCGACATCGGGTAGGTCATCATCAGGCGGATCTTCTTGTCCGGGCCGATGATGAACACCGTGCGGACGGTGGCGCTGTCCGCGGCGGTTCGGCCGTCGGGGAGGTAGGCCTCGGCCGGGAGCATGTCGTAGCGCTTGGCCACCGTGAGCGAGGTGTCGTCGATGATGGGGAAGCTCGCGGGAGCGCCGGCGAAGGCCTCGATGTCGCGCTTCCACTTGTGGTGCTCCGCGACGCTGTCGACCGAGATGCCCATCACCTTCGTGTTGCGCTTCTCGAACTCCGGCGCGAGGCGGGCGACCGCACCGAACTCGGTGGTGCACACCGGGGTGAAGTCCTTCGGGTGCGAGAACAGGATCGCGTAGTGATCGCCGATCCACGCGTGCAGCGAGAGCGTGCCCTCGGTGGAGTCGGCGGTGAAGTCGGGGGCGATGTCGTTGATGCGAAGGGACACGGCGTGCCTCCTGCTCGGTGTTGGTCGAATGCCGGATGACAGCCCGGCTGAGTGTTGTAGGCACGTGCCGGGTCCCGGCAACCCGGCCGCCGCATCCCCGAGGACGCCCCCTCGAAGGACGCCGATCCGACGCGACGCGGGGCCGCTACGGCCCGATCCGCCGCAGGAAACCGTCACCGCCCATGCCGCCGCCGCCCGCGAGCGCCCCGTCGGTGCGGCCCCCCACCACCACGTCGCCGTCGGCGAGGACCGCGACCGACCACGCGTAGTCGTCGGCGGCGGTGCCGATCCGGCGGGTCCACCGCGGGGCGCCGTCCCCGTCGAGCCGCACGACGAACGCGTCGAAGAAGCCGACGTTGGGCGTGCCCACGTCGCCGGTCGAGAAGCCGACGGCGACCACGTCGCCGCCCGGATCGACGGCGAGGGCCTGGACGATGTCCTCGCCCTCTGTGGCGACGGGGTGGGTCCACAGCACTTCGCCCGCGGCGTCGAGCGCGGTGACGAAGCCGTCGGCGCCCTGGGCGACGGCCACCACGACGCCGCCCCCGGGCAGCGACGCGACGTCGTAGGCGCGGTCGTCGGTGGCTGCGCCGCGCTGCACGACCGAGATGAGCGCGCCGTCGCCTCCGATCCGCGCCAGGTACCAGTCCATGCCACCGGCGGACGTCGCTCCGACCTGACCGTCCGTCGTGCCGACGAGGACCGCGTCGTCACCGTCGAGCGCCAGCCCGATGGCGAAGTCGATGCCGGCGCCGCCGACCTGCCGCGTCCACACGACCTCACCCTCCGAGGTGAAGCGGCGGACGTAGCCGTCCGGCCCGCCGCGACTCGCGCCGTCGAGGCCCCCCTCCGTCCACCCGACGACCACCACGTCGCCGTTCGCCGCGATCGCGACGGCCTGGGCCGAGTCGGCGCGCGCGGTGCCGTACTGCACGATGTCGACGATCTCGCCGGCTGGGGACAAGCGCGCGAGGAAGGCGTCGGACTCCCCCACGGGCTCGGCGCCGAGCGCGCCCCAGGTGGTCCCCACCACGAGGATCGACCCGTCCGCGTCCACCGCGAGCCCGCCGGCGAACTCGCGGGTCGGGGTGGCGAGCTTGCGGGTCCACAGCGGCTCACCCTCCGCGTCGAAGCGCACCACGACCACGTCGAGATCGCCGAGCGGCTCCCCGCCCAGATCCCCCGACGTCTCGACCAGCGCCACGAGGCCGCCGTCGGAGGTCGCCGCCACCCGTCGCACCGCGTCGTCCAGATCCGACGCGACGTGGCGGGTCCAGCGCGTCGCGCCGCCGCCGACCGGTGGCGTGACCTGGACGGCGAGCGTCGCCGACACCGACGCGTCCGCCGCGCTCGACGCGGTCACCGCGCAGTCTCCGGCCACATCGGGCGCCACGTACGACCCACGCCGCAGCATCCCCATCACCTGCCCGCAGTCCGCGCTCCACACCACGAACCAGTCCGCGTCGGGTTCGGCGTCCGTCGTCACCGACAGGTTCACCGACTCGCCAGCCTCGACCTCGATCGCGGGCGCCTGATCGAAGACGAGCGACATCACTCGCGTCGGTTCGCAGCCCGCGAGCAGGGCCGCGGCCGCGAGGGGCCACGCGCGAGCGCGGCGGTAGGTGGAGGTCGTCAAGGCGCGGCCCTCGCGGTAGCGGTGTGGAGCGTCCCGAGACGTCGCTTCGTAAGGCGGGATCGAACGATAACCCTACCGCGACCGCTCAGCGCGGAGCCGGTTCGTGCACCACGGCCTCAAGCCGGTGTCCGTCCGGGTCGACCCGATCAGGTCGCGTTCATCGGTTCTCGGGCGCGGCGTCCCAGCGCAGGAGCACGGCGTCTTCGCCGTCGCGGTAGTAGGCGCGGCGGCGGCCCACCTCGCGCCAGCCGGCCGCGGCGTAGAGGGCGCGCGCCGGGGCGTTGTCGGCGCGCACCTCGAGGAACGCCTCGACGACGCCCTCCACCTGCCAGCACGCCGCGGCTTCGTCGAGCAGGCGGCGCGCGACGCCGCGGCGTCGGTGGTCGGGATGGGTGGCCAGGATCAGCACCTCGCCGGTGTCGCCGACCGCGGCGGTGAGCAGGTGGCCGATCACCGCGCCCTCGTGCGCGCACACCCAGGCGCGCGTCGTCGGCAGCTCCAGCGAGCCTCGGACGGCCGCGCCGGTCCACGGCGCCGGCGCAGCGTCGCGCTCGATCGCGGCGATCGCCTCGGCGTCGGCGCGCGTGGCGGCTCGGACGTTCACGGGACGGGAGCGCGCGACGCAGCCGGCGGCACGTAGCGAATGCGCATCCGCGGGCGCACCTCGGTGAGCAGCGCGTTGCACGCGACCCACCACGCGGCGCGGTCTGCCGGATCGGCCCGCAGGGTGCGCGCGAGGTAGCGCTCGACGATCATCCGCCGCCGCACGAGGGCGCGCAGGCCCTCCTCGTCGAGCCCCCACTCCTCGAGGAACGCGCTCCATGCGGCGCGATCGGCGAACGCGAGGCGCATCGCCTCGACGCGCTCGCGCACCTCGGCGTCGGGTGGCTGGTAGAGCGCGACGTCGCCGGCCAGCTCGCGGAGGATCGCTGCGTCCACCGTGCGCTGCTCGGCCTCGACCCCGGGGCGCCGCCAGAACAGCGACGGAGACGGATCGTGCGGCGCCACCGCGCCCTCGAGGTCGACGTCGGACTGCAGCACGACCTGATCCTCGACGACGTAGAGCACGCGGTCGACGACCTCGGCCCGGGCGGAGGTCAGCGTGAGCAGCAAGGCCAGCAGGACGGCGTGCACCGCCACAGGATAGCCTGTCCGCCGTGGAGGCGAGATGCTGCGGTGGCTGATGGGTGCGCTGGTGGTGACGGCGGGGTGCGGCGGCGCGCCCGAGGCGCAACCACGAGAGATCGCGCTGGTGATCAGCGCGCGGACGGACGGCGAGATCGAGCCCTGCGGTTGACCGAAGAACCCGCTGGGCGGTCTGCCCAGGCGCAACCAGGTCATCGCCGCAGCGCGTGAGGCAGGGCCCGCGCTCGTGCTCGACGCGGGCGGGTCGCTGCTCGTGCGCGACGCGCGTCCCGGCTCACCCGCCTGGCCCCAGGCGGTGATCAAGGCCGAGCTCGTCGCCGAGGCGCTGGCCGCCGGTGGGCTCGACGCGATGGCGGTCGGGGGCGCCGACTGGCTGCTCGGGCTGCCGAAGGTGCTCGCGCTGCGTGAGGCGCACGGTCTGCCCATCCTCGCCGCGAACCTCGTCTGTTCCGGGTCCAGGCCGTTCCCGTCGAGCCGGATGCTCGAGGCCGGCGGGCTGAAGGTCGGGGTCGTCGGGTTCACCTCGGGCACGGTGGAGGGCTGCGTCGTCGAGCCGGTCGAGGAGGCCGCGGCGCGCGCGGTCGCCGAGGTGGCTGGCGCGGACGTCGTGGTCGCGCTGGCGCCGGTCGAGCAGGCATCGATCCATGCGCTGCCGCGCGCGGCGCCCGCGATCCACTTCGTGATCGACGGTCGGAGCGGGCGGCGGTTCGACGATCCCGACACGGCAGCCGGGGCGTGGTGGCTCGCGCACGGTCACCGCGGGCAGAACCTCGGCGTCGTCGGGCTGCGGCCGATGGTCGGCGCTGACGGCTGGGTGCCCTCCGACCGCGCCGGCGCGCTCGCGCGCGAGCGGGACACGCTGATCGCGCGACGTGACGCGGCCGCTGCCGAGGCCGAGCGCGGCGGCGCGCCACGGCGGGTGGAGCGCGCGCAGGAGCAGGTCGCCTGGTACGCCGAGAAGATCGCCGAGGTCGAGGCCGAGCAGGGCGCGCTGACCTCGGGGCGCGCCGGTTCGCTGTTCACCTGGAAGATCGTGCCGCTGGACGCGCAGGTCCCCGATCATCCGGCGACGGCCGCGCTGGTGGCCGCCGGCAAGGCGCGCATCGCCACGGCGGAGGCCCCGTCCGAGCCGCTCGTGATCGGCCCGCGCGTGGTGGCGGACGGGCCGTTCGCGGGCTCCGAGGCGTGCGCCGCGTGCCACCCGAGCGAGACCGCCCAGTGGGCCGCCACCGGGCATGCGCGTGCCTGGGCGGGGCTCTCGGCGTCCGATCGCGCGCTCGATCGGCAATGCGTGGGCTGCCACGTCACCGGCTGGGGCGCGGACGGCGGCCCGGAGAGCCCGGTCGCGGCCGCGCCGTTCCGCGACGTGCAGTGCGAGGCGTGCCACGGGCCGTCGCGCGCGCACCTGGCGGCGCCCGCGACGGTGCGCCCGATCCGCACGCCGCTGGCCGAGGTGTGCACCGGCTGTCACGACGGTGTGCAGGATCAGGGACGCTTCGATCAGGACGCCTACTGGCCCCGCGTGGTGCACGACGCGCCATGATCCGCGCTCGCGTGCACCCGGCACGAGCGGTTCCGCGATGGCGCCAGGGGTGCCGCTTCGGTGGGTCTGCTGCCCGATCTCGACGCCTGGGACCGCGGTCGGGGTAGGGTGGTCGGGCCGCGCAGCCTCCCTGGAGTCACGATGTCGGAACCCGCGCCGCCGAGCTACCCGCACCCTGCGCCGCGCGCCCAAACGGCGCAGCCCGCAGACACCTACGCCATCTTGTCGTTCGCGCTCGGCCTCGTGTCGTTCATGGCCTGTCAGGTGTTCGGGCCGCTCTCGCTGCTGTTCGGCTGGATGTCCTACAAGCGGTCCCAGGCGGAGGGGCGTCCCCTCGACCCGCTGGCGATCGTCGGGCTCGTGCTCGGCATCGTGTCGACGATGCTGCTCGTCGTCCTGCTCGTCGTCTTTGGCGGGCTGTGCCTGTTCTACGTGCTGTTCTTCCTGGTCTACATGGTGCTGGCGATCTTCATGCTGGTGGTCGGCGGGGTCTGAGCCTCATGCCGCGCCGATCAGGGTGATCAGCTCGTCGACCTGCCGGTGGCCGGTGGCGAGCAGGAAGTCGCTGCGGCGTCCGTAGCTCTTGGAGCCCAGCAAGAAGAAGCCGGGCTCGGGGCTGCGCAGCAGGTCTGGACCCGACACTTGCGGCGCGAGGCAGTCGCCGCTTCCACCGAGCAGCGCCGCCGCCAGCTTCATCGGGCCCTCGGAGGCGTAGCAGGTGTGCACCTGAAGCTCGCGGTGCAGGCGACCGTCGGGTCGGAAGCCGGTGCACGCGACCACCGCGTCCACCCCTACCGTCTGGCCGTCGTCGAGGTGGAGCGTGACGTCGTCGGCGGTCTGGAGACGCACGATGTAGCGACCTGGCAGGTGGCGGACCGACGGATCGGCGAGCGCCTCGCGCGCGGACACGAACAGCGCGCGCCGCTCCGGGAGTGGGTCGTCGGGCGGCGAGGCGAAGCCGGGGGCCTCGGCGCTCGGCGTCAGCCACCACACCTCGGTGCCGCCTTGCGCGCGCAGCGTCCGGAGCACCGTCGCTGCCGACGCCCCGTCACCCACCAGCGCGACCCGCGCGCCTGCGAGATCCGCGACCGGGACGGGGCCGTGGCGCAGCTTGCCGGCGGCGCGTGCAGCGGCCTCTCCTGGCGCTTCGAGCCCGCCCATCCCCGCCGGCGCGGGGTCGGACGCGGTGCCGGTACAGTCGACCACGACCTCGGCGGTGAGCACGGACTCGCCATCGGCGGTCGTGACGAGCAGGCGGAACGGATCGCCCATGCGCTCCGGGCTGCCGATCTGCGCGCTCTTGCCGAGCACGCCGCGCGACACGCCGCGTACGCGCTGATGGGTGCGCACGTCGAGGTGCGCGGCGAGCGGGAGGAGGTAGCGCGTGACCAGCGCCTCCGCGGTCGGGCAGTCCTCGCCCGCCAGCGACGGATCCCCGAGCAGCGCGCGCCCGGCGGCGGTGGTGTTCATGCGCCACGGGGTGAACAGACGCAGCGCGCCCCACTGCCGCAGCGCGTCGCTGACCTCGCCCGCCTCGAGCACGACCACCTCGTGGCCCGCCCGGGTGGCCGCCCACGCGGCCTCGATCCCGATGGGCCCCGCTCCGATCACGGCGACGCGCATGCTCTCCCCCGCACTCATCGGTTACAGCGAGCCAGCCTACCCGGGAACGCCATGAAGGTGCTCGCGATCGAGACGAGCTGCGACGAGACCGCCGCCTCGATCGTCGACGCGACCGGCATCCTGTCCGATGTCGTGCACACCCAGGAGGTGCACGCGGCGTATGGCGGTGTCGTCCCCGAGCTCGCGAGCCGGGCGCACGTCGAGAAGCTGGGCGCGGTCGTGCGCGCCGCGCTGGACCGCGCCGGCGTCGAGCGCCCGGACGCGGTCGCTGCCACCGCGGGTCCGGGACTCATCGGGGCGGTGCTCGTCGGGCTGTCGTTCGCGAAGGGCCTCGCCGCGGCGTGGGGCGTGCCGTTCGTCGGCGTCAACCACCTCGAGGGGCACATGCTCTCGCCGCTGCTCGAGGCGCCGGCGCCTGCGTGGCCGTTCCTCGCGCTCGTCGTCAGCGGGGGGCACACCACCCTGTACGCGGCGCGCGGGCTGGGCGACTACGCGGTGCTCGGCGAGACGCGAGACGACGCCGCGGGCGAGGCCTACGACAAGGTCGCGCGGCTGCTCGGGCTCGGCTACCCGGGCGGTCCGCTGGTCGATCGGCTCGCTTCGCAGGGCGACCCGCAGGCGGTGGCGTTCCCCCGGCCGCTGCCCGGCGAGCTCGACTTCTCGTTCGCCGGCCTCAAGACCGCGGTGCGCACCTACCTCCAGCGTCCAGATCGTGCGTCGGACGCGGACATCTGCGCGAGCTTCCAGGCCGCCGTCGTCGACTGCCTCGTGCAGCGCATCACCGAGGCGTCGCGGCGCACCGGCATCGCGCGGGTCGCCATCGCGGGCGGGGTCGCCGCGAACTCGGCGCTGCGGGCCGCCGTCTCCGCGCTGCCGCTGGAGACCTATCTGCCGCACCGCTCGCGGTGCACCGACAACGGGGCGATGATCGCGAACGTCGGGCGGCTCCGGCTGCTCGCCGGCGGCGGCGACACGCTCGATCTGCCGGCGCGTCCGGCGTGGAGCGTCGCGTGACCGAGCGTCATCCCTCAGCCATCCTGCGTGACCTGGAGCAGCGCGCCCGGAAGCGCTTCGGCCAGCACTTCATGTGGCGCGAGGACATCGTGCAGCGCATCGTCGTCGGTGCGCGCGTCGAGCCAGGCGACAAGGTGCTCGAGGTCGGACCGGGCCTCGGCATCCTCACCCGCGCGCTGATCGCCGCGGGCGCGGACGTCACCGCGATCGAGCTGGACCGGGATCTGGCGACGCACCTGCGCGAGACGCTGCCCGACCTGCGTCTGATCGAGGGCGACGCGACGAAGGTCGATCTGCGCGAGGCGTGCCCGGGCGGCGGCTGGAAGATGGTCGCGAACCTCCCCTACAACGTGGGTACGGGGCTCGTGCTCGACTGGCTGCACCGCCCCGACGTGTTCACCTCGCTCACGGTGATGCTGCAGAAGGAGGTCGTCGATCGCCTGGTCGCGACGCCCGGCACGAAGGCGTACGGCGCGCTCTCGGTGCAGGTCGCGGCGCGGGCGCGGGCGCGCTTCGTGGTGCTCGTGCCGCCCGGCGCGTTCCACCCGCCGCCGAAGGTCGACTCCGCGGTGATCCGCCTCGAGCTCTACCCGACGCCCCAGGTGGGCGAGGGCGACCCCGAGAAGTTCGACGGCGTCGTGCGCGCCGCGTTCGCCCAGCGGCGCAAGACGCTGACCAACAGCCTGTCGGCGCTCTATCCGCGCGCCGTCGTGCTTGATGCACTCGCCACGGCGGGGATAGACCCGTCGCTGCGCGCCGAGCGCCTCGACGTCGAGTCGTTTCGGCGGCTCGCTGCCGCGCTTCATCCCGCGTCCGCGTAGAATCGGCGAACGAGGAGCCCAGACATGCGCATCACCTCCTGCGGCATCACCGACGTCGGCCTCAAGCGCGGTCACAACGAAGACAACTTCCTGATCAACGAAGAGCTCAACCTCTTCGTGGTGGCCGACGGCATGGGCGGGCACGCGGGCGGCGAGTACGCGTCCGCGATCTGCGTGAACACGGTCGAGGAGATCGTCACCACGATGGAGCTGCACGGGGAGAACCCGGGCGAAGGTGAGGATCCGGTCGAGATCGCGCGCGAGCGGTTGAGCTACGCGATCCGCCTCGCGGGTCGCCGCATCTTCGAGAAGGCGCGCGAGGAGCCCGAGTTCCACGGCATGGGCACCACCGCGGTCGTGCTGCTGATCGACGGCGGCAACGGGTACATCGCGCATGTCGGTGACAGCCGGCTCTACCTGTGCCGCGACGGCCGGTGCGAGCAGGTCACCGAGGACCACAGCCTGGTCAACGAGAAGCTGAAGGCAGGCCTGATCACCGCGGACGAGGCGAAGAACCACCGCATGCGCAACGTGATCACCCGCTCGCTCGGCTACCAGGAGGACGTCGAGATCGACCTCCAGGTCAAGGCGGTGCGCCGCGGCGACCGGTTCCTGCTCTGCTCGGACGGGATGTCCGGCTACCTCGGGGCGGACGAGATCGGGCACTACCTGCAGGAGCTCTCGCCGCAAGAGGCGTGTCGGCGGCTCGTCGAGCTGTCGTGCGAGCGGGGTGGCGAGGACAACGTCACCGTCGTCGTGGCCCGGGTCGAGGAGGTGGGGTGAGGGGAGGCGACCACCGCACGCCCGCGTCGCCGACGGATCCGGGCGTGACCCAGACCGTCGAGATGCCGATCTACCTGCTCACGGTCGGTCAGCTCCGTCAGCTCCGCACGCTCGTCGGCGTCCTGGTCGTCGTGATCTTCGTCCTCGTGGTGGTGATCGGGATGGCGCTGCCGCGGGCGCTCGCCTACGGGCCGGTGTTCGAGGAGAACCTCGTGATGCGCGCGCGCGTCGCGGAGATCGATCGACGCATGGCCGAGGTCGACCGGGTGATGCTGCGGCTGCGCCTCTACGACGCCCAGATCAAGGGCCTCGGCGGCGTCTCGGGCGACCACGGCCCGCTGCCCGACGTTCGGGCGAGCGATCCCGAGGGCGGGGACTTCGAGCCACCGGCAGACGACGTCGATCCGTATGCGCCCGGCGAGGGCGGGGTGCACGGCCCGCACCACATGAGCCTGCGCCCGGCCGACGTGTGGGCTGGCATCGTCCAGGCGCGCATCGAGACGTTCCTCGCGGTGGTCGGGCTCGCCGAGCCCGACCTGAACGCGGTGGTCCGCGAGCTCGAGGACATCCGCGCGCTCGATCAGGCCCTGCCGCGGCTGTGGCCGTCGGACGGGCCGATGACGTCGCGGTTCGGCTGGCGGCGCAGCCCCTTCGGGCGCACCTGGAGGTTCCATTCCGGGCTCGACATCGGCAGCCGACGCGGCGATCCGATCGTGGCGGTTGGGCCGGGACGCGTGATCAAGGCCGAGTTCAACGCCGGCTACGGGCGCATGGTCGAGATCGACCACGGGTTCGGCATCTCGACCCTCTACGCCCACGCGACCACGCTCGAGGTGCGCCAGGGCGATCGCGTCGAGGCCGGGCGGCGCATCGCCACCGTGGGCAGCACCGGCCGAAGCACGGGGCCGCACCTGCACTTCGAGGTGCGTCTCGACGGCCACCCGGTCGATCCGCTGGACTACCTGCCGCGCTGATCCGGGTCGGGGGTTGCCGCTGCACCCCATCGTGCGCACCTTGGGCCGCCTGGAGGTCCGACCGGTTAACGATCTCCGGTTGACCCTCCGGGAAGGACATCGCATGTTCGAAGCCATCGGGCGGATCGCGAAGAAGGTGTTCGGCGACGCCAACGAGCGGGAGATCCGCAAGATCCAGCCGCTGGTCGATCGCATCAACGCGCTCGGCCCTGTCTACGCCGAGCTCTCGGATGCCGAGCTCTCGGGCAAGACCGTCGAGTTCCGTGCGCGCCTCGAGAAGGGCGAGACGCTCGACGACCTGCTCGTCGAAGCGTTCGCGACCGTCCGCGAGGCCGCGTGGCGCACCCTCGGGATGCGTCACTACGACGTGCAGCTCATCGGCGGCATCGTGCTGCATCAGGGCCGTATCGCCGAGATGAAGACCGGCGAGGGCAAGACCCTGATGGCCACGCTGGCCTGCTACCTCAACGCGCTGCCCGGCAAGGGCGTGCACGTCGTCACCGTGAACGACTACCTCGCGTCACGCGATGCCGACTGGATGGGGCAGATCTACACCTTCCTCGGGCTGTCGGTCGGCAAGATCCTGTCCGGCGAGCGCGACGATCTGGTCAAGCGCGACGCCTACCAGGCCGACATCA
>CAYQSE010000024.1:0-6785 GCA_964419905.1 uncultured Enterobacteriaceae bacterium
GGCCCCGCACACCACCGGCGCATACTCGGTCGTGCACAGGGTGCCGTCTTCGGGCACCGGGCACTCCTCCTCGACGACCGACACGAGCCCGGACTGCGCTGCCGGGCCCGGACAGTCCACGGACATGCACTCCAGGGTACAGTACGTGTGCGGCGCCTTGCCGTTCCGGTCGGTGCTGTGAACGCAGACGTTGAAGCAGTCCGACAGACATGGGCCGGTGGCCTGCGCCTCCGGCTTGTTCGGGTTGCACTGCGCGAGGAACTGACGGATCTCCACCTCGGTGCCGCACAATCCACCGCAGTCGATCGTGTCGACGCACAGATACGGCGCGTCCTCGGCGAACGCAGGTGGGGAGAACGCGACGACGAGACTCCAGACCATGACACGAAGCATGATGACCCCCTTGCTGTTGTGGTTCCGGACAAGTTCGGGTGCGTTGGATGGGTTGTCAATGCGTGTCGGATGTGCAGGCGATCAAGGATTTTGGAACGCCGAAAAATACCAGGATCCGATCGCGCCCGAGGCTTGTCGACGTGGCGTCCGCGCGGCGCGCCGACAGGTGCCGCTCAGCCGGAGGCTGTTGATGACGGAACTCTCACTATCAACCCTTCGTTATGGGAGGCTCCGGTGATCTCGGCGTCGCGCTTCAGAGCACTACACAGCGGGGGGACTCGCCGTCCGCGCGGCAGGCGGCGCCCACATCCGCGCAGTCAAGCGCGCGCGTGAGGCCGGTACCGGACGCGCCCAGGTCGCAGTAGGTCAGCCGCGAGCCGTCGCAGGTAGCTGTGGTACTGCTACAGTCCGGGGCCTCGGGGAGGCAGAGCGCTTCGACGTACGGCCCGGTCGGCCGCTCGACCTCGGACTCCTGGCACATGAAGCCGTCGCGCCGCGCGCAGTCCCACACATCCTCGGACACGCCCGCGTTACCGCACCGCGCGAGCACGTCGCCATCACAGTACGAGCCCACCGTGGGCTCGCCGGGGAGCGGCACTTCGCAGCGCGGCGCCTCGTTCACGCAGGTCGCGAGGCCGGTCGCCACGCTCTCGTGGCACGTTCGACCCTGCGCGGCGCACGGCAGGAAGGTTCCGTACGCGCACGCACCCGGTGCGGGGTCGTCCACGCAGAACATCGCGGACGGCGCGGCACCACACGTCTGCGCGGCGGTGTCGCAGCGCGCCCAGCCACCGACCACGCACTCCGTGCCGTCACCACAGACGGCCACCGCCTGGACGGGCACGCCCGCGCTGCATTCGTAGCCGACGTCGTCGTCGCAGATCGCGTCGCCGGTGCACGTCAGCGCGGGAGGCGGCGACTGCTCCGGCCACGCCCGCTGCACCGCGTCGCAGTCGGTCGCCCCGAGGAACGCGGCCAGTCGGGGGTCGTCCTCGTCCCGGCGCGGCGCGTGACCGATCTCGGTCCACCAGGACGCGCAAGCGTTCAGGCGATGCGCGTCGGCGACGCCGTCTGCGCACAGCGACGCGAGCGCGCACGCCTCGACCAGCGGCCCCGCCGGACGCGCGGTGATCTGGGGCGGTGGCGGCGGTGTCCACGTCACGTCGTCGTACAGCACGCGCACCTTCGACGGCTCGCCGCGCTCGGGGTCGCCCGTCTCGATCGCGTAGAAGATCCGGTACACGTTCGCACCCATCGGTTGGATCCACCGCACGACCTCGTCGGTCGGGAGGAACACGGCGCCGCCGCCGTTGAGCGCATAGGGCGCGCGACCGCACGCGACGTCCGGTGCGCACGGCGAGGCGGGCAGGTCGGCGGTCGCGATCTGGTTCTGCGCGACATCGAGGAAGTGGAAGGTCGCGCTGGCGTCGAGGGGTTGGTCGGGCCGCACCACCGACGCGAACGGGCCGAAGCCCCGCTTCATCACCGCGAGCCAGCCCGGCCGATTGACGTGGAGGTAGCCCGCGCCGAGGTCCGCGGTGTGCGCCGTGGCGTGCCCGAACGGGTCCCGCGTGAGCCACGCGGCCCGCGCGCGCCGCGCACCGTCCTCGAACGCCGTGTAGTACAGGACCACGCGGTCACCGCCTGCGAACGTCACAAGGTCGTTGGCGTCGACCTCGCGGCTCAGGTCGGCGCAGGCGACCTGCAGCGCCGGGTCGCCGCCAGACATGATCGACGCCTCGCACAGCCGCGGGGCGCCCCCGCCGACCGCCGCGTCGAGGGTGCACACACCCGCGAAGCGCCACCGGCCTTCACTCGAGCCGGCAAGATCCCACGACGCCGGAAGGCAGCGGTCCGGGGCGGATGTGTAGGGCAACACGTCGGACGGGTCGACGTTGGGCGCGGGGGCGTCCTCGAGGAAGGAAGGCCAATAGCGGAACGAGCGGAAGGTGGTGAGCGTGGTGTTCCCGATCCACATCTGCCCCCACTGGCTGCCGCCGAGCCGGTGCACGCCGCCCGTGCGCATATGACCGGCCGCCCAGGTCGCGGACGGGGTCGCGCCGTCGAGGGCGAGCCGCCACACCGAGAGCCCGTAGCTGTTGTCGGCATACGAGCCCATGATCAGGTAGATGCGCTCCTCGTGAAGCATCAGCCCGCCCGCCGACGGGCCGCCCGAGCCGGTCGCGGCCTCCCCGAACAGCGCGTGATCCCAGGTCGTGCCGTCGTCCTCGGTCCAGAACAGGCCGGGCACGTCGCCGCGCTGGTAGAGGACGTACATGGCCGATCCGTCCCGAATCACGTCGCGAAACGACGGCGCCTCGATCGGGTAGGGCTGGTCGGTGGTGAAGGACCACACCTCGCGCACGGACTCGCGCAGCCCGTCGTCGCCGCGTCGACCTGGCCCGCACGCCGTCGCGAGGAGCACCACGCCGAGGAGGAGCGTGGCCCACGCGCGCGCTCTGAGGTCACCGCCCATGCCGGACCCTCCCGCGGATGCGCCCGGCGGCCTGAAAAGCCGAGGCGCATGCGCTTCGAGGAAGTCTCCGTCGGCGCCCTCCGGGTGTCAACGCGCGCCCACGCCAACGGTGAGCATCGCCACCACCCGCTGCGCGCGTTCGGGATCGGTCAGCGGCAACGCACCGTCGACGATGTGGCCCCCACGGAGGACGACGGGTCGCGCGGCCACGGCGTCGCGCGGGACGAGGTCGAAGCGCGCCGGTGTGCCGGGCGCGACGTGGCGGCCCAGCGCGAGCGCGATCCGCCCCATCGTGACGCGCGGGTTCACCTCGAGGAGCGGGAACAGCCGGAGCCCGTCGGGGCGTCGGTAGATCAGCGCGTCGACGCCGTACGGACCGGGGCGCCCGTCCAGGCGCTCGCCGAGGAACCGGGCCACCGCGGCGAGCGTGCGCGGCAGGCGCCGTGGATCGCGACCGTCATCGTGCGCCCAGCGCTGCACGTCCGGGGGCAGCCCCTCGAGGGGGTGGCCGAGCCACGCGCCGCGGTACGCGCCGCGCGCGTCGGTGAAGAACCGCCCCCAGCCGTCGAGGACGCCGCCGGTGCCCTGCAGCGACAGGTCCGCGACCCGATCGAGCCACGGCTCGACGACGACGCTCCCCTGGGTCGCGAGCGTGCCCTCGACCCAAGCGAGGTCGAGCGCGAACTTGCGCGCGCGGCCCGCCGTCGACCAGGGCGCCTTGATCACGAACGGGCGGTCGAGCGCGCGGACGACGTGCGCGACCTCGGCGACGGTGTGGCAGACGACTCCGAGATCCTCGGGTGGCGCGAGGAAGTCCTCGCCGAGCGCCTCGTGCAGCGCCCCCCGGAGCCCCGCAGCCCACGACTTCGACGCGTGCGCGCGCCACGCAGGCCGCCACGCAGGCCCGCCGTGCGGCGCGAGCTCGGCGCACACACGCGGGGAGAGGGCCCACGGGCGGTGCCCACCCCACGCGCGGTCGTCGATCGCCGTCACGTGTTCGGGCAGCGCGAACCCGGCGTCGCGGAGCGACCGCAGGAACGCCGTGCGCGGCGGCTGATGCACCAGCACGGCGTCGTCCTCGCCCGCGAGGAACAGCGGCAGCAGGTCGAGGTCAGCCGCGATCACGCGTCCGGCGGCGCTCGGGGGCTCGCCGGCCAGCTCGGTCTCGACGTCCGGGTCGAACCGGTACAGCAAGGGCCGCCGCCCGCGTGACGCGCCGTACACCGCGAGCCGGTCGATCGTCGCGTCGTCGAACCCGGCGGCGCGGCGCGGCGCACGGAGGAAGCCGATCCCGCGCGCGCGTCGCGGGGTGAGCGGGGCGGGCAGTGCAGCGGCCCACGCGTCGAACAGGTCACCCGGCCGCCACTGGCGAAACCACGTCAGTCCGTGGGCGACGTGGCGGATCTCGTCGGCCAGCACGCGGTCGAGCACCGCGGCGGTGTCCGCGTCCCCGACCGCGCGGAACGCGTCGGCGTAGTACGCGGCGAAGTCGAGATTGGCCTGTTCGAGCGTCAGCGACAGTCCCGCGACGAGCGCCGGCAGGTCGGGCGCGTCGGCGAGGCAGTCCCAGAAGAACGGGCTGACCGGCACGTCGCCGAAGCCCACGCCGCACGCCGCCATCCGGTCGAGGTAGGCGGCCAGGTGGTCTTGCTCCTCGCGCATCACCCCACAGAGTCCTGCGCGAAACCGCGGCGGGGCGTCGGGGAAGCGCAGCAGGGCCTGCGCCATCAGCTCCAGCGCCATCAGCTCGTGGTTCGCGAAGAAGTGCAGCACGGTGCCACGCGCCTCCGCGCCGTCGAGGTGATCGACGCGCGGGAACGGTGGGCGCGGACGGGGATCGCGCAGCGCGAGCCCCGGAGGGCGTCCCGGTGAGCGCGCCGCCTCGGCGGGCCCCGGCGCGGTGTCGGTCAGCGGACCAGGCGCGCGCAGCTTGGCGTCCACGGTCGCGCCGTGCAGGACGCGGCGCGCGAACGCGCGGATCGACTCGGGCTCGCTCGGTTCGTGCTGCGTCACGACGTTCCAGACGTCGTGCGGGCGGCGCTGTCGTGCGTCAGCGCGCGACCCACGGCGGCTTCGCGGTTGCCACGCGACGAGCCGGCGGCGATCAGGACGAGGTGCCGACGGAGATCGGCTCGGGGCAAGTGGGCTCCGGGGCGGGTGCGGCAGCAGGCTAACACGGCGTCGATGCGCTCGCGGCGCGTGAGTACGCCGTGGTCGTGCCGGAGGGATGCGCGGGTAGCAACGATTTTCTGAGACTTGATGCGTGCACGAATCACTTTGATGGTACCGTCGCGGGACTTGCTGGTGTTCGGGGGTGCTCCGTGCGTGGTCTCGCAGTCGGGATGTTGGCCTTCTTCCTCGTTGCATGCCCCACACCCCCGGATGGCGGCGACACGGTCGACACAGCCGACACCGCCGACACGTCCGACACGTCCGACACGGCCGACACGGCCGACACGTCCGACACGTCCGACACGTCCGACACGTCCGACACGGCCGACACGGCCGACACGGCTGACACGGCTGACACGGCTGACACGGCTGACACGGCTGACACGTCGGACACGGGCGACACGTCGGACACGGGCGGCAACACGCCGATCGTCGTCCGCGCGACCCTCGACGCGGCGGGAGGCGTCATCGAGGCAGACGGCGGGGGCCTCGAGCTCACCGTCCCGCCGGGCGCGCTCACGGCACCCCTCGAGCTCACCATCACCCAGGCGACGGACGCGCCGTCGGGGCACGTCGGCACGGCATGGACGCTGGGTCCTGCCGGTACGCAGTTCGCGGTCGCGGTTCAGCTCCGTTTCGACGTCGCGGGCCTCGGCGGCCCGCTCTACGCCGCGACCGTCCACGACGGCGCGTGGGTCTCCCTCGGCACGCACCGCGAGGAGGCCGACATCGTCCTGTCCACGACCGACCACTTCTCCGACTTCGGGCTGGTCCCCGCGGACGACACCTGCGGCGAGTGCCTGGGCGGCGAGACTTGTATCGAGGGGGCGTGCACGCGGATCTGCGCGCCCGAGGAGCGCTGCGATCCGAACAGCGCGTGCTACTCCGGCATCCCGTGCGGGCTCGACACCCTGCTGTGCGCGCCCGGCTGCGCGCCCGATCAGGTCTGCCACTGGGGCAGCTGCGACGACACCTGCGTCGCGCATGAGGACTGCGGCGCCGGGCTGTGCACCGACGGCCGCTGCGTCGACGATCCGTGCGCGGGCGTCGACTGCGCCGACGGCCTCGCGTGCTTCGACGGGCAGTGTCACACGGCGTGCACCGACGACGACGACTGCGGCGGTGGCGCCGCGCGCTGCCAGCTTCGCGACGGCGCGAGCGCCGGGACATGCCACGAGGACGCGTGCGAGGCGACCTTCTGCCCCGAGGGGACGATCTGCTACCTCGGCACCTGCTTCTCGGACTGCGTCGTCGATGACGACTGTACGTCGGGCGAGCGCTGCTTCTCGAACCTCGGCTGCGCGCCCGACGCGTGCGACACCTACGTGTGTCCTGTCGGCCAGACCTGCTTCGGCGGCGCGTGCTTCGACGGCTGCCTTGCCGACATCGACTGCGCGGATGGGGAGCGCTGCTACTCGGACGACCCGACGTCGACCGGCACGTGCCGGGTGGATGCGTGCGCAGACGTGTCCTGTCCTGTGGGCCTGAGCTGCTTCGGGGGGCACTGCGTCGACGTCTGCGACGATGCCGCCGACTGCGATCCCGATCACGCCTGCTACACGGGGATCGGCTGCACCACTGCGGCGTGCGAGGGCGTGCAGTGCCCGGTGGGCATGAGCTGCTTCGGGGGGCACTGCTTCGACGGCTGCCTGTCGGACACGGACTGCCAGGAGGGCGAGCGCTGCTTCTCGGACGACCCGACGTCGCCGGGCACCTGCCGGGTGGACGCGTGCGCGGACGTGTC
>CAYQSE010000024.1:6885-40476 GCA_964419905.1 uncultured Enterobacteriaceae bacterium
CGGACGACCCGACGTCGCCGGGCACCTGCCGGGTGGACGCGTGCGCGGACGTGTCTTGTCCGGTGGGCGAGACGTGCTTCGGAGGCAACTGCTTCTCGACGTGTACGGCCGCCGAGCATTGTGATCCGAGCCACGACTGCTACACGGGGATTGGCTGCACGCCGGACGCCTGCGAGGGAATCCAGTGCCCGGTGGGCATGAGCTGCTTCGGGGGGCACTGCTTCGACGGCTGCCTGTCGGACACGGACTGCCAGGAGGGCGAGCGCTGCTTCTCGGACGACCCGACGTCGCCGGGCACCTGCCGGGTGGACGCGTGCGCGGACGTGTCCTGTCCGGTCGACGAGGTCTGCTACGGCGGAAGCTGCTTTGCTCCTTGCACGGCTCATGACGACTGCGATCCGGAGCACCAGTGCTACACGGGCCTCGGCTGCGCCACGGACGCGTGCGACGGCGTGCAGTGCGCTACCGGAGAGACCTGCTACGCGGGCCAGTGCTACCAGACGGGCTGCACGACGGACGCGGACTGCGACGACGGGACCTCGTGCTACCTGGCGGACGGGTCCTCGTCGGGCATCTGCAGCGAGAGCGCCTGCGCGGATGTGGTCTGCCGGGTCGACGAGGCGTGCTTCGGCGGAAACTGCTACCGCTCGTGCACGGCCCACGAACAGTGCGATCCGGGTCATGTGTGCTACACGGGCATCGGCTGCGCCGCGGACGCTTGCGACGGGGTGCTGTGTACCGCCGGCAAGACCTGCGTGGGCGGCACCTGCTACGACGACGCGTGCACGGCCGACGCGGACTGCGACGAGGGCCTGTACTGCTTCAAGTCCAACGCCTCGGCGACCGGGACGTGCCGTGTGGACGCCTGCCTCGACACGAGCTGTCCGCTGGGGCAGTTCTGCTACGCGGGCGGCTGCTTCGACGAGTGCAGCGACCTGCTGCCGTGCGCTGTGGGGGCCTGCTGGGAGGGGCGCTGCGTCGATGACGCGTGCGACGACGTCGTCTGTCCGTCGGACGAGGTGTGCAGCGGCGGCGCGTGCGTCCCCTCGTGCACGTCGAGCGCCGACTGCGGCGAGGGCGCGTGCTACGCCCGTGACCTGGGGGGCACGACCCGGAACGTCTGCGTCGCGGACCCTTGCGACGGTGTGACCTGTGGGGCCGACGAGGTCTGCCACCTCGGCGCGTGCCGCGACACCTGCGCGGGGGACTGGGACTGCGACGTCGGGCGCTGCTACACCGAGGCGGGCGCCGCGACGGGCACCTGCGCGTCGACCGCGTGCAGCGGGCTCGCGGTGCCCGTCGACGGCGTATGCCGTGATGGCGCCATCCGCTCGACCTGCACGGATCGCGACGCGTGCGGCGTCGACACCTGCTTCGCGACCGTCGGCCCGCTGTGGTGCGGGAAGACCCCGTGCTCGTCGTCCACGGTGGGGACGTGCGCCGCGGACGCGTGCGACGGCATCACCTGCCGCGACAGCGAGGTCTGCGTCGACGGGGGCTGTATGGATCGGTGCGCCGACAGCAACGACTGTGACGAGTTCGACAGCTGCACGATCGCGGAGGGCGGGTGCCGCCGGGACAACTGCTCGGGCATCACCTGCGAGTGGGGCGACACCTGCGTGCAGGGGCGCTGCCAGCCCGCGTGCACGGTGGACGACCCCACCTGCGCGGACGGCGAGACGTGCCGCTTCTCGTGGGGTGAGCTGGGCTGGTGCGGCGGCGATCCGGCGTGCGATGGGATCGTGTGCGGTGAGGGCCAGGTGTGCCGCTACGGCGGCTGTTTCCACGAGTGCGCGACGGACGACGACTGCGACGCCGGGGACTGCTACGCGTCGGCGGACGGCACGAAGCGCTGCACGTATGACGCGTGCGACGACATCTCCTGCCCGCTCGGCGAGGTCTGCGTCGGTGGCGCGTGCAAGACCGCCTGTGAGTCCACGGCGGACTGCGGCGGCGATCCCTGCCGGAACGGGGCGTGCGTGGTCGACGTCTGCGACATCGACTGCCCCGTCGACGAGGCGTGCTTCGACGGCGGCTGCTACGAGGCGTGCAACACCGGGAATGACTGCCGGTACTCGAACCACGACTGCTTCGAGGGGCGGTGCGCCGAGAACGAGTGCGACGCGGGGCTGTGCGGTGACGACCAGATCTGCGTGAACGGTACGTGCAGGGACACCTGCTACTCCGACCTCGAGTGCGACGGCACCGAGACCTGTGAGTGGAACAACTGCGCTGGCTACAGCCAGTGCATGGACGTGCCCACCGCGTCGACCGCGCCGAGCGATCCGTCGCGGGGCGCCTACACCGGCGTGTGGGCGATCGCGAAGTACAGCAGCTGCACGGGCGCGTGGACCGACGTCGTCGCGCGCGTCACGCTGAACAACGACAGCGGCACGTTCAAGGGTCGCTTCGAGTGGCTCGCCACCGGCGCGGTCGGCAACATCACCAGCGCGTCGGTGTGGAACAACGAGCTCTCGCTGTCGTTCGAGACGCGGGTGAACAACCAGAGCGCCACCTTCGGCGTCAACCAGGCGAAGTTCTCGGGCACCCACATCCTCAACGGGCGCTACATCTGGTCGCTCACCGGGGACTTCGGCAACATCCGGCTGGTCCGACTGTGCGCGTGGGGCGAGTGCGAGTCGACCTGTGCGACCGTCGACGACTGCCCCTACGCAGAGCAGCAGTGTGTCTCCACCGGCGGCGGCGGGGTCTGCGCGGTCGACCTGTGCGCGAACGTGAGCTGCGGCGCGAGCGGCACCTGCGTCAGCGGCACCTGCAAGACGAAGTGCCCGTCGGGCGACTGCGCCGCCGGTCTGGCCTGCTACAGCCTCTCCGTCGGCCCGGTCTGCCTCGACGAGACCGACGCGTGCGCCGACATCAGCTGCCTCGGCGACACGACCTGCTACCACGGGTCGTGCGTGGCGCCGTGCGACGACCCGTCGGACTGTGCGGACGGGCTGTCGTGCTTCGATGGACGGTGCGCAGAGAGCGTGTGCGACGGGGTGAGCTGCCCAGGCGGCGCGATCTGCCTCCCGGATGGCGACGTCGCGGTCTGCGAGGTGTGGGAGCCGCCCGTGTTCGTGGGCGAGGTCGACGTCGGCTCGAGCGGTACGTCGATGTTCGTCACACCCCACTCCATCGCCATCGGCGGTGCGCGCTACGGCGGGCATTGGCTCAGGCGAGACATGACCCTGATCAACACCTACTCGTCGGGCAGCTGGTTCAGCGACGCCACCGTCCACGATGGGTGGTTGTTCTACACGACCTCGGTGGGGGCCGAGTACCCCAGTCCGTACCAGTTGATCGGCATGGAGGCGGGCGGGGACCGCATACGCCAGGCCAGCCTGGGCGCGATCGCGAGTGGGATCGCTCCGCGGCCAGGGGGAGGCCTGTGGGCGACCTACAGCGATGGCAAGGTGCGCTCGATGACCATCCACAGCCCGTACGATGGCCCGGACGCGAACCTGTGGGCGCCGACGCTCGAGTTCGAGATGGGCGGCAACCCGGGCCCGCTTGCGTTCGCGCCGGACAACACGATGTGGATCGTCGACAATGCGACGTTCCGCCTGCGACACTTCACGACCGACGGCGTGGAGCTCGGCAGCTTCCCGCTGCTGTCCACCGGCGGCACGCTGCAGGTCACCCCGTCGGGCCTGATCTACCTGTGCGACGCGATCGCGGCGCGCGTGTACACGCAGGAGGGCCAGCTCGTGCACACCTTCGAGCTCCCGTGCACCGCGATCGGCGGCGACGACGACGACGTGTACATCACGTTCCCCGACGTCGACAACTCCGGGTACCCGTTCCACATCTCCGACGACATGTGGCTGCGGCGCTACACCTTCCAGCCCTGACCGCTGGCCCTTCCCCCGGCTCGGGATCGGTGCTCCAATGGCGAGGACGCCCAAGGAGCCCCGCCTGTCCTTCCTGTTCATCGACCTCGAGCTGGGTCGCGACGGGGGCTTCCACGCGATGGCCGCCCGTCGCGACGGCGAGGAGCGGGTGTGGGAGCAGACGCGGTTCGCGGACGCGCATCGCGCGCTCGTGGCCTGGTTGCGAGCCGACGACGTGCTCGTCGGCCACAACCTGCACGCGTTCGACCTCCCGGAGCTGGCGGCGCGCGCCCCGGGCTCGCCGCTCCTCGCGCTGCCGACGCTGGACACGCTGGAGCTGTCCGTGCTGGCCCACCCCGCGCGCCCGTATCATCGGCTGACCAAGGACGATCAGCTGGTCCGCGACGCGCGCCCGAGCCCGCTCTCGGACGTGCGCGCGAGCGAGGTGGTGCTCATCGACGCGCTGGACGCGCTGCGCGCGCTCCCGGACGCCGAGCGCGACCTGCTCCGCGCGCTGCTTCAGCGCGTCCCCCATGCGCCGGCGGCCCGTCGCGGGTGGGCGCATCTGTTCGCCCGCCTCGGCTGGTCCGCGGACGCCGCGCCGCTCGACCTGCGCGCGGCGTGGCGGGGTCGGGTGTGCGCGCGCACGCCGTGGCTGGACGCGCCGGCGATCGATCTCGGGCTGGTGATGATCGCGGCCTGGCTCCGCGTCGCGTCGAGGAACGACGGCTCGGTGCTGCCCGCGTGGGTGCGCCGTCGCTGGCCCGACACCCCTGCGCGGCTGCGCGCGCTGCGGGCGACGGGCTGCGACGATCCGTCGTGCGACTGGTGCACCGTCAACCTCTCGCCCGAGCACTGGCTGCACGAGGTGTTTGGCTTCGAGGCGTTCCGCGACACGCCGCGCGGCCCCGACGGCGGCCCGCTCCAGCGCGCGCTGGTCGCGCGCGGGCTGCGCGGAGAGGCGACGTTCGGCATCCTGCCCACCGGCGGCGGCAAGTCGCTGTGCTTTCAGGTGCCCGCCGAGACACGACACCGCCTGCTCGGGCAGCTCACCGTCGTGATCTCGCCGCTGCAGTCGCTGATGAAGGATCAGGTGGACGCGCTCCGCGATCGGATCCCGCACGCCCGCGCGATCTACTCCGGGCTGCCCGCGCTGCTGCGCCCGCAGGTGCTCGACGAGGTGCGCTCCGGGGCGTGCGGGCTGCTCTACCTTTCACCCGAGCAGTTCCGCAACGCGTCGGTCGTCAAGCTCCTCGGGCAGCGCGACCTCGGCGCGATCGTGTTCGACGAGGCGCACTGCCTGTCGCAGTGGGGCCACGACTTCCGCACCGACTACCCGTACGTCCTCAACGCGCTGAGCCGGCTGACTCAGACGCTCGGTCAGCCGATGCCGCCGGTGTTCTTGTTCACCGCCACCACCCAGCACGACGCGACCGCCGAGATCCGCGCGCACGTCGCCGCGTGGACCGGGACCGAGCCCCTGCTCCTCGACGGCGGGTCCGCGCGCGACAACCTCGCCTACGTCGTGCGGCGCGTCGCCGAACCCGACCGTCTCGACGTGATCGTGGAGCTGCTCGCCGAGCACCTCGGCGAGGGCGCCGCGATCGTGTTCTGCGGCAGCCGCAGCCGCACCGAGGACACGGCAGAGGCGCTCACCGCGCTGGGCTGGCCCGCGGTCGCGTACCACGCGGGGCTCGACGCCGACACGCGTCGCACCGTCCAGAACGCGTTCCTCGGGGGCGAGCACCGCGTGATCACCGCCACGAACGCGTTCGGGATGGGCGTGGACAAGGCGGATGTGCGCCTGGTCGTCCACCTCGACATGCCGAGCAGCCTCGAGGCGTATCTGCAGGAGGCGGGCCGTGCCGGGCGCGACCGCGAGCCGGCGACCGCGGTGCTGTTGTGGGGGGAGGGCGACGCCGAGGGGCGGTTCGCGCTCGGCGCGCTCGGCGACCTCGCGTTCGAGGATCTGGAGGCGCTGTGGCGCGCGATCCGGCAGCTCCCGGCGGCGCACGTGCAGGGCATGGAGCGGCGCGTCGTCACCGCGCGCGAGCTGTTGTTCCAGGAGGCGCTCGTCGGGCGGTTCGATCCGTACGAGGCGCAGGAAGAGACGCGGGTGAAGGCGGCGGTGAACTGGCTCGAGCGCGCGGGCGTGCTGGCGCGGCGCGAGAACCACACGCATGTGTTCAGCGGGCGGCCGCGCGCGCCCTCCCTGGCCGACGCGATGGCGCGGGTGGACGCGCTCGACCTGCCGCCGGCGCGCGCGGCTCAGTGGCGCGCGGTGCTCGACGCGCTCTACACCCGCGGCGAGGAGGGGCTCTCGGCCGACGAGGTCGCGGTGCTGTGCAAGGCGCTGTCCTTCGACGATCCGCTCGAGGGGGGGCTGCGCGTGCTCGCGATCCTCGACCAGATGTGCACCGCGGGCCTGGTCACCGCCGGGCAGACGTTCACCGCGTTCATCCGGCACGGTGTCGTGGACGCGAGCGCGCGGCGGCTGGCGCGGTGGGCGGGCTGGGAGCGGACGATCGCGGCCGCGCTCGTCGAGGAGGGGCTCGACGAGGGCGGGCAGGTCCATCTCCAGGCGATCGCGGATCGCCTGACCGATGGGGAGGTCGCGTGCACCGTCGTCGACGTCGCCCGGTTGCTCGGGACGTGGGGGGCCGCGGCGCAGGGGCTGACGTCCGCGCGCGGTGCGGTCCGGTTTCGCCACTGGCGAGGCAGCAGCGGCCAGCTGACGGTCGAGGCGCCGATCTCGGACCTCGCCGCCTGGCTCGCCGTCCGGCAGCGGGTGGCCGCCTGCGTGCTCGAGCACCTGATCGCGCGCGTCGCTGGGACGGGAGGGCAGGTCCTCGTCGCGAGCGCGCTCGAGCACCTGGTCGCTGCGGTCGAGGGGGATCTGTCGCTGCGCGGGGAGGTCCGTGACCCGAGCGACGCGGCGCGCGGGGCGGTGGCGTGGCTGCACGATCTGCAGATCCTCACGGTTCAGAACGGGCTCGCGGTGTTTCGCGCCGCGATGCAGCTCGATCGCGAACCGAGCTGGCCCGGCGTCCGCGACGGGGACGGGAAGGCGGCGCGCGACGCGCTCGCGACGCACCAGGCGCACAAGGTGCTGCGCGTCCACGTCATGTCCCGGTGGGCCGCCGAGATGCTCGACGATCCGGCGCGCGCCGAGCGGCTGCGCGCGGACTGGTTCGCGCTGCCGCTCGAGGCGTTCGTGGCGCGGTGGTTCCCGCGCCAGAAGCAGGAGATCGAGCGCCCGACCACCCCCGAGAGCTACCGGGCGATCGTCACCGATCTGAACGATCCGGTGCAGCAGCGGATCGTGACCCGCGATCCGCGCAAGAACCACCTCGTGCTCGCCGGGCCGGGCAGCGGCAAGACGCGCATCCTCGTGCATCGCGTGGCGTGGCTGCTGCGCTGTCAGCGGGTGCGCGCGCGGCAGATCCTCCTCGTGTGCTACACGCGGGCGAACGCGATCGCGCTGCGGCAGCGGCTGCACGCGCTCGTCGGGCGCGACGCGAAGGGGGTGTCGATCCAGACGCTGCACGGCGTCGCGATGTCGATGGTCGGGCCGCATCGGCTGGGCCCCGACGGCGACCTCACCCTGGACACCTGCCTGCCGGTCGCCGCGGCGATGCTGCGCGGCGAGGCGCTCGATGCCTCGGACCAGGCACGCCAGCGCGACGCGCTGCTCCGCGGCGTGAACTACCTGTTCATCGACGAATACCAGGACATCGACGCCGAGAAGTACGCGCTGCTCTCGGCGATCGCCGGGCGCGCGATGGACGGCGATCAGCGCAAGCTGCGCGTGTTCGCCGTCGGCGACGATGATCAGGCGATCTACACCTGGGACGGCGCGAGCGCCGACTTCATCCGCCGCTTCGAGGCGGACTACCAGGCGCGGCGCGAGATCGTGCGGCACAACTACCGCAACCCGGCGGCGGTGCTCGCGATGGCGCAGGCGCTGATCGTCGACCTGCCAGATCGGCTGAAGGCGGGCGAGACGCTCGAGGTCGATCCGGCGCGCACGCTCGACCCGCCGATGGGGCACTTCGCGACGACCCACCCGACGCTGCGCGGTCGGATCCCGTGGCATCGCGCGACCTCGGTCCGCGAGGCGGCGCACCGCGCGCTGTCGACGGTGCGCGCGTGGCTCGACGACGGCGTGGCGCCGGCCTCCATCGGCGTGCTCGCGCGCAACCGCCCACACGGGCTGAACCGCCTGCGGATCGCCGCCGAGGCGCTCGGCGTGCCGTTCTCGTGGTCGCTGCCATCCGACGTCTCCGTACCGGTCGAGCGGATCCGCGAGGTCGTCTCGGTGCTCGACCTGCTCGCCGACGCCGCCGAACCGGTCGCGTCGGGCGTGCTCGCGGACCACCTCGACACCCTGGGCGACAGCGGCTGGGTCGCGGCGCTGCGCGACTGGCTCGCGCCGAACGCGGGGCGACGGTGGAGCCGTGACGCGTGGCGCTACGATCTGCTCGCGTGGGCGCGCCTCGAGCGTCGCGCCCGCATGATCGGTGCGGGCGTCCACCTCGGCACGATGCACAGCGCGAAGGGGCTCGAGTTCGACCACGTCCTGCTGCTCGACGATGGCAGCCACGCCGACACCCCCGAGGAGCGCCGCCTGCTCTACGTCGCGCTCACCCGCGCGCGGCGCTCGCTCCAGCTCTTCTCGTCGTTCGAGCCCAGCGCGCCGTTCGCGGCGCTGCGTCACCCGCTGCTCGACGTCCGCGACGCGCCGCCGCTGGCCGCGGACGCCCCGGCGGACCACGCCTACGGGCTGATCGGGCGCGGTGACCTGTGGATCGACTGGCTCGGGCGCCAGCCGGGCGACCATCCGGGTCACGCCGCGATGGCGACGGCGCAGCCGGGCGACGGGTTCAGGTTGGACCCACGCGGCGAGTGGATCGCCGTGGTCGACGAGGCGGGTCGCGAGGTCGGGCGGCTCTCGGCCACCGGGCGCGCGACGTGGGGGCCGCGCCTCGACCGACACCCACGGCTCAAGCTGGTCGGGGCGCTGCGCGAGCGCGCCGACGACACGGGGCGAGAGACCGCGTTCCGCAGCGCGCTGCGCGTCGCGATGTGGTGGACCGGCGTGTGGGAGGTGCGCTGGCGCGAGGGCTGAGCGGGTGACCGGCCCGCCCCGGCCGCGGCCTCAGAACTTGTGCTTTCCGAGGTGCCCCTTGCGGCCCGGGCCGAAGTCCTCACGCTGCTTCTGGACGAGGCTGGAGCGCTCGTAGCCCGCGAAGCCGTTTGGCTTGGGGGCCCAGGGCTTCACGGTCTTCATGCCCTCCACGCCGGCGTGGTACACGGTGTCGCCGCCGGTCGCCGCCTTGAGCTGACCCACGCCCGACGCGTCGGAGTGAGCGATCATCCCACCGTCCTTCACCGCGGTGCCGGCCTCCATCGGCTGCGCTCCGGCGCTCATCAGCAGCTGCATGTCGAGGGGCGCCTCGTGGCCGCCGATTACCTGCTGCGTGACCCGGCTGTTTCCGTGGTCGGCGCAGATGTCGAGCCCGAACCGACGTCCGCCCGCCGAGAACGTGGCCGAGCCGGGCGCGCTGCGCTCTGGGGCCTTGTCCCACCACTTCCGGGAGCGGGCGGTGTCGACCCCCTGGCCGCCCTTGAACCGATGCACGGCGTGGTCGATGTCCATCCCCTCGGCCTGCTTGTGCACCTGGGCCTTGCGCTCGCCGCCCAGGTACACGTTGGCGGTGTTGTGGAGGACGTTCTCCTTGGTGAACGTCCCTTTCTTCCGTCGCTCTTGCCAGACCCCCGAGCCAGGCGCCATCAGCGTGTGAGGCATCTGGGCGGACAACGCCTGGAAGGACGCGTCGTAGTAGGCCATGTCCTCTTCGGTGAGGTTCTTCCCGAGCGCCCACTCCGGCGCCATGAACAGGCCCATCACCTGCTCGCTGTCGCCGGCGGACGCTTGCGCGAGGGCCCGGTTGGCGTCCGCCTCGCGCATCCGGACCTCGAGCATCGCGACACGGACCTCCCGATCGCTCGCCGAACCGCCCTTCTCGAGCTCGAGCCGGGCCTTCGTGGTGTCGTACTCGGTCTTGGACTCCTCTTTGAAGTTGCCGGCGCGATCGAGCTTGAGCAGGGCCGTGTTCACGTCGACGTGGGAGTAGGTTGGATTCTTCTCGTGCTGCTGCACGAGGTCGAGCAGCGGGGTCGACGACGAGGAAGCGACATCGGGCAGGCTGTCGTGCTGCAGCGCGTTGGACAGCGGCGCGGGCTGCTGCGACGACGACCCGCCAGAGGGGCTCGAGGAGGAGCCGTTGTCGCGTCGCGCCCTTTGCTTCCCGGACATCGGAACCTCCCCTCGCCGAAACAGGGTACCGCTCCGGCCCCGTTCGAGCAACGGAAATTCAGGGAAGAACCACGCTCGATGCCCGTGTGGGCCGCCCGCTGCGATCGGGCGCGCTCTGGCTGATGCAGACGAGGTTGACCAGCGTGTGCTCGCCGGCCGTGATCGGCGCGGGGACGCTGGTGGCACCGCCGTGCGGCCCGAGCTGGCACGCCAGCGACTCCTGCAGCGCCGACACGGTGACCATGCCCGGGCACACGTTCGAGAAGTACACGTGCCCACCCACGGTCTGCGTCCCGGTGTCGGCGTCCGCGAACGACTGGTTGTGCGACTGCTTCATGGAGAAGGACGCATCGTAGGTGCCACTCACCGACACCACGACCTCGTTGAGCGGGTTGCCCGCGGCGTCGGTCACGTACACCTCGAGCAGGCCGCGCGTCGCCTGCTGCGGCGCGACGCCGCCGGTGACGATGTATTGCCCGAACAGCGTGGGGTCGTACAGGCGCATCATCGCCCGCGCGCCCGCGCTGCCCGACTTGACCTGCAGGACGCTCGTGGTCGGCCAGTAGCCCGCCAGCTCGGACTGCCCGGCGCCCTTGACCCAGGAGGGCTTGTCGTCGAGGAGCAGCGGCGCCCAGTAGTCCAGGTGGTCGGCCCCCGCGGGCGTGTTGTCGCCGTAGACGTTCGACATCGCGAAGGCCGCGGACGCGGGCCGAGCGACGGTGAGGACGGCCCGCTCGAGGACCTGCCCCTGGACTACGACCTGCGCGCTCATCGAGGTGCCCGTGGTGGACGGCGGCGTGAGGGTGGACGCCCCGCAGGTCTGGTCGAGGCCGACGAAGCGGTGGCCGTCGGCGACGTAGAAGGAGGTGTCCCCGGGCATCGCGTCGGTGGTGAACGAGACGAGGAACTCGGCGGTGTCGCGGTCGTCCGCGAAGATCGACAGGCCGATGTCCAGCGGCTCGGAGGTGCCGCTGCAGGTCCAGTGCTCGGGGACGTTGGTGGTCGCCGCGGTGAACGTGCAGGGCAGGCTGGTCGCGTCGAGGACGACGATCCCGGTGACGTTCGCGACCGTCGTGTCCATGTCCACGCGGACCTGGCCCGGGCCGGGGTGCACGACCGTGAGGCCAGGCAGGATCGGCGGGAGCGCCAGCGGGTTCTCCACGACGTTCACCTCGGGGAACAGCCAGCGCCCTTCGCCCGGACGGCCGTCCCACGGGCCGTCGTCGGTGTCGCCCGTGTCGTCGGTGTCGTCGGTGTCGCCGGGGGTGCCCGTGTCGTCGGTGTCCGCCGTGTCGTCGGTGTCCACCGTGTCGTCCGGACCGTCATCCCCGTTGCAGGCCAGGAGCGCAGCGAGCCAGATCACGTTGCGAAGCTTCATGAACCCCTCCGTCTGGACCGCGACTAAGCGGACGGGCCGCGCTCGCCATCCCACCAGATTCCCACCACCCTCGAGATCGGTGCCTCGTGGCGGCAGCCCTGAACGATGCCGCTACCGGCCCCGCCTGTCGCTCGTCCCCGGGTCGAGCGGCTCGCCGAACCTTGGGCGCCGAACGGCTACTGGCGCGACATCCGACGCGAATCCAAGATCGCGATCGCTCTGAATCTTCCAGATTCGTTCCGCATGGCGTAGGGTGCCGGCGCCCTTCCAGGCGCGACCTCGATCTCGAGAGGAGGAACCACGACCATGAATCATCTCGTTTCCACGCTGACGCTCGTCGCGCTGATGAGCTCCGGTCTCGCCTTCGCCGGCGCGAAGAAGATCCCGACCTGGAGCCTCGCGTCCGACCAGGATGCCGCGCGCGCCGTCACGACCTTTGGCTTCAGGACCGAAGGAAAGCCGTCTGCGTACCCGAAGAAGATCGCGATTCCCTGGTTCCAGGTCCGCTACGACTTCACCGGCGTCGAGGGCGACGGCACGGCGCGCCGCGTGCAGTTCGCCACCGCGGATTACCAACAGCTCACCGACGATCTGTACGCGCACCTCGTACAGCGACTCGAGGCGGATGGCTTCGAGATCGTCGGCCGTGACGCGGTGGCGGCGGCGGCCGCCTACCAGGCGCTCGAGGGGGAGTCGGCGCCCGACGAAGGGAAGGGGAAGGCGCGCTTTGCTCCGTCGGGCATGAGGCTCCATCCGCACCGGTTCGGTGAGCCCACCCTCACCACCGACCTCGCGGCGGTCAACGCGGAGCTCGGCACCGACGCGGTCGTCGCCGTCTTCGCGAACATCGCCACGTGTGAGGTCGAGTACACGGTCCGCACCGGCATGGCGGGCACGCAGCCCTGCCTTCACGGTGCGATCGGCATCCCCGGATTCTCGATGCAGTTCGTGGGCGCCGACTGGAAGTCCCGCACCTACAAGGAGCTCACGCCCTTCGTCTACGCCGCGCGCGAGATGAGCGATGGTGACCTCGTGACGACCGACGTCAGCGGCGAGAGCTACGACGCGGCGTTGATCTCGCCGCGCAGTGCGGTGAGCTGGAACAAGCAGGACTTCTGGGGCGACCGTACCGGCGACGCCCAGGTGGGCGCCTTCGCCCAGGGTGCGCGCGACATGTTCGACGTCGCGCTGACCCTCGGGCTCGAGACCTGGTACGACAAGGCCGACAAGGCGATGGCCGCCGCCAGCGTGACCCGACCGCCGCGCGCGCCGGCCCCCGAGGGCTCACGGGTCGTCATCGGCGCCGAGCTGCGCGAGGAGCGCAAGGCGACCCGTGAAGAGGTGGAGCAGATGAAGGTCGAGCTCGAGGCGACCCGCGCGCGGTTCGCCGCGATGCCCGAGGGTCCGCCCGTCGCGGGCAAGGTCAGCTGCTACGAGATGACGGGCTTCATGAAGACCGCTGGCGGCGACATGCCCAGCAACCCGACGGTGCTGCGGCGTGGCTTCGACGAGGGGCAGATGGTGGAGGAGCAGATCTCGGTCACGCCGGTGGGACCGCTCGTCCAGAAGTCCGTGTACGAGATTGCGGATGGTGCCTACGTCGTCACCGAGCTCAAGGGGGCCTTCCACGGGCAGGGCACCTACGAGGGCGAGGCCGACGCCTGGTCGAGCTGGGTGGCCGAGATCGTGATGGAGGGCTCGACCGCCGAGATCACCGGCAAGCGCGACGGGGAGACCCTCCACACCGTGACTGACGTGCGTCTCCCGGACGGCACGAGCCCGGTGAGCTTCCACCAGACGGGTGCGCTGCTCGACGAGGCCGCCTGCACGACCCGCTGGGCCGAGATCGCCGCCAGCGGGGGCAAGAAGGGCAAGAAGAAGTAGACGCCGCGTCCGCGGTTCGTTCCCCGGTCCCGACGCGCGACGCGCCGGGACCGGTCGGATACGCAACGCTTGTCTGCTCACCCACGGAGTGCCATGTTCGCGAATCTGCGCTTGCGCCTCCTCGCGCTCGTACGCAAGATCTGGGTCCGTGCGTCGCTCTACTCCGTCGCTGGGCTGGGCGCGGCGGTGTTCGCGTCGGCCGTCGGCTACCTGGTCCCGGAGCACGTCGCGACGAGCCTCGGAGCCGGATCAGTCGAGAAGGTCCTGACGATCATGGCCTCGAGCATGTTGTCGGTGACCATCTTCGCGCTCAGCACCCTGGTCGGGTCGCTCGCCAGCGCCAGCAACGCGAGCCCCCGCGCCATACGCCTCGTCGTCGAGGACACCACCGCCCAGAATATCCTCGCGACCTTCCTGGGCGTGTTCCTGTTCAGCCTCGTCGGTATCATCGCGCTGTCCACCGGAGCCTACGGTCCGGGTGAGCGCTTCGTCCTCTTCCTCACCACCCTCGTCCTGCTGCTGGTCACCATCGCGTCACTGATCCGCTGGATCGAGCACATCACGCGCCTCGGTCGCCTCGATGACGTGCTCGATCGCGTCGAGCAGGCCGCGGTGCGCGCCGTCGCCGCCCATCGTGCCCAGCCTCAGTACGGCGCGTCGACTTGGGATCCCGTGGCCGAGCCGGCGCCCGCCGATGCCGTCGCGCTGTTCGCCGAGGGCGTCGGCTATGTGCAGCACCTCGATGTGGCACGCTTGTCCCAGGCGCTCTCGTCGGAGCAGCGCGTGTGGGTCCTCTCCCGCCCGGGCACCTTCGTCGGCCCGGACCGACCGCTCGCTCTCGTGGGCTCCGACGGCGACGCGCAATGCTCGGACGAACGGCTGGCGTCGCTCCGCAGATGTTGGTCGGTCGACCCGACGCGCAGCTACGACCAGGATCCGCGGTTCGCCCTCGGTGTACTCGCCGAGGTCGCGAGCAAGGCGCTGTCCGCGGCGGTCAACGACGTCGGTACGGCCATCCGCGTGCTCGGGCGCATCGTGAGCGTGATGAGCGCATGGGACGAGGAGCGGAGCGACGCCGACGAGGGGAAGCGCGTGGTCAGGGACAACGTGTTCCTTGCCCCGATCGCCACCGTCGACGTGCTCGAGGACGCGTTTCGCCCCATCGCGCGAGACGGCGCGAGCACGATCGAGGTCGGCCTGGCGCTGCAGGTGGCCCTGGGCCACGTCGCGCGCCTTCGGGCCCGTCCGGATGTCCTCGACGGCGACCTCGGGCGGGCAGCCGCCCACGTCGCGGTGGATGCGCTGGCTCGCGCCCAGCGCGCGATGGACGCTCCTGGCGACATCCAGCAGCTCCACGCGGCGTCCGCCAGCCTGCTCGACCGCTATGGGTTGGCGACCAACGGGTGATCCGCGCTGGGCATCGCGGACGCTCCGGGCGGGGCGCGGCGCGATAGGAGAGCCCCGCGACGTCCACCCATGCAGAGGCCACCGTGATCCACTTCTACAGCCACGCCAACCTCAGCCTGTGGACCCGCGGCGTCCACCAGGTCCAGCTCGACCTCCCCAACCAACGCCTTCCGCTCGGCTACTGTGACGGCACCGACGAGGACGAGGCGGAGCTGCGCCGCATGGCCGCAGATGAGGGCGTCGAGAACCTGAAGGTCGCGAAGAAGCTCCTGAAGACGGGCCGCGCCATCTGGACCCTCGGCGAGCCCCGCATCGAGGACGACGAGTTCGACGAGGACATCGAGCCCACCGACGATTGACCCTGCGCCGGCTGGACGGACCCTCGTGCGTCCCGCGGCGATGGGCTCGCCCATCATTTTGATGCATGCGCTGGGGAGCGCACGCCCGCTTCGTCTGCGGGATGACGCGGTCGCTCGGGGTGCTCCTGGCGGCACGGTAGTTGCAGCTCCACGCCGGCATGCCGAGTGTCCCCGTCGCGCCCCTCCATGGTGAGCTGTATTGTGCCGAGCGCCTCGAGCAGCTCGCCCTGGAGCTGGCTCGGGTCCACCACGTCGCACCCGGCAGGCATCGTGGACGCCCCGTCCTCGCGCGCTTGCACGACAACCGCCGCGCCCTCGAGCGGGCCACGCGCCGCCTCGCCGAGGCCGCCCGCGCCGGGCGATCGATGAGCCCGGCGGCTGAGTGGCTGGTCGACAACGCCCCGCTCGTCGCAGAACAGCTCGCCGAGGTCGAGCAGGATCTGCCGCAGGGCTACTACCTGGACCTGCCCAAGCTCGCTGGCGGGGCGCGCGCGGGCTACCCGCGGGTGTTCGCGCTGGTCTGGGCCTACGTCGAGCACACCGACAGCCGCTTCGAGCTCGACACGCTGCGGCGCTTCGTCGCCGCCTACCAGACCGTGCACCCGCTCACCCTCGGGGAGCTGTGGGCGGTCCCGATCTCGCTGCGGATCGTGCTGGTCGAGAACCTGCGTCGCCTCGCCGACGCGATCGTCCACCGCCGCGCGGAGCGGGCCCTGGCAGATGCCCTCGCGGACGCCCTCGTCGACGTCAAGCGCCTGCGACCGCCCCGCTGGCGGATGTGGCGCAACGCACGGAAGCCGCTCACGCCCGCCTTCTCGGCTCGGCTCATCCAGCGGCTCCACGACCGCGATCCCGAGACGTCGACGGGGCTCGTGTGGCTCGACGGCGCGCTCGCCCGCCAACACACCACCGCCGAGGAGGTGATCCGACGCGAGCACCTGCAGCAGGTGGAGCTGCAGGGGCCGGTGCGCGACGGCATCACCAGCATGCGGCTCCTCTCGTCCGTGGACTGGGGCGACTTCGTCGAGGAGGTGAGCCTGGTGGAGGCCGCGCTGCGCGACGGCGCACCGGCCCAGCGCTCCGACTTCGCGACGCGGGACCGCTACCGCCACGCCGTCGAAGACCTGGCGCGGCGCTCGGGGCTGACCGAGCGGGCCGTCGCCGACGAGGTGGTCGCGCGCACGCGTCAGGCCCGTCCGGGGCAGGAGCGCGAGGCCGACGCCGGCTACCACCTGATCTCGACGGGGCGCGAGGCGCTCGAGACGGCCATCGGCTACCGAACGCCGTGGGCGACGCGCCTCCAGCGGGCGGTGCCGCTCGGACCGACCGGGCGCTACCTGGCCAGCATCGGGCTCGCCACGACCCTCGCGCTGGGCGTCCCCGTGGCGCTCGCGGTGCGGATGGGGGCTCCTGCCGTCGAGGCCACGGCGCTCGGCCTGCTCGCGCTGATCCCCGCCTCGGAGCTGGGGTTGGCGCTCGTGAACCGGGCTGTGGGCCGCCTCTGCGGGCCGCGCAAGCTGCCCAAGCTCGCGCTCGAGGAGGGGGTCCCGGCGGCGCTGCGCACGCTCGTCGCGGTCCCGACGCTGCTCACGGACGCGGCCGAGGTGCGGGCCTTGGTGGAGCGCCTCGAGGTGCACTTCCTCGCGAACGACGACGGGGACCTGCGCTTCGCGCTCGTCTCGGACTGGGGCGACGCCCGAAGCGAGCACATGGACGCCGACGCACCGCTGCTCGCGCTCGCCCACGCGGAGATCGACGCGCTCAACGCCCGCCACGCCCCATCCGGCGCCCCGATCTTCTTCGTGCTCCACCGCGGCCGTCGCTGGAACGAGCGCGAGGGGCGCTGGATGGGCTGGGAGCGCAAGCGCGGCAAGCTCCACGAGCTCAACCGGCTGCTGCGCGGTGCGACCGACACCAGCTTCCTGCCGGCGGGTTCGGACCTCGGTGACCTGGCCGCGCTCGGCGTCCGCTTCGTCCTCACGCTCGACAGCGACACGCGGCTGCCCCGCGGCGCCGCCAAGCGGCTCGTGGGTGCGCTGGGCCACCCGCTCAACCGGCCCGTGCACGACCCCGACACGGGGCGTGTGATCGACGGGTACGGCATCCTGCAGCCCCGCATCACGCCGACGCTCCCCGAGACCGGCGAGGGCACGCTGGCGCAGCGCATCTTCTCGGGCCCCGCCGGGATCGACCCCTACGCGTTCGCGATCTCCGATGTGTACCAGGACCTGTGCGACGAGGGCAGCTACACCGGCAAGGGCATCTACGACGTGGATGCGTTCGAGCGTGCGCTCGCGGGCCGCACGCCGGAGAACGCGCTGTTGTCGCACGACCTCTTCGAGGGGCTCTACGCGCGCGCCGGCCTCGTCTCCGACATCGAGCTCCTCGAGAGCCACCCCGCCCGCTACGCGGTCGCCGCCAGCCGCCAGCATCGCTGGGTCCGAGGCGACTGGCAGCTCGTCCGGTGGATCTTCGCCCCTGGGCCGATCTCGTGGATCGGACGCTGGAAGCTGCTCGACAACCTGCGCAGGAGCCTCGTGGCGCCCACGTGCCTGGCCACGCTGATCGCCGCGTGGGCGCTTCCGAGCGGGCGCGCGTGGCTGTGGACCGGGTTCGTCGTCGCCGCGATGACGCTCCCGGTGATGCTCCAGTTCCTGCTCGACCTGTTGCCCCGGCGTCGGGGGCTGTCGAAGCGGGTGTTCTTGGGCCGCCTCCGCGGAGATCTCGGGCTCGGGCTCGCCCGCGTCGGGCTCGGGACGGCCCTGCTCGTCGGCGAGTCCCACCGCATGGTCGACGCGATCACGCGCACCCTGTCCCGGCTGGCGACGGGCCGCGGTCCGATGCTGCAGTGGGTCACCGCCGCGGCCGACACGGCCAACGGCGGGCCGAGCGCGCGGCAGACGCGTCGATCGCTGGCGGTCTCGCTGGGTCTCGCTGGGGCCGCGGGCGCCGCGGTGGCCGTCCTGGCGCCGGCGGCTGCGCTCCTGGCCGCCCCGTTCCTGCTCGTGTGGGGGCTCGCGCCCGCGCTCGTGGCCTGGATCAGCGCGCCACGCCGCGCGCGCGCCCGCGACCGGCTCGACGCCGCCCAGGCGGTCCAACTTCGGCTCACCGCGCGGCGGACGTGGCGCTACTTCGAGGACTTCGTCACCGCCGCGGATCACGATCTCCCGCCCGACAACTTCCAGGAGGACCCCGTCGGCGTGGTCGCGCACCGGACGTCGCCCACCAACGTCGGCCTCTACCTGCTCGCCGCCGTCACCGCGCACGACATGGGCTGGATCGGAACGTCGGCCTTCGTCGGGCGGGTCGAGGCGACGTTCGCGACCCTCGACCGGCTCGAGCGGCACCGCGGTCACTTCTACAACTGGTACGACACGGTCTCCCTGGCGCCGCTCGAGCCCCGGTACGTGTCGACGGTGGACAGCGGCAACCTCGCCGGGCACCTGATCGCGCTCGAGCAGGCGTGCCTCGAGCTCGCGGAGCGCACGCTCGGCCTCGAGGCCCGCCTGGCCGGGATCTCCGATGGTCTCGCGATCGTGCGCGAGGCGATCGCGCGCACGGTCGACGACCGTCGCGACGGCGCCGTGCCCAGTCGTCACCTCGACGAGGTCGCCACGGACCTCGCTCGGCTGCTCGCGGCCCCCCAGGCGAACCCCTCGCTCTGGGAGACGCTCGCCGCCGGGGCGGACGCGCTCGAAGACACCGCGCGGGCGCTCGCCGCCGAGCGCGGCGCCGCCGTCTACGCGGACACGCTGACCTGGGCGCGCGCCCTGTGCCGGGTGATCGCCCAGCACAGGGACGACCTGGCCAGCGGCGCCCTTCCCCTCGCCGGGCGCCTCACGGACCTCGCCGAGCGCGCGGCGCGCTTCTCTCGCGACGCGCAGTGGGGCTTCCTGTTCGACGCCAACAAGAAGCTGTTCTCCACCGGCTTCAACGTCAGCGGCGATCGCCTCGATGCCTTCGCCTACGACCTGTTGTCCTCCGAGTGTCGCCTCGCGAGCTTCCTGGCCATCGCCCGCGGCGACGTGCCGACGTCCCACTGGTTCCGACTGGGCCGCCCGAGCCGCCCCGTCGGTGGCAGCTCGGTGCTGCTCTCGTGGTCTGGCTCGATGTTCGAGTACCTGATGCCGGCCCTCGTGATGGCGGCGCCCGAGGGGAGCCTCCTCGACGCCACCTGTCGCGTCGTGGTCGACCTCCAGATCCGCCACGGCGAGGCCCTCGGCGTCCCGTGGGGCATGTCGGAGGCAGCCTACAACGCCAGGGATCTGGAGCTGACCTACCAGTACGGCGACTTCGGGCTCCCGGCGCTGGGCGTCAAGCGGGGGCTCGCCGGGGATCTCGTGATCGCGCCGTACGCCACCGCGCTCGCGGCGCTGGTCGATCCCGTCGCCGCGGCGAAGAACCTGCTCGCCCTCGCGCAGGTGGGTGCCTCGGGGCACTACGGTTTCTACGAGTCGGTCGACTACACCGCCGCGCGGCTGCCCGAGGGCGCGAGGTGCGCGGTCGTGAAGGCCTACTTCGCGCACCACCAGGGCATGTCCATCCTGGCCCTGTGCAGCGCCCTCGGCGCGTCACCGATGCCCCGTCGGTTCCACGCGGCCCCGATCGTCGCGGCGACCGAGTTGCTGCTGCAGGAGCGCCCGCCGCGCGACGTCGCGGTCGCGCGCACGTCGGTCGACGAGGTGGACGTGCCGCATCACGTCCGCCAACCGGTGCTGCCCATCCTGCATCGCTTCGACTCGCCCTACGACGCGCTGCCCCCCACGCAGCGGCTCTCCAACGGCCGCTATGCCGTGGCAATCACGGCGGCGGGCGGGGGGCAGAGCCTGTGGAACGACCTCGCGGTGACGCGCTGGCGCGAGGACGAGACCCTCGACAGCTTCGGCAGCTTCGTCTTCGTGCGCGACGTCGCCACCGGTGAGGTCTGGTCGGCGGGTCATCAGCCGAGCGGGGTGGACGCGCCGGAGTACGAGGCCTCCTTCTTCGAGCACCGCGTCACGATCCGGCGGCGCGACGGGACGATCGGCACGACCCTCGACGTCGTGATCGCGACCGCCGATGACGCCGAGGTGCGGCAGGTCACCCTCGTCAACTCGGGCTCCCGCGCGCGCACCTTCGACCTCACCTCGTACGCCGAGCTCGTGCTTGCCCCGGACGCCGCCGACAACGCGCACCGCGCGTTCTCGAACCTGTTCGTCGAGACGAGCTACGAGCCCGCCGCTCAGGCGCTCCTGGCCACCCGTCGCCCGCGCTCGTCGCAGGAGGTGCGCGTGTGGGCCGCCCATGTCTCTGCCGTCCACGGGGCGGCGCCGACGGAGCCCGGGGGGCGAGCGCTGCCGGCGATCACGACGGGGAGCGTGCAGTTCGAGACCGACCGCGCGCGCTTCATCGGCCGTGGGCGCGAGGTCCGCACCGCCAGCGGCATCCACGACGGTCGACCGCTCTCCGACACCGTCGGCGCCGTGCTCGACCCGATCTTCAGCCTGCGCCGCCGCGTCACCGTCGCGCCGGGCCAGAGCGCGCGCGTGGTCTTCACCACCCTCGTCGGCACCGACCGCGCGCACCTGGTGAGCCTGTGCGACGCCTACCGCGAGGAGGGCCTGTTCGAGCGCACCGTGAGTCAGGCGTGGACGCACGCGCAGGTGCAGCGTCGCCACCTTCGCATCGAGCCGGCGGAGGCGCAGATCTACCAGCACCTGGCGGCGCGCGTGCTCTACGCCGACCCGGGGATGCGCGCCTCGAAGGGCGTGCTGGAGCGCAACCAGCTGGGCCAGTCGGCGCTGTGGCGGTTCGGCATCTCCGGAGACCGACCGATCCTCCTCGGGCGCATCCAGGACGGCGCCGACGGCGATCTGGTGCGGCAGCTCGTCCGCGCCCACTGCTACTGGCGCGTGAAGGGCATGCCGATCGATCTCGTGCTGCTCAACGAGCAGTCGCACACCTACGGGCAGGATCTCCAGGGGGATCTCGAGCGCCTGATCCGCGCCAGCCACGTCGCCGGGCTCAAGAACGGCGTCCACCTCCTGCGCGGCGAGCACCTCGCGGACGTCGAGCGCGATCTGCTGCTCACGGCCGCGCGCGTCGTGATCCAGACGCGGGACGGCCCGCTCGCCGAGCAGTTGATCCGCCGCCTGCGCCAGCCGGGCTTGCCGCCGCCGCGCCGCGCCGCGCCGGGCGTGGCCCGCGCGAGCGAGGCGGTCACCCCGCGGCTGGACCTCGCGTTCTTCAACGGCATCGGCGGCTTCTCGCGCGATGGTCGCGACTACGTGATCACGCTGGGCGCTGGCCAGTGGACGCCGCTGCCGTGGGTCAACGTGATCGCCAACCCGAGCTTTGGCTGTGTGGTCTCGGAGGCGGGCGGTGGCTTCACCTGGGCCGAGAACAGCCGCGAGAACCAGCTCACCCCGTGGTCGAACGACCCGGTGAGCGATCCGCCCGGGGAGGTCCTGTACATCCGCGACGACGAGTCCGGGGTGACGTGGACGGCCACGCCGCTCCCGATCCGCGAGGACTCGGCGTACATCGTCTACCATGGGCAGGGATACACGAGCTTCGTCCACGAGAGCCACGGCATCGCGCTCGAGCTCGTGACGTTCGTCGCCCCGTCCGACCCGGTCAAGTTCACCCGCCTCCGGCTGCGCAACACGTCATGGCGCGAGCGCCACCTCTCGGTCGCGGCGTACGTGGAGTGGATCCTCGGCCCGCTCCGCGCCACCGCGGTGCCGTTCGTCATCACCTCGATCGACCCGTCGACCGGCGCGATGTTCGCGCGAAACCATTGGAAGGCCGACTTCGCGCAGCGCGTGGCGTTCCTCGATCTGTGCGGGAAGCAGCGCGTGAGCAGTGGCGATCGCACCCAGTGGATGGGTCGAAACGGCTCGCTCGCAGCCCCCGCCGGGCTGCACCTCGACGCGACCGGCGCCGGGCCGCATGGCCCCGGCCTCGATCCGTGCGGGATGCTCATGACCTCCCTGTGCCTCGCACCCGGCGAGACCGCGACCGTCGTGGTGCTGCTGGGGCAGGGCGCCGACGAGGCTGCCGCGCGCAGCCTCGTCGAGCGCGCGCGGGCGATGGATCCCGACGCGGTGCTGGGAGAGGTCGTCCGAGGCTGGGACGCCATCCTCGAGGTCGTCCAGGTCCAGACGCCGGATCCGGCGATGGACCTGTTGATGAACCGCTGGCTGCTCTACCAGACGCTCTCGTGTCGCTTGTGGGCGCGCGCGGGCTTCTACCAGGCCGGCGGCGCCTACGGGTTCCGCGATCAGCTCCAGGACGGCATGGCGCTCACCCTCGCCCGGCCCGATCTCGCGCGTGAGCACCTGCTGCGGGCCGCGGCCCATCAGTTCCCGCAGGGCGACGTCCAGCACTGGTGGCATCCGCCGTCCGGGAAGGGCGTGCGGACGCGCTTCTCCGACGATCGCGTCTGGCTCGCCTACACCCTCGACCACTACCTCGAGGTGACCGGGGATCGGGGTGTGCTCGACGAGGAGGTCCCGTTCATCGAGGCCCCGGCGCTGGCCGTCGGTCAGGAGGACGCCTACCAGGAGCCGGCGCGCTCCGTCGAGCGCGCCAGCCTCTATGAGCACGCGGCCCGCGGGCTCGACATCAGTCTGCCGGTCGGTCGCCACGGACTGCCGCTCATCGGCGCCGGCGACTGGAACGACGGCATGAACCGGGTGGGCCACGAGGGCCGCGGCGAGAGCGTGTGGCTCGCGTGGTTCCTGATCCGCACGCTCGACGCGTGGATCCCCATCGCGCAGGCGCGCGGCGACGTCGCCCGCGAGGCCGCCTGGCGCACGCACGCGGCGGCGCTCCGCGTCGCGGTCGAGGCCGAGGCGTGGGACGGCGACTGGTATCGGCGCGCGTTCTTCGACGACGGCGAGCCGCTCGGATCCGCGGCCAACGTCGAGGGCCGCATCGACGCGATCGCGCAGTCCTGGGCGGTGCTCTCGGGCGCGGGTCGGCCCGACCGGGCCGCCCAGGCGATGGCCTCGCTCGACGAGCACCTCGTGCGCCGCGGCGACGGTCTGGTGCTGCTGTTGACCCCCCCGTTCGACCGAACCCCCAAGGATCCGGGCTACATCAAGGGCTACCTGCCCGGTGTGCGCGAGAACGGCGGTCAGTACACCCACGCCGCCATCTGGGCCGTCATGGCGTTCGCGGCGCTCGGCGATGGCGACAAGGCCGGTGAGCTGTTCGCGATGCTCAACCCGATCCACCACGCCGACACGCGCGCCGGGCTGCAGCGCTACAAGGTCGAGCCCTACGTCGTCGCGGCCGACGTCTACGGCGCCGGCGCGCAGGTCGGGCGTGGCGGCTGGACCTGGTACACCGGATCGGCCGCGTGGATGTACCGCGCCGGGCTGGAGTCGATCCTCGGCGTGCGCGTCCGCGGCGATCGCTTGCACCTGTCCCCGTGCATTCCCGCGACGTGGCCCGGCTTCGAGGTGACGCTGAAGCATCGCAGCGCCCGCTACACAATCGTGGTCACCAACCCGAACGGCGCTCAGCGCGGCGTCAGCGGGCTCACGCTCGACGGCGTGGCGCTCGATCCCGTCGCCGCGGTCGTGCCCCTCGTCGACGACGGCGAGACGCACCGCGTGCAGGTGACGCTGGGGTGAACTGCCCCGTGCGCGAACCACGGACCTCGGTCGCCCGAGCGACGTGGACTCGGCGGAAGGAGCGAGAGAGCATCCGAACGCTCCGCTGCGCCGAACGGCGTCGAGCGCGAGCTCAAGGGCCCACCCACGCCCGCGCGCCCGCCACATCCAACAGATACGCCCCGAGCATCTCGCGCTCCACCCACGGCGGCATCAGCGGCTGGAACTTGCTCAGCCGGTAGCTCGGCAGGTCGTCGGCGACGCCGTCCCACAGCGCGTCGTCGTCCCAGAACGAGGGCTCGCGCAGCTTCGCGACCGCCTCGCGGAAGCTGGCCTCGGAGAGCTCCGGGCCGCGCACGCGCAGCATGAAGTTGTCGGGCACGACCTTCCACTCGCCGCCGACCGCGAGCAGGGCGTGGCGCAAGGTCGCGTTGATCCGGCCGCCGGCGAAGGTCCACCAGCGGATCTCGTGGCCGTCTACGTCGACGCCATCGCGGCCCGGGGCCAGCACGCCGTCGAACGCCTCGCGTCGCTGGTGCAGCACCCACTGGGCCGTCTCGTGCAGGTAGGGGTAGGCGGTCTCCGAGGCCAGCGCGTCCCGCACGGCCTGGCAGAGCTCGAGGCCGAGGAACTGCGGCAGGTAGCCGCCCCAGGTGGGCTCGCGGCCGCGCGGGGCGGGGCTCACGAGGATGCGGCGGTCGTCGTGCTGGATGCACTCGACGACCCACGGCCGGCCACCGAGCAAGAAGCAGCTCACGCCATCCACGAGGCGATCGACGAAGGTCTGGCCGAGCGTGCCGATGGGGTGGCCTGCGACGGTCTGGACGGCGTAGCTCTGCGGGCTCGAGAAGACGGCGAACAGCTCCATGAAATGCCGGCGGCCGAAGCGCTTCTCGGCCTTCGGGCCCAGCACGAGGCGGCCGCTGACCTCGACGAGCGCCTGGTCGCGGAGCATCCACGCGACCAGGCGGTCGACCTCGGCGCGCGCGATGCCGCGGAAGTCGGGCACGCGGTGCAGGTGCTCCCACGCGTCGTCCAGCGAGATGCCGTCGAGCGCGAGCGACATCGCGAGGAGCTGGTGGATCAGCACGGGCCAGCAGCGGTCGCTGACCTCGACGGACTCGACCCACCCGCGCTTGGCGAGCTCGATCAGCCCGATGGCCTGGAGCACGGCCTCGTGCGTCTCGCAGAAGAAGGTGGTGTTCGCGGCCTGACCGTCGCGCCGCCCGGTGCGGCCCATGCGCTGCAGGAACGAGCTGACGGTGTCGGGCGCCTCGGCCTGGAGCACGAGATCGAGGTCGCCGACGTCGATGCCCAGCTCGAGCGTGCTGGTGGCGACGATGCACACGTCCTGGCCGTGCTGGAAGCGGGCCTCGGCGAGGTGGCGCTCCTCCTTGGAGACGGCGCTGTGGTGCACGAAGACAGTCGTGCCCTCGCGCCGCATCTGCTCGGCCACGGCCTCGGTCGCCGAGCGGGACTGGCAGAAGAACAGGCTCTTGTGGCCGCGCGCAAGCTTCGCGGCGTCGCGGGCGAGCCGCTCGGGCTCGTCCTGGTGCATGACGAGGAGCTGCCTTCGGCTGGGCGGCTTGGGCGGGTCGACGACGCGTCCGGGTCGCTCGGACGTGCCCTGCAGCCAGCCGAGGATCGCGCCGGGGTTGCCGACGGTGGCCGACAGGCCGATGCGCTGCACGTCGTGGCGCGAGAACCGCGCGAGGCGCTCGATCACGCTCATCAGGTGCGCGCCGCGATCGGTGCCGGCGAGCGCATGGATCTCGTCGATCACGACGGCGCGTAGGTCGGCGAAGAGCGCGGCCTCGTCGATGTGCTGGGAGACGAGCATCACCTCGAGCGACTCGGGCGTGGTCATCAGCAGCTCGGTGGGCTGCCGCAGGAACTTCCGCCGCTCCGACGTGGTGACGTCGCCGTGCCACACGAAGCGGTCGAGGCCCACCATCTCGGTGTACAGGCCCAGCCGGTCGGCCTGGTTGTTCAGCAGCGCCTTGATCGGCGCGACGTAGATCACGGCGAGGCCCGGCGGCGGCTCGCTCACCAGGGTGGAGAGGAGCGGGAAGAACGCCGCCTCGGTCTTGCCGCCGGCGGTGGGCGCGAGCACGACGGCGTTGCACCCGTCGAGCAGCGCCGCCCCCGCCTCGTCCTGCACCGGGCGCAGGCTCGACCACCCCAGCCGGGCCACGATGGCCTGCTGCAAGCGCGGCGCGAAGCGGGCGAACACGCTCATGGGCTACCAGCTGTCCTCGTGCGGGACGGGCTCGTCGTCGTCCTCGCCTTCCGCGTCTGCATTGGGCGGCTCGTCGCGCAGCGCGCGCTGCTCCTCGGGGTTGAGCGCCCGGGGGACGAAGCCGTACTCGACCTGGGGGTCGTAGTCCGGCTCGTCCTTCACCAGATCCATCGTGGTGACCAGCTCGCGCAGGAACTGGCGCGGGACCACGCCCACGTCGCCCTTGAACCCGGCGGTCACCTCGGCGACGAGCCTGTCGACAAAGCCATCCGAGACGCACGCCTCCAGGCGCTCGCGGTCGTCTGTGGGGTAGAGGTCGCGCAGCCGCAGCGCCACCCGACGCAGCCGGTCGCGGTCGAAGGGCTTGAGCAGGAGCTGCGCCTGCCGCAGACTCGCGAACCCGCCCTGCTCCATGAACCGGATCCGGTCGTGCAGTGGCGCGAGCCCGGCGACGCCCTGGCGCGCGTCGAAGAACTCCGGCGTGCCGGTGAACAGCCACAGCAGGCCCGGGTAGGCGCCCGCCGCGTCTGCGATCTGCCGGATGCCGTTCAGCGATTTGTGCCGCAGATCCTTGCGCATCCGCAGGATGGTCTCGGCCTCGTCGATCACGATGACGAGGCCCTGGTAGCCAGCCGCCTTCACGATCGCGAGCACGCCGCGCAGGTAGTCGAGCGCGTCGCGGCTGCCAATGTCGCCCTTGATGCCGGCGACCTTCTTCGCGCTCGCCGCGACGTTGCCGCTGCCGCACAGCCACGAGATCAGCGCGCCCGCCTCGGCCACCTCGCCGCGCTGCTTCAGGTCGAAGATGGTCTGCACCACGCGCACGAAGTCGGCCGGCGCCTTGCCACTGGTCATCGACGCCAGATCGCTCTGGATGCGCGCGCGCACCTGGTCGTCGAACTCCGGCGCGCCGTCGTCGAGCCCGCCGGCCACCAGCGCGTCCTCGACCTTGCCGATCCATCGGTCGAGCAGGTCGCCGAGCGCGCCGCGCGGGCACGACGCGGTGCCCAGCTCGGCCATCACCTTGCGGTACACGTCGTCGAACTTGTGGAAGTGCAGGTCGTTGTCGGAGACGACGACGAAGCTGGTGGCGAAGTTGCGCGCCTGGGCGTCGAGCAGCGCGAGCCGCGCGGTGAACGTCTTGCCGCAGCCGTACCCGCCGCGCAGGAACTTGATCGCGCCCTCGCCGTCGGCCGCGAGATCGAGCTGGCGGCCCAGCTCGCCGCGCGTCTTCTCGATGCCGACGGCGAACGTGTCGATGCTGCGCTCGGGCACCAGCCCCGACCGCAGCTTCTCGAAGACGTGCTCGACGTCCCGGCGTGTCAGCGTGCTCATCTAGTTCCCTCCGTCGCGGACGTAGCGCTTGATCGGGCCCGTGGCGTCGATGCGGACGGTGAACGGCGCGCGCGCCGCGTGCGCCTCGAACTGCCCGGCGAACCGACGCGCGGCGCGCGGGCTGCCGAGCATCCGCACCGCCTCGGACTCGGTGACGACGCCGTGCGCCTGCAGGTGCTCGAAGAGCTGCCGCACGCCCGGATCGTCGATCGCGTCCAGCCAGTCGCGGCCGATCGGGGCCGCGCCGCCGTCCGCCTCGCGGGTGCCGACGACGGTGAACCGCCGCTCGATCCGACAGCCCTGCACGTCCAGCACACCGTCGAGGTGCAGCAGGTGCACCTGCACGCGCGCGTCGATGGGGCCGGCGAGCTTGAAGAAGAGCTCGAACGGCGCATCGGCCACCGCCCGCAGCGCGCCGCCGTCGAGCGTCGCGCCGCCGTGCGCCGAGCACAGCTCGACCTGCACGTCGGGGTCGTCGCTGACGCGCAGCCCGAGCGTGACCTCGCGGTTGCCGCCGAACGCGAGCCCCCCTTGGTCCACCACCTCGACCCGCCCCGCGAGCCGGTGCATCCCCGCTACGCCCTCGCCCGCCTCGGCGCGCACGACGTAGCTCAGCGAGTCGCTGCCGGCGGCCGCGCGGTGCACGATCGTCAGCACCGGGATCACGCGCTCCTGCAGGCTGTTCCCGCCGTGCACGAAGCTCGCGCCGCGCCGCCCGATGTCGAAGATGCCGGTCGAGTCCGGGAACACGACGTGCAGCCCGTCGGCGCCCTCGTAGCCGAGGTCGGCGAGCGGCACGCGCGCCTCGTTCAACCGGTCGGCGGCGTCGGTGGTGAGGACGTGGCGGCGGTGCGGGTCGATCTTGCGCCCGTGCGTCTGTGCCGAGATGACCGTGTCGTCGAGCAGCAGGAAGCCGTGATCGGCGGTGATCACGAAGCGCCGGACGCCCGCCTCGCGCAGCAGGTGCCACGCGGCGCGGAGCTGCTGCATGACCGTGTCGAACACGGCCAGCCCCGCTCCACTCTCGCCCGCCTGGTCGATCTCGAGGCTGTGCACGACGACCAGCCGCGCCTGCCCGATGCGCTGCTTGAGCGTGGTGGTGTCGTCGGCGAGCACCTCGGCGAGCGACAGCCACGGGCAGGTCGCGCCGCCGACGCGGTCGTGCATCGCGCGCCGCCGCGTCTCGGGCGTGTTCACGCGGAATTCGCCGGTCTGGAAGCCGTCGACCCGATCGCCCTGGAGGTGCGGACGCAGCCGCCCGTTTCGGGCGACCGGCGCGAGCGCGTTCATGCCCACCTCGGTGACGGTCGGCAGCTCCGCGAGACGCGCGTCGAGCCGCGCGGTGGTGGCCGGCGTGCCGCGGACGACGTCGTAGAGTGATTCGGCCAGCTCGTAGCGGAGCGCGTCCACGACGAAGTACGCGGTCTTGCCCGCCTCCTGCGTGCTCGGGCGCACCACGTCGTCGAACAATGTGCGCTGCTGGAGGGGTGCGGGCGGCAGGAAGCCGTCGCGGGCGCAGATCGCGTTGAAGCCGCGCGCCCACTCGTCAGCCCACCCGCGCCAGTTCCGGCGGAGCAGGTCGAGGCGCGCGCGCAGCGTCTCGTACTCGGGTACCTGCGGAAAGAGCAGCGCGGCGCGGCGCTGCTCGAGCAGGCGGTGCCGGCGGTCGACCTCGGCGCCGACCTGCTGGTAGCGCGCGATCGCGGCCTCGAGCGAGCCCGCGCCGAGCTTCGCGCCGGCTGCCTCGAGTGCCTTCCCCAGGCGCGCCGCGTCGTGCACCAGCGTCCACGCGTTCCGTCGCGCCGGATCGTCGCGGAGCCAGAACGATCCCCCGTCGCGGCGCGGCGCGGACCACGCGAGCACCTCGCTCCACTGCTCCGCGTCGAGCCCGGCGAGCGCGGCTTGCAGCACCCGCTCCTCTTCGAAGCGGAACGTGTCGATGCGGCCCAGATCGGACGCGCGCGCGGCGGCGACCTCGTCGGTCAGCCAGCCCTCGGTCTCGTCGGCGGTGCGCTGGTAGAACGTGGGCTGGCGCTCGCGCAGGTGGCGCGCGAGCGACGCGCACGCCTCGACCACGCCGCCGGGCAGCTCGACCGCCGCCGCTAAGCGCACGCTCGTAGGCGGGCGGCTCAGATCGTGGACGTACTCCACCGCGAGCGCCCACGACGCGATCGCAAACGCCACGTCGCTCGGGCGCGCGTCGTGCGGCGGCAGCGCGGCGTCGCGCCACGCGGGCGGCAACCCCGTCCACACCGCCACCTGGGCCCACAGCGCCTCGCGGCCCTCGGGCGCGCGGACCCGCCCGGCGACGAACCCGCCCGCGAGCAGATCGTCGACCACCGCGGGCAGGCCCTTCGCGCGGAGCTGCACGGCCAGCCCGCCCTCGGCGTCGTCCACGAACGACGCGAGCCAGTCGTCGGCGCGCGCGAGCGTCAAGCCGCCCGCCGCCTGGAACGCCGCGATCTGGTCGGGGTGCACGCGGCCGGTCGCCGCCTCGATCACCAGCGTCTCGAGCTTCTTCCGATACCGCGTGCCAGCCGCGTAGAGCTCGAAGAGCGGCGTGGCGCGCACCGACTCCTCGTTGAAGCCCGGCAGGTGGACGACGAGCGGCGTGCGGTCCACCCCGCCCGCGAGCGGCTCGAGGGCTAGCATCAGCGCGAGGTGGCTGCCGCGGAACGCGTGCACCGCGTAGGGCAGCGGCGGGGCGCCGGGTGCGGCCAGCCCGTCGACGAACGCGGTGTAGTGCCCGTCCAGATCGAGCCACAGCACGACGCCGTGCCGGCGGATGGCGGCGCGGAGGTCGGCTTCGAGGGCGGCTGAGACGGGGCCGGGGAGCGTCATGCAGGGGCTCGGTGGGAGGCGGGTCGGGAGTGTAGATTACTTGGGCCGGGCTGGCGGGGATCCCTCAGTTGGGCTCGTGTCATGTCTCTGGGGTGGTGTACTTCTGGTCCGGGTGGTGGGGCATCTCGGGGATGGTGTAGGCCAGCTCGCCCGCCGCCTGCATCGGACTCAAGTGGAGTCGCCTGAGGTTCTTCGGATCGCGGTCGCCCAACAAGCGCGCGAGCGCGCTGGCAGAGTGCGGGGCGAACGCGCATAGATCTCGGATCAGGGCGCGCAGGACATCCTGTCGCGGACGTGCTCCACACACCCGGAGGCGCTGCTGCAGAGGCTCGGGGAGCTGGTGTAGTTCGTCGGGGAGCTGGTGTAGATCCGGGCCGGGCTGGTGTACTTCCGCGACGGGCTGGTGCAGATCGGCCGCCAGCTGTTGTGGATCGGCGCGGTGCATCCCCGGCCCCGGGAGGTAGTAGGTGCGGTTGCCCGCGCCTCTCATCTCCAGCAGGTCGAGATCCCGAAGTCGACGGAGATGCGCCGAGGCGGAGAGCGTGTCCACCCGGTTGATCGAGCGATAGGCCGCATTGTCGATGGCACCTACCTCGCGGACGAATACCAGCGCGCGCGCCTCCTCGTCGGACAGCCGCTCCGCGGTGACCCGCCGCAGCCAGGCGAGGTCCGCCTCACCCAGGAAGTGGTGGAACAGGAAGGTGGCGACGAACTGGTCGGGCCGGCGGGTCGACTCGAAGGTAGGCGGCAGCAGGTCGACGGCCACCATCAGCTCGCGCATCGCGCGGATGCCGCTTCCCTTGGTCTCGGCGAGGTGCACGTCGTGCAGCACAGCCGCGATTCGAGGATTGCGGGTCTGCGAGCCGGGTTCGCCGAGCTGCTCCTCTGCCTTCAGGGAGTGGCCCGGATTGCGGACTTCCAGCCGATTCGCGTAGCGCAGGACTTGAATCGGGCCGTGGATGCGGTAGCTGCGGTGCATCACGGCGTTCACCACCGCCTCGCGGAGCACCCGGACCGGGAGAATGGTCTCGTCCGACCGCAGCGCCTCGCCCTCGGGGAGCGAGAACGACGACGGCAGGTCGTCCCGCACCGCCGCGATAGCCCGCCGCGCAGCCACGATGAGCGGCGCGCGGATCTCCACCGTGTCGAAGCGGCGGTCAGGATCCTGCACCCACTCCCGCCCGGGCACCCGCACGTAGTCGATGCGCATCATCGGGAAGCAGCGCCGCAGCGCCATGCTGGTGCCAAACAGCAGCACGCCGGCGACCGTGGGTCGCAGCACACCGTCCTGTAGCACCGCCGCACCGAGCGCCCGCAAGAGGTCGGGGTCGGACCAGGTCAGTTCTTCGGCCACCGGGTTCGCGGCAGCGCGAAGCTCCCGGTACAGTCGCACCGCCTCGGGATCGAGGTCCGAGAGGTCCGCGTCACGCTGGACGGCGCCGTCATAGGTGTCGACCTGGTGCCCCTGGTAGAGCGCGATCAGGTCGTCCTCGGTGCCTTCCTGGTCGGTCGAGCCGATCCGCCGGTACGCGCCGCGCGGCAGCCCGAGCGCCTTCAGGTAGAGGGGCTTCTCCGCGGGTGAGAGCTCGGGGACGAACACGACGAGCACGGGCTTGCCGTCGATCTGCTCCACCGACACCTGCGGCCGCACAGGCCGGTTGAAGGACGAGGCGCACTGCGATGCGAGGTCGCTCTGCGCTTGGTCGGGATGCGGTACGCCCACGATGTCGTAGCCTCGGCTGAACAGCGCCGGCTGCGAAGAGGGTGCCGCGCCGAGCAGCAGGTAGCCCCCGCCGAGCCCCGGCTCGTTCGCGAACGCGCACACGGTCTCCAGCACGGAGCGGTCGATGCGGGAGGCCGCCTTCGCCTCGATTGTATGGGACTCATCGACGACGCGAAGCTCTTCGAGCAGCGATGCCGCACTCCTCATCGCGGCCACGCGCCCTCCTCGATCCCCTGGCGCGGCTGGAGGTAGGAGGTGGGGTCACGCATCGTCGTCCTCGGGGGTGTCGTCGTCGGGATCGGCGTCGTCCTCGTCGTCGGTGAAGAGGCTCGGGTCGGGGCGGAGGTCGGCGAAGAGGGCGGCGCGGGCGGCGAGGGCTTCGGGGTGGGCGGCTTCGTGGGCGGCGCGGGCTTCGGGCTCGTCGGGGGCGCGCAGGTGGAAGGGGGCGCCCTGCTTGGTAGCGACGCGCTCTTCGAGGGCCCAGCAGTCGGCGGCGTGGGCGGACCACAGGCCGGGCTCGAGCAGGGTGAGGGCGGGGACGGGCCGGCGGGACTTGCCGCGGCCGACGCGGCGGGTGGCCTCCTTCTCGACGGCGGCGAGCGCGTCGTCGGGGTGGTCGCGGAGGTAGGCTGCGCGGTGGGCGGCGGCGTCGGGCTCGTCGATGCGGAAGTCGGGGGCGATCTCGTCTTGCAGGCGTAACTCCCAGGCCCAGGCGCGGGCCGGGTGCAGGCGCCAGAAGCAGCCGTGGGCGACGCCGAGGCTGGGGTCGTCGTGGCACTTCTCCTCGACGCGGTCGGGCCAGTAGCGACGGGCGAGGTGCGACCAGTCGTAGTCCTTGCGGCCCTTGGCCTGGCTAAGCTCGGCGAACCACTTCTTCGGGTCCTTCCACTGGGGCTCGAGGAGCGGCCACAGGGCGGCGCTGTTGATCATCACGCCGTCGTCGAGATCGGGATCGTAGCGGGCGTCGACCTCGCGGGGCTTGCACTTGGCGGGGCTCGGGTCGGTGGGCGGGGCGCCGCGCTCGGCGCACTGCTCGACCAGCGCGGCGAAGTCGCGAAGCTCGTCGCGCCACTTGAGCACGCGGGCCAGGCGTTTCTCGGCAGCGTTCGCCTGCTTTCCGTCGGCGCCATCGCGGGCGGCGCGCAGGTCGGCAAGCTCGCCGTCGAGCCGGGTGCCCACGTCGTGCAGGCGCGCGAGCACCTCGGTGAGCGTGCGCGACGTGAGGCGGTGGAGGGTGACCCAGGCCACGAACGTCTTGGACGCCGAGGTGAGCGGCCAGTGGATCGGGCGGTTGTCGTACATCGCGCGGTGGACGTCGCCGAAGAAGTCCAGGCGCAGCCAGTCGCGGACGTTGTCGCGCTTGGACCCGATCGCCGCGCCGTGGGCGGCCCACGCGGCGTGCAGCGGGGCGGCGGCGGGGCGTCCGAGGTCGTCGCGGAGGTCGGTGGGATCGAGCGTGCCGTCGAGGAAGAGGACGCCGTGCGGGAGCGCGTGGGACAGGTCGTCTTTGGACGGGTCGAGGACGCCCTGTCCGTCAGGCCCGAAGCGACCGAGCGCGACGCCGAGCGCGAACGAGAGGTGGTCGGTGGGCGGCTCGGGGTCGAGGACGGGCGTGTAGGGCGGCAGCGGGGCGTCGGCGGGGCGGTCGACCGCCGTCTGGGCCCAGTCCTGGG
>CAYQSE010000025.1:0-30881 GCA_964419905.1 uncultured Enterobacteriaceae bacterium
GACCGGACCCCAGCCGCGCAGCGCCGCGACGACCGGCGCCAGCGCCACGGCGAGCAGCGCCGCCGGGAACGGCGCGGCCGGCAGCCACGGCGCGAGCCCGACCCCCGACAACACGCCCAGCGACAGCCACCCGAGCGCGCCCATACGCCCTCCCGCGGGGCTGGGGAAGCAAGCCCGGTGCCGCTGGATACGTGGCTTTTGTCCGTGTGTCGGACCGACGGACGTCGGTCGGGTCCCGACAGGATCCGTCAGCGCCGCGCGCGGTGGGCTGCGAGGACCACGGCGGGGTCCTCGCCATCGGGCACGAAGAGCAGCGCGAAGCCGTTCACGCAGTGGCGCATCCCGGTCGGCGTGTGCGGCGCGTCCGCGAAGATGTGCCCGAGGTGGCCGCCACATCGGCTGCACCGCATCTCGGTGCGGACCATGCCGTGCGTGCTGTCGACCACGGTGGTCAGCGCGCCCTGTGCGACCTCCTGGAAGAACGACGGCCAGCCGCAGCCGGAGTGGAACTTGTGACGGGCGTCGTAGAGGTGCTGGCCGCAACCGGCGCAGTGGTACGCGCCGGGGGACTCCTCGTCGAGGTAGCGACCGGTGCCGGGGCGCTCGGTGGCCGACTCGCGGAGGATTGCGAACTCGACGGGATCGAGCAGCGCGCGCCAGTCGGTCGGGGTGAGCTGGGCGGGGGCCACGGTGGGGTCGAGGGCGGGATCCTTGGGCACGGCTCCTCCAGACGGGTCGCTGCGGTGCCCCCTTCCGATATCGCGAGCGCGGCGTGCGTGGCACGACGCGTGCATCGACACGGGATGAACCGCGCCTTGAAGGAGGGCACCATGCGCAAGGCCAACGCAGCGTTCGTTCGTGCCGAGCTGATGGACCTTGTCGATCTGGAGGTCGTCCGCATCCTCGCGCTCAACCCGACCGAGGGGGAAGTCCTCGAGGCGGGCGCATGGCTGGACGGCGACGAGGAGCTGATTCGCGCGTACGGCGCGCCGACGAGCACCACGGTTGCCCGGATCGTGGCGATGGTCCAGGCCGCGCTCTACGACGCGGAGCACGCCGAGCACGCGCGGTGAACGTCTCGCGCGGCGGGGCATCCGCCACAGGCCCTGCGTGATGTCCCACTCCGCGCGACGCGGCGCGGAGTGGGCTAGAATGGTGGGGCAGGTCGGGAGGCCCCATGAACGTCGGTGTGGCGAAGAAGGCTGAGGCCGCTCCCATCAGCCCGAGCCCGGTCCAGGACGCGCTCGTCGACCCCCTGGCCGATCCGCTCGCGGCATCCGCCGCGCCGACGAAGACGCCGCGCGCGAAGGGTGGCACCGAGAAGGGCAAGGCGGAATACCAGGCGCTCCTGGGGTCCGCGCTCGGTGACAAGGTGTACGCGGCGGTCGCACCGCACCTCACGCAGGCGGCGATGACCCAGGTCGCGCGCCAGGCGGTCGATGGCGGACTCAAGGGGCTCGGCGGGCTGCTCGGCAAGCTCGACGAGAGCGCGGATCCGGCCGCGGTGCAGGCGTTCTCGAACGCGCTCGCGGCGCAGTTCGGCCCCTCGGCGAACACCTACATGGCGAGCGACAGCGGCAAGAAGCTCGCCGAGAGCATGGCGGACTGGGTCGACACCAACCCCGAGTGGGTGGTCGCGATCGGACTGCTCGCCGCCGCGGGCGCCGTGGTCGCGAACATGGAGATCCCCGAGATCAAGCAGAAGATCGGCCTCGCCGACGGCACCGACGCCGAGATCGCCGCCAAGCTGGGCAGCCTCCGCGACATCGCGCTCAAGGAGATCAAGGCCACGATCAAGCACCAGTCCGACAACCTGAAGGCCACGCTCGGGGTGAAGAACGACAAGGATGGCACCACGGTCGACGCCTCCGCGCGGGTCGGCGGGGAGGAGCGCTGGGTCGAGGGCTCGGCGGCGATCGACGGCGGTGGGCTCAAGGTCTGGGGCGTGAAGGGACTGGAGCGGACGGGCGTGGGCGACGTCGAGGGGGGCATCAAGGGCGAGCGCGGCAAGAAGCCCGCGGTGCACGCCTCGCTCACCCGCAAGGACGGCAAGACCACCACCACGCGAGGCGTGGAGTACGACGCGTCGAACGCGGTGCTCACCTTCCGCGATCGCGCCGCGTTCGACGACGGAGCGAACCAGGTCGAGGCCACCCGATCCTCGTCCAGCGACGGCAGCAAGGCCGCGGGGGTCGCGCTGAACCAGCAACACGACGCGAACCTCTCCACCTCGCTCGCCGCCGAGGCGCGCACCGACAGCGCCGGCGGCCAGAGCGGCGCCGTGAAGGGTGGTATGGCCTACAGCAAGGACAAGCTCAAGGCGAACCTGAACGCCGAGTACGCGTTCGGCGCTCAGAACACCTCGTACAAGGCGGGCGCCGACCTGCAGTACGCCGACGGGCAGAACAAGGCGATGCTGGGCTACCAGTACGACGCTGCCAAGGACCAGCACGACATCTCGGCGCTCGGTCAGGTCGGGCTGGACGAGCGCACCGCGGTGCGCGGCACGGTCAACCACACCACAGGTGCCGCCGGCACCAAGACCGAGGTGGGCGGACACGTCGCGCGCAAGCTCGATCTGAAGGATCTCTCGGTGTTCGGCGGTGGCACGGTCGAGCTGCAGGGGGGCCGGAACAAGTTCATCCCCGAGGTCGGCGTGCAGGTCAAGGGCGTCCCGATCAAGGTCGGCTTCGATCCCGCCGACAAGTCGTTCCGCCTCGGCATCACGGTCCCGTTCTAGGGGCGGGTCAGGGCGGCGTGTACGTGTCGAGGTACGCGGTCCACGCGAACCAGGTGAAGTACCACCCCAGGCTCGGATCCTCGAGCCAGCCCGCGATGCTGTCCGGGTAGTACATCCACCCCGTCGACGAGCGGTACGCGAACACGTCCTCGTAGCCGCCGATCGAGGCGACGTTGCCGATCCACTCGGTGTACTGCTGGTTGTCCACCGCCGGATAGCCGAGCGCCGCGCAGGTTCCGGGCGCGATCTCGTAGTACACGCCGCCGACGTAGCTCAGGTTCTCGAAGACGTTCGCGCACGCGGTGCAGCCGTTCGCGTCGCCGCCGTAGAGGTCGTCGTAGTGCCACGCGGCGATGCTGTCCCAGGTGTAGTCGCACACCAGCACGTTGTCGGACGTGCGGTACCACAGCTCCGAGTTCCAGCCGAGCCAACTCCCGTCGCTGGGGTCGTAGTAGAGCTCGCCCTCGATCGCGAGCTCGACCTCGACCTCGACCGACGCTCCGGCGCAGGTCGCCTGCAGGGTGTACGGCGCGGACGACGCGTCGTAGCCGTGCACGAGCAGGTAGAGGTGGCCGGCCCCGCCGCCGTAGGCGTACGTCAGCGCCTCGTTGCTCGTCTCGCTGGTGGCCGACGCGAGCACGCTCGCCCCGCTCTGGTCGATGACATAGAGGTCGAGGTCGCCTTGCGACTGGCTGAACGTCAGGCTGGCGTCGAGCGTGCACGCGCCGGGCACGGCGAGCCGATACCAGTCCTGGCCGCCCACGCAGATCTGTCCGGCGCGAGGTACGCCCGGGCTCAACGCGGTCGCGTCCGCGGGCGTGTTGTCGGGCTCGGCGGCGTCATCCGTGCACGAGACGCACGAGGTCGTGAGGTTGCGAACCGTGTAGGGCGCGGTCGCGTCGAGGTAGCCGACGACGACGAGGTAGACGGACAGCGGGTCCTCGTCGCCGGTGAGGTAGTACTCCAGGTACTCGTCGTCGGTCTCGGTCTCGCTCGCGAGCAGGATCTCGGCGTCGTCCACCAGGTAGAGGTCGAGGTCGCCGTCGGACTGCCGGAACGTCAGGTCGGCCTCGTAGAAGCAGCCCGGCTGCAGGGTGACCTCGTAGTAGTCGAGGTCATCGACGCAGATCCGCGCGGCGAGTGTCGCCCCGGCGGCGAGCGGCGTCGCGCTGGCGGGGGTGTCGTTGGGCTCGTAGGCGTCCGTGCAGGTGCCCGAGCCGGTGCCGCCGCCGGTGTCCAAGCCGCCGCCCGGGTCCGTGTCGGTGCCGCCGGGGTCCGTGTCGGCGCCGCCGTCCGTGTCCGGGGCATCGTCGGTGTCGTCGGGCGGGTTGAACGGGATCATGGACGGGCTGCAGCCGACGAGCGCGGCCAGGACCCAGAGATGCCGCATGAGAGGCCTCCACGCCCGCGGTATACCCCCGACGCGCGGCCACGATCCACTCGGAACGGCTGGGTCCTCGCACCTCGGGACGCGTCGCGCGCTGCGGATGTGCGAGCCCGCCGCGGCGGAGACCGCGTGGATCAGGGACCGCGCGAGGCGTCGAGCGCGGTGTCGATTGCGTCGAGGCCGAGCGCCAGCTCCGCGGGCGTGGGCCAGCCCCAGCCGACGCGGAAGTAGCGCTCCGGCAGCCCGAACCACCGCCCGGGGCCGACGAACACGCCATGCGCGTCGCGGAGGCGCGCGTGGAACGCGTCGGCGTCGATCCCGGCCTCGGCGCGGATCCGCGGGAAGCCGGTGACGCCGCCGGTCGGCGCGACCCACTCGAGGTGCGGCGAGCGTGCCATCCACGCGGTCGTGGCGGCGCGGCCCACGGCGATGCGCGCGCGGGCGTCGGGCAGCCGCGCGGGGCGCTGCCGGAGCACCTCGTAGCCGAGCGCCTCGTCGATCACCGAGCCGGTAAGGACGATCTGCTCCTTGGCTGCGAGGAAGCGGTTCATCAGCGCGGTGTCCGCGCACACGATCCACCCACACCGGATGCCGGGCACGCCGTAGGTCTTCGACACGCTCGACACGGTGATGCACCGCTCTGAGAGCCCCGCCGCCAGCGGCAGCGGCGCGCCCTCGCTCATGTCGCGGTAGGTCTGGTCGAGGAGCAGCCTGCACCCGTGCCGTTCGCACAGGGCGATCACCGCGCGCAGCGCGTCCAGCGACAGCTCCGTGCCGGTCGGGTTGTGTGGGGTGGTCAGGCTGATCAGCCGCGTGCGCGGGGTGAGCAGCGCCGCGAGCCGCTCGACGTCGACACGCCACCCGTCCTCGAAGCGGAGCTCGAGGGCGCTCACGTCGCAGCCGATCGCGTACGGCGTCTCGAGGTTCGTCGCGTAGTTCGGGTGCGCGACGACGAGGTGGTCGCCGGGCCCCAGCAGGGTGACGTGCACGACGAACAGCGCCATCGCTGCGCCTGCGCACAGCAAGACGTCGTCTTCGGCCAGCGCGGCGCCGTCCACGGCGATCAGCGCGCGCGCGCCGGGGTGACCGCGGTGGTCGCCGTAGAGCAGCACCAGATCGTCGAGCGCGACGCCGAGATCGGACAGCCGCAGGTCCGCGCACGAGCTCTCGGCGAGGTTCGCGCGGATCCGCGCGTAGCCGTACTGCTCGGGGGCCTCCTCCTCCATCGGCATCCGACGCCAGCGCATCGGACCTCCTCCCGCTCCTCGCTCGCCCACCTGTCCTCCACGACGACGGCTTCGCGTATTGCAGCGCCGCGGCGTTGGACAGGGGGGAGCGCGGCGATCAGCGGACCTCTGCGGCCTGCTCGCGGTCGTCCATCACGAACTGGATCGTCGTGGGCATCTTCACCGCGGGCAGGGTCTTCGCGTCGGCGACGAAGTCCGCCGGCACCGCGCCGTTCTCGGCGAGCAGGTACGCGGTCAGCGCGTAGGTCTGGTCGGGTGTGAGCGAGCCGGGCGCGGTCTGGGGCATCGCGCGGTACGTGTAGTCGTAGAGCGTGGTGGCATAGGGCCACCAGTTCCCGATCGTGCGGACGTGGCCCTCCCACGCCTCGCCGAAGCCGGTCGTGGGCTCCTTGCCGATCACCTTCGGGCCGACGCCGCCCTCGCCCGCGAGCCCGTGGCAGGCCGCGCATTGGGTGCGGTACAGCTCGGCCCCCTGCGGGACCGTGCCCGAGCCGGGCGGGAGGCCCGCGCCCGAGGGATCGACGTCGATGTCCCATGCGGCGATCTCGTCGGCGGTCGCCGCGCGGCCGAGGCCCACGCGCGCGGGGGCGTCGGCGGGCGCGGCGACGTCGGCGGGTCGGGCGACGTCGCCTGCCGGCGCGCTGCGCACCGGGGGCGTCGGGGGGACGGTCGGCGCGGGCTCGCCACACGCGAGCAACAGGGCCAGGAACGCGCTCACGCGGCCTCCGGATCGGCGAGGAAGGTGACCTGGCCGTCGGGCGCCACCCGCCACGTCCGGATCGGGTTGAAGTGGTAGTCGGTGCCGATCCCGCGCGCCTCGCGGAACGCGGCGTAGGTCGGCTGCACGTAGCCGGTCTCGTCGACCGCGCGGCTCATCAGCAGCGCCTCGCCGCCCTCCCAGGTCCACGGATGGACGAAGCGCACCAGCGCCTTCGGCGTGTTCGTGCCGTGCAGGGTCGCCTCGGTCCAGGTGCGCCCTCCATCGGTGCTCACGTCCACGCGCGCGATGCGGCCACGCCCCGACCACGCGATCCCCGTGATCGGCCAGAAGCCGGGCGTCAGGCGGCTCGGATGCGTGGGCTGGGTGATGATCGACTTCGCGTCCATCACCCAGCTGAACATCCGCGCGCGATCGCCCGGCAGCGGATCGGTGTACTTCGCCGTCTCGTCCTTGGTCATCGTGGGCGCGTCCTTGACCTCGATGCGGCGCAGCCACTTGATGCTCATGTTCGCTTCCCAGCCCGGAACCAGCAGGCGCACCGGGTAGCCGTGCGCCGGCCGCAGCGCCTCGCCGTTCGCCGCGTACACGAGCAGCGCGTCGTCGAGCGCCTTCTCGATCGGGATGCTGCGTGCGAGCACCGAGGCGTCGCCGCCCTCGGCGAGCAGCCACGTGCCGCTCGGCTTCGCCCCCACCTCGGCGAGCACGCGCCGAAGCTCCACACCCGTCCACTCCACGTTCGACACCTGCCCGTCGACGCGCTGCGGGATCAAGTCTGGGGTCGGCTCACGGTACGCGCGACGTCCGTTGCCCGCACACTCGAGGAAGTGCACCCGGCTGACCGGTGGGAACCGCTTGATCTCGTCGAGGGAGAGCACGGTCGGCCGCTCGACCAGGCCGTGGATCAGCAGCTTGTAGGCGGAGGGATCGATGTGCGCGATGCCCCCGTGGTGTCGCTGGAACTGGAGGTCGGTGGGGGTGATCGTGCCGACGAACGACTGGATGGGCGAGAACGCGGTCGCGCTCACCATGCCCGTCGGCGAGATCTGAAGCTCCTCGAACGGGGAGCGCAGCGCGGTGGGCGTCACGCCCTGCCCGAGCACCTTCGTGGCGTCCGGCGGGATGGCCGCCTCGGCCGCGCGCGAGAGGCCCACGGCGGCGCCGACCGCGCCCGCCGCGAGACCGGTCAACAGCCCTCGGCGGGTTGGCTCGCTCACTGGACCTTCCCCACCTTGGGCGGCTTCGGCACGACCGCGAGCTCGGGGTTCGCGCGCGGCAACACCGGCGGCGGCTTGTAGGCGGTGTGCCCGGCGGTGTCGTAGGGCACATCGACGGGCGCGCCGCCCTGCGGCCAGTCGTCGGACTTCGCAGGGGAGTCGGGGCGCGGCTTGCCGTTGATGAACGCGGAGAGGTCGAACGCCTCCTGCCAGCTCAGCGACTCGGGCGCGGTCTGCGGCATGAAGCGCCGGATGAACGACGCGGCGCGCTCCTCGCGCGCCATCGACGCGCCGATGCTGTAGGACTCGGGGCCCCACAGCGCCGGGAACGCGCCCCGGACACCGCCGCCCTCGGGCATGTGACAGGCCACGCAGCCCTTCTCGACGTACAGCGTCTCGCCGCCCGCGGCGTCACCGACCAGGCGCTCGGGCGCCTCGGGGAGGTGGTCGCCCTCGAGCTTGGCGCCGACCGGCACGTCGGTGGACAACCACGCGATGTAGGTGACGAGGTCGGTCATCTCCTCGCTCTCGAGCGGCAGCCGGCTGCCTGCCATCGAGCGCGTGAAACAGTAGTTCACGCGATCGGGCAGTCCGATCACCGCGCCGGTGCGGCCCATGTACTTCGGATAGCGCCCCTGGGCGCCGACCATCGGCACCGCATACGGCGCGCGCCCCTTCTCGAGGTGGCAGTTCGAACAGGTGATGTTGCCCGGCGCGTACTCGGGCAGGAGCACGTTGGTGCGCACGAACAGGTCCATGCCGCGCCGGACCGAGTCGCCGTAGGGCCCCTCGGGGATGGACGCCTCGTCGGGCGCGCTCCAGCCGACGCCGTCCGGGGCGGTCGCGGGCGCTGCGGGCTCGGCCTGGGGAGCGGGCGGCGCGGCGGGCGCGGGGGCGGGCGTCTCGGTCGGCGCGCAGGCGGCGAGCGCCGACAACAACAGGACAGTGCGGATCATGATGTGAGCTTCCTCGGAGTCGTTTCGAAGCAGAAGACGAGAATGGTCAGTAGGAGAGAACCTCGTGCCCCGCGGCGACCAGGCGCGTGATCTCCACGATGCCCTGGGGAACGACCTCGGCGCTGAGGCGGGCCGCTTCGACCGGGATGCCGTGCTTGTTCAGCGCGGTCTCGCACGCGACGATCCGCACGCCGGCGTCGCGCGCGCCCTTCAGGTTGTCCCGGACCTCGGCGGGGAGCGCAAACGTCGGATCGAACACGACCGCGGCGCGGCCATACACGATGACCGTGACGTCGCCGACGTGACCGGCTTCCTTTGCGACGCGCGCGTGCCGGAACGCGCTGGACATCGCGGTGACGTCCTCGGGCCCGGTGCGGAGCGCGAACACCAGCCCAGGGCGCGCGTCGGCGGCCGCAGGTGCCGCGGCGGTCGCGTGGGCGCCGAAGAGCATCGCGGTGAGCAGCGTCACCGACACGAGCAGCACCCAGCGCACGAGCGGCATGTTTTCTTCCTCCGAGACCCGTTGAGCCGTCAGCGCGGCAAAGTGTCACACCTCACGGGGCAGGTGGCTCCCTGATCCAGGAGTCGCTCGTGTCGAGCGTTCCGCGACCGCAGGTCGAGAGGTGGAAGTGAGCGATACGAACCCCATCGTGGGCGCGTTGCGGGCGCGAAAGTGGAACCCCTACGTCGTCGGCGTGGCCATCGGGCTGCTGAGCTGTGTGACGTTCCTGACCATGGACAAGGTGCTCGGTACGTCGGGCACGTTCGTGCATGTCGCCGCGCTGGTCGAGGGGATCTTCGCGCCGGGCAACGTCGTCGGCGAGGGCGCGAACGCGTACTACGCCGCCGAGAAGGTCGGTCCGAAGATGTTCGACTGGCAGTTCTTCCTCGTGATCGGCGTGTTCTTCGGTGCGCTCGCCTCGAGCCGCCTGTCGGGCGACCGGTCGACCGAGTGCGTGCCGAGCCTGTGGGCGTGGCGCTTCGGACCCAGCAAGGCGGTCCGCTACACCGCGGCGTTCGTCAGCGGCGTCCTGCTGCTGTTCGGCGCGCGCATGGCGGGCGGCTGCACCTCGGGGCACGCGATCTCCGGGGGCCTGCAGCTCGCGCTGAGCTCGTGGGTGTTCCTCGTCGCCTTCTTCCTGTCCGGCATCGCCACGGCGTTCGCGCTGTTCGGCAAGGAGGGCCGCCACCATGTTCGGGGTTGATCCACTTCCGCTCGCGCTCGCGGGGCTGCTCGTCGGCGTCGTGCTCGGCTTCTTGTTCCAGAAGGGCCAGGTCTCGAAGTACGCGGTGATCGTCGGGCAGTTCCTGCTCGTCGATCACACCGTGATCAAGGTGATGCTCACCGCCATCGTCGTCGGGGCGGTCGGCGTCTACAGCATGCTGGCGCTCGGGATGATCGAGGGGCTGCTGGTCAAGCCGGCGCTGCTCGCGGGCGTCGCGCTGGGCGGGCTCATCTTCGGGGTCGGGATGGTCGGGCTCGGCTACTGCCCGGGCACCGGCGTCGCGGCGGCGGGCGAGGGCTCTCGGCATGCGTGGTGGGGCATCCTCGGCATGCTCGCCGGCGCGTTCGCCTACGCCCGCTTCTACCCGGTGATCGACGACACGTTCCTCACGCTGTGGGACTACGGGAACGTCACGCTCCCGCAGATCCTCCACGTCTCGCCGTGGGTGCTGGTGGCAGGTCTCGTCGTGCTCGGCGCCGGCGCCTTCACCGCGATCACCCGCTGGGAGCGCGGCCAGCCGAGCTGAAGCGGGCTCGATCGGGCCACGGCGTCGCGTTCCGCGGTAGGCTCTCGGCGCCGCCGCCGGAGGGAGCGATGTCCGCCCAGATCGAAGTGCTTGGCCCCGTACACCACGCGTGCACCCGCTGCGGCGGAAGCTGCCAGGGGACATGGGTCCGCGTGCTCGCGGGCGAAGAGGAGGATCGCATCCGCGCGCTCGGCGCGCGCCTCGGCGTCGAGGATCCCGTCGAGCGCGGCAAGCTGCGCATGGTCGAGGGGCAGTGCGCGTTCCTCGGGGCCGACCACCTGTGCCGGATCCACGCCGAGGTGGGCTTTGCAGAGAAGCCGCGCGTGTGCAGGCAGTATCCGGTGGTCGCGGTGAAGGTCGACGACACGGTGCGCGTGGGCATCGACCCGGGCTGCTACACGCACGTCACCACCTGGGAGGACGGCCCTTCGGTGGAAGACGTGGGGGTGATGCCCGGCGAGGTGCTGCTCCAGGCCGATCAGCGGATGTGGGAGGAGGCGATCGTCGACCTGTGCGGGGTGGACGGGCTCACGCTCGCGCGCCTGCTCGAGCCGCTCACCGGCGACCCTGCGCCCACCGACGGGGGGCTCCAGCCGGGCTTCGCGTCGCGGCTGGTGGAGCGGCTCGGCGCGGTCGACCTCCCGGCGGTGATCGCGGGCGGGCAGACCGCGCGCAAGCTCCGGATGGCGCTGGGGCCGATCGCCACCGCGTCACGGGGCTGGGACCCGGCCGCCCCGCCGGCATGGCCGAAGCTCGCGCCGCGCGACGAGGCGTACGCGGTCGATGCGGTGCGCCGGATGGTCTACCTGCGGCTCGCGCCCGAGATCCCGACGGTGGCCGGGGTCGCGGTGCTCACCATCGCGGGCGCGGTCGCCGCGGCGTGGGCGACATCGCACCGCGACGCGTTCGGCGTGACCTTCGCCGGCTGGTGTCGTGCGATCCGCTCGCAGGTGTTCCGCGACGCGCTGTTCCCGAACCGCGAGGCGATCACGTGGCTCGCCCGAGGCTCGGTGTGAGCGCGAAGATCGCGGTCCTCTCGCCGCTGCGCTTCCGGTGCACGGCGTGCGGCGCGTGCTGTCAGGGGGGCCAGGTAGCGCTCGAGGACGACGAGCCGGCGCGCCTCGTCGCCCTCGCCGAGCTGCTCGGCGTGCCCGAGCCGATCGCCGATGGGCACCTGCGCATGGAGGGCGGCCGGTGCGTGTTCCTGGCCGAGGACCAGAAGTGCCTGATTCACGCACGGCTCGGCGCGACGGCCAAGCCGTTGGTCTGCCAGCAGTTTCCGTTCGTGCTGGTGCAGACCGAGTCCGGGATGCGCGCGGGCGTAGATCCGATGTCGTTTCACCTGCTGGACGACTGGGAGACGGCCCCGCCGTTCGACGACGCGGTCGGGAAGCCACGCCGCTCCCACCTCGAGCCAGGCGACGTCCGCGCCGAGGCCGCGATCGTCGCGTGGTGCTCTGCGCCAGGCGCCACGGTGGGCGCGGTGCTCGCGCGGCTGTGCGGCACGGAGCCGGCTGGCGGGCTCCCGGACGGGTTCGCCGGGCGGTTGATCACGAGGCTGCGCGCCATGCACCTCGATGTGCTGCTCCAGGCGCGTGACGCGGGTCCGCAGCACGTCGCCGCGCTGCGGCCGCTGGTGGAGCGGCTCGAGTCGCTGGATCCCGCGGCGCCGCCGCCGTGGCCGGCGCTCGCCGCGCGCGAGGACGCGTTCGCGGTCGAGGTCTGCCGGCGGATGGTGTGGCTGCGCCTCGCGACGCGGATCCCCGTCGTGCAGGGCGTGGCCCTGCTCACGCTGGCGGGCGCGGTCGCGCTCGCATGGGTCGATCCCCAGCCGTCCCGGTTCGGGCCGGCGCTCGCGACCTGGGTGCGGCTGCTGCGGGCCGGCACGTTCTGGCAGAGCCTGACGCCTACACCCGCCGACATGCAGTGGCTCGCCCGTGGGTGAGTCGCCGCGGCTCGCCGCGCTGGATGTGCCGCGCCACCGCTGCTTCGGCTGCGGGCACTGCTGCACCGGGCACTGGATCGAGGTCTCGACGGACGAGGCCGCGGTCGTCGCCGTGCAGGCGGAAGCGCTCGGGGTGGGCGATCCGGTCGTGGACGGTGGGCTGCGGGTCGAGGCGGGGCGCTGCGTGTTCCTCGACGACGACATGCGCTGTCGTATCCACGCCGCGTTCGGCGGGGAGCACAAGCCGCTGACCTGCCAGCAGTACCCGTTCGTCGCGATCGACGTCGGCACCGAGGTACGACTGGGCATCGATCCGGGCTGCACCAGCGCTTGGCGCTCGTGGCGCGACGGGCCCGACGTGACCCCGGATCGGTTCCGTCCGAAGCGTCGCCCGCTCGCCGACGCGCAGCGTGGCGCGGAGGCGGCGCTCGTGCGCGCGCTCGCGCCGGGTGGCACCGTCGCTGGCGCGCTGCACCTGCTGTGCGGCGGACGACCGGGCGGTCCCGACCTGCCGCCGGGGTTCGCCGGGCGCTGGGTGTCGAGGCTCCACGCGGTGCCGTGGGACGCGCTGCTCGCCGATCCGGGAACCGGCGACGGGGTGCGCACCACGCTCGCCGGGCTGGCGCGCGCGAGCGCGGGCTGGGATCCGAACGCGCCGCCGTCCTGGGGGATGCTCGATCCGGAGCGCGAGGCGTGGGCGATCGAGACGGCGCGTCGGATGGTGTTCCTCCGGCTCGCCTCGCTGCTCCCCTCGGTACAGTCCGCGGCGCTGCTCACGCTGGGCGGCGCGGTCGCTGCCGCGTGGACCGATCCGCGCCCAGAGGCCTTCGCGAGCACGCTCGCAGGCTTTGCGCGAGCCATCCGTTGGCGGTCCCTGTGGCAGGCCCTCGCGCCGGATCCGGCGACCCTCGCGTGGCTCGCCACGGGCCGTGTACCCTCGGCGTGACCAGGGGTTTCCCGTGGCAGATCACAGAGGGATCGACTAATTTCGAGGTGCCTCTTTCCTCGAGGACACCCCCATGAGCAAGCGGATGCACTCCGAGGGCCGCGCCCTGCCGCGCAAGCCCGTTCCACAGGTTTCGGCTGCACCCGGCCCGATCCAGCAGGCCGGTGACTTCCTCGGCGGTCTCGCAGACGCCGGCAACGCGTTCTTCGGCGAGATGATCGCCGGCGGCTCCGCGCTGCTGGAGTCCGGTGCCGAGGCGATCGGCGCCGCGGGGCAGGCGATCGGCGACGCGGTCTTCGGCACCGCGGGCGGCTCCAACCCCGGCGAGGGCAGCGCCATCGTCGTGGGCTCGGCGGCCAACAGCGAGGTCGCCTACGACGACTCGTTCACCCCCGAGCTGATCGGCCGGCTGCAGGCCAACCCCGATCAGTCGCTCGACGAGATCCTCGAGGGGATGAGCGACGCGGTGCTCTCGGTGCCCGGCGCCGACCAGCCGATCCATCACGCGACGATGGCGCAGTACGGCGACGCCGAGTCCAACCGCGGCGAGGGCGAGACGAAGAAATCGGCGGCGTTCGTGGCGAACTCCGACTATGTCGCGATCAGCGATCTCGCGACACCCGGGCCGGAGGCGCGCGCGCTCGAGGGCGAGATCACGGCGCGCGGCTACGACAGCACCGGCGTCTCCGAGGACGAGGACGCGCCCGGGATGCGTTCGATCTACCAGCGCCTCGTCGCCGACGCGAACCCCGGCGACGACCTGTTCGCCTACTACGCCGGGCACGGCGCGCCGGAGGGGCTCGTCGGCACCTGGGAGGGGCACGAGGGGCAGGACGACATCCTCCCGAACGCCGACGTCGCCGCGATCGTGAACCAGGCGACGTCGAAGGGCGCGCACATCCGGTTCGTGATGGACTCGTGCCACTCGGGCTCTGCGGCCCAGGCGGTCCGCGACGAGCGGATGAACCAGCTCGCCGAGCAAGACGTCGGGCTGCTGGGCCAGGGCGGGCTCGCGGTCGCGGAGTACGCGCGGGACTGCAAGCAGATCCTGCTCGACCACCTCGCGGCGCGGGAGGAGCGCCCCGACGTGCTGCAGCCCCGGTACACCGCGCTCGAGGCACAGCTCGAGGCGCTCCGGCCGCAGTACGACGCGCTCAACGCGCAGCGCCCCGCCGAGGACGACCTGTCCGACGAGGCGGTGGCCGAGCGCGCGCGCATCGACGCCGCGTGGGCCGCGCTCGACGATCAATGGGACGCGATCGTCGCCGACATCGAGGAGCTCGACGAGCACATCGCGTGGGACGTGTGGCGGGTGGCCTACGACGCGAAGATCACGCTGGTCTGGGCGAGCTGGACCACGCCGCTCACCGCGGCGGGCGTCGTCACGGGCGCCGGGTTCCCGCCGATGGTCATCGACGACTACAACACGCTCGGCACCCAGGTCGACTTCCTCGACAACGTGCAGAACGGCGCGATGATGGCCGCGGATCGGGCGGTTCGTTGAGTCGCGTCCTCCTGGTCGCCGCGCTGGTCGGGTGCCTGGGCGCGGGCGATGGTGTGAATCCCCGCCCGACCGATGCGTCGGGCGCCCACGCGGAGGACTCCATGTCGAAGATCCAGCTCGCCGCCCGCCTCGGCGCCGAGCATGCGCTCTCGGACGGGCGCTTCGTCCCGTTCACCGCCACGTCGCGCGTCTCGGCCACGCCGCTGCGCGCCGGCGACCGGGTCTGGCTCGATCTCGACGCGCCCGGCGCGTCGGCCGCCTACGTGGTGGCGCAGCGCCGCGACTTCACCTTCGAGGTGTGGGCGGCGTTCCCCGACGCGGTGCCGCACCGCGCGTTCCCGTCCGGGCACGTGGTGGACGTCGCCCCGTGGAAGCTGTGGGTCATCGCCGCGGCCGCCCCGGTGGCGTGGCTCACGGACGTCTCCGGTGCGCTGGACTGCAGCGCCTACGCGAGCGCGATCGCCCCCGAGGCGCCCACCGATCGCTGCGGCTACCTCGCGGGCCTGCACCGCCTCGCCCCACCGGCCGTGCGCGCGCCGGCGCCGACGGATCGCCCGACCCGCCCGGGTGCGGGCGCGTCGCTCCCGACGGGGGACGTTCAGGCCGACGGCGCGAGCCTCCGCGGCTTCTCGGCCAGCCACGCCCGCGCCGGCGAGGTCGCGGTCTCGTTCAGCATCGACGCGCGCTGACGCGTCGGGGCGATCCGCTCCCCGTCTCGGACGCGGTGTGCTACGCCGCGCTCGATCGGGTCGCGGCGCGGCGGCGCTGCCAGACGAGCACGCCGAGCGCGACGAGCGCGACGACGATCGACAGGCCCTGGCTGGTGCTGAGCGTCTGCCCGAGCAGGCCCTCGAGGAAGAAGCCGCGGCCCGCGTCGCCGCGCCACAGCTCGAGCACGGCGCGGAGCACCGCGTAGCCGAGCAGGTAGGCGACCATCACCTGTCCGTGGAACTGCTTGCGGGTGTAGAGGACGTGGCAGCCGAGTGCGATCGCGGCGAGCCCGGCGGCCTCGTAGAGCTGCACCGGGTGCAGGGCGACGTCGTGCGGGGCGTCGGTGAGCGGGTGACTGAACGTGACCCCCCACGGCAGATCGGTGGGCACCCCGTAGCAGCAGCCGGCGGCGAAGCAGCCGAGTCGGGCGAGCGCGTGCCCGATCGGCAGGGCGGTGCCCATGATGTCGAGGAACGGGAAGAACGGGATCTTGTAGCGGCGCATCAGCAGTGCCGCGACGGGCAGCCCGGTGAGCAGCGCCCCGTAGAACACGAGCCCGCCGGCCCGGATGTTGATCCAGTCGCTGGGCCCGGCCATCTTGTCGGCGTGCTGGAACACGAAGACCGCGCGGCTGCCGACGAGGCCCGCGAGCGAGGTCCAGAAGATCACGTCGACGACGCGATCGCGGTTGAGCATCAGCGCGCGGGCGCGCCGGAGCACGATGAACGAGACGACGACGAAGCCGATGGCGCCCATCAGCCCGTAGGTGTGGACCGGGAACGCGCCGAGGTGGAACGCGATGGGCCTCATCGGGCGCTCCGCCGCCACCACACGACCGCGGCGAGCGCGGCGGTGGACAGCCCGATCGCCTGGCTGGTCGAGAGCAGACCGCCCGCGTACAGCCCGCGCGACACGTCCCCGCGGAACACCTCCACCGCCGAACGCCCGAGCCCGTAGAACGTGAGGAGCGCCAGCGTGACCTCGCCTTCGAAGCGCTGGCGGCCGCGCAGCCACGACAGGGCGACGAAGACCGAGAGCGCGAGCGCGATGGCGTAGAGCGGTGCGGGGTGCAGCGGCACGGCGAGCAGCTCCTCGGGGACACGGCCCCGTCGGGTGTAGCGCACCGCCCACGGGATCGCCTCTCCGAGCGGCCAGTCGGCCACCCGACCGTGGCAGCAGCCGGCCCCCAGACAGCCGAGCCGTCCGAACACGAGCCCGAGCGGCGTCGCGACCGCGAAGCGATCGATCAGTCGCCACGCCGAGACGCCACGCGAGCGCGCGAACGCGGCCACGGTGAGCGCGCCGCCCGCGAGGCCGCCGTAGAACACCCAGCCGGCCTGCGGTGAGAGCGCGCGCCACGGGTTCGCCCAGTAGAACGCGGGCGCCACCAGCAGCACCTCGGCGGCCCGCGCACCGAACAGCGCCCCGAACACCGCCCACAGCGCGGCGTCGAACGTCTCTCGGGGCGCGTCGCCGTCGCGAAGCGCCTCGCGGCGGAGCGCGAAGGTGCCGACTGAGAACCCGATCATCAGCAGCGTGAAGTAGGTCGGGAGCCGCAGCGGCTCGGTGTACAGCAGCCAGGGGTTCACTGCCCCTGCCCGGCCTCCGCGGTCGGCTCGGCGGGCTCGGCCGCCTTCGCGCCGTCCAGCTCACCCTCGTCGAGGAACCAGTAGTGGATGACGAACAGGCCGACGCCCACCACCAGCGCGGCGTCCGCGATGTTGAAGCTCGGGTACTCCGACGGGAGGCCCCAGTCGTTCAGCGTCGCGACGAGGCGCGGGTTCTCGGTGTAGAAGCGGAGGAAGTCGGTCACGGTCTGCTTGTGGACGCGATCGATGCCGTTGCCCACCGCCCCGCCGATGATCAGGCCGAGCACCGTGGGCAGGAAGCGCAGCTTGTCGGCGAGCTGACGCTGCATGTTCACGATGATGCCGACGGCGATCGCGGTGAAGCCGATGAACACCCAGTTTCGCCAAGCGAAGTCGCGCAGGAAGCCCAGCGCCGCGCCCGGGTTCTGCGCGTGCACGATGCTGAAGAAGCCAGGAATCACCTGGATTTCATCGATCTGGAACTGGAGCTGGGTGTAGACCCAGATCTTCGTGGCTTGATCCGCCGCGATCGCCAGGAACGCGACCACCAGAAACCAGATGTCCTTCGTCTTCACGGCGGCGCCCCCGTGTGCAAGCGCTCCCCTAGCCGGCGAGGCGAGGACGAGCCAACCGCGCCGCTCATCCGGGCGACTGCTCGGGCGATGAGGTGGCACGCGCCTCCGACGTCTCGTCGAACACGAGGTAGTGGAGGACGAACAGCCCCACACCGAGCACGAGCGCGATGTCGGCGACGTTGAACGTCGGGTACTCGGCGGGCAGCCCGATGCGGGCCAGCGCCGCCTCGATGCCCGGGTTCTCGGAGTAGAAGCGGAGGAAGTCGGTCACGGTCTGCTTGTGGATGCGGTCGATGCCGTTGCCGAGCGCGCCGCCGAGGATCAGGCCGAGGATGGCGGGCTGGAAGCGGAGCATCGGCGCGAGCTGACGCTGCAGGTTCACGAGCATCACCGAGGCCACCGCGAGGAAGCCGAGAAACAGCCAGATCCGGTAGCTGAAGTCGCCGAGCAGCCCGCCCGCGGCGCCGGGGTTCTGGGCGTGTACGACGCTGAACAGCCCGGGGATCACCTCGAGCCCGCGACTGCCTGGCGCGATGGTGGCGACCACCCAGATCTTCGTCGCTTGATCGAGCGCCAGCGTGGCCACGGCGGTGGCCGTAAACCACAGGTTCTTCGGCTGCACGGCCACCTCCCGGATCTCCGTACAGGGTAGCCACCCCCTCGGGCGCCGCCTAGTCCTTCGACCGCTGGTCCGGGGGCCGGAGCGTGTTAGGCCGAGACCCTTGTCCAGCCGCTGGAGGCGAGATGATCGAGCGCGATGAGATGCCCTGCCACGCCCTGTTCGTGGGCGCGGGCCCAGCCGGTCTGTCCGGTGCGATCCACCTGATGAACCTGATCGAGGCGCACAACGCAGCCATCGGCGCCGGCGAGAAGGAGGGCGAGGTCATCGACGAGCCGATGATCGTCGTGCTCGAGAAGGGCTCCACGGTCGGCTCGCACCAGCTCTCGGGGGCGGTCGTCGATCCGAAGGCCCTGGACGAGCTGATCCCCGACTGGAAGTCGCGCGAGGACTTCCCGGTCGAGCGGTGGGTCGAGCGCGAAGAGATGGTCATGCTGACGAAGGGCGGCAAGATCAAGGCGCCCTGGCTGCCCGCCGAGCTGATCAACCACGGCAAGCCGATCGTCTCGCTCGGCAAGATGTGCGCGTGGCTCGCCGGCATCGCCGAAGAGAAGGGCATCAACATCTTCCCGGGCTTCGCCGGCGTCGACCTTTTGTGGGAGGGCGACGCGGTCGTCGGCGTGCGCACCGGCGACAAGGGCATCGGCAAGGACGGGCGGCTCAAGGACAACTTCGAGCCGGGCATGGACCTGCGCGCACCGGTCACCGTGCTCGGTGAGGGCCCGCGCGGCCACCTCACCCGCAAGGTCATCGAGCGCCGCGGGCTCGACGCGAACAGCCAGCCGATGGTCTACGAGGTCGGCGTCAAGGAGATCCTCGAGCTCCCCGAGGGCAGGGTCAAGGACGGCTTCGTCATCCACAGCGTCGGCTGGCCGCTCGACACCGAGACGTTCGGCGGTTCGTTCGTGTACAGCCTCGGGGGCGACCGGGTGTGCGCCGGGTTCCTCGTCGCGATCGACGCGAAGGATCCGATGATGGACGCCCACTTCCTGCTGCAGAAGTTCAAGCAGCACCCGTACATCCACAGCCTGCTCGAGGGCGGCAAGGTGGTGAAGTACGGGGCGAAGGCGGTCACGATCGGCGGCTGGGCGTCGATCCCGCAGCTCTACACCGACGGCGCCATGCTGATCGGCGACTCGGCGAGCTTCCTGAACCCGTTCCGCATCAAGGGCATCCACCTGTCGATGAAGAGCGGGATGCTCGCCGCCGAGGCGGCGTTCGAGGCGCTGGTCAAGGGCGACGCGAGCGCCACCGTGCTGAAGTCCTACAAGGACAAGGTCGACGCGAGCTGGATCCGCAAGGAGATGGAGCCCGCGAAGGCGTTCCACGCGAACTTCCAGAACGGGTTCTGGGGCGGGCTGGTCAAGAGCGGGCTGAACTGGATGTTCGGGCCGCCCGCGGCCACGCCGAAGTTCGCCGCCGACTACACGCACATGAAGAAGAAGGCGGCCTATCGCGGCGCGCTCCCGAGCCCCGACCGCGACACGATCGCCTACGACGGCACCTACCTCGTCGACAAGCTCACCGACGTCTACCACTCCGGCACGATGCACGAGGAGCAGCAGCCGGCGCACCTCAAGGTCGTCGACACCGAGATCTGCGCGACGACGTGCAAGGAGGAGTACGGCAACCCGTGCACCCGGTTCTGCCCGGCGCAGGTCTACAACATGCGCCCGAACGAGGCGACGGGTCGCGACGAGCTCGAGATCGACTTCGCGAACTGCGTGCACTGCAAGACCTGCGACATCCGCGACCCCTACCAGGTGATCACCTGGGTGCCGCCCGAGGGGGGCAACGGTCCGGAGTACGGCGCGATGTGAGCGCGGCGCCGCGCGCGTCGCGGCGCTTCAGAACAGCGGGTTCGGGCCCGACCAGGTGGATTCCGGGTCCATGTCGGACTCGGTCTGCAGGTGCTTCCACGTGGGCCAGAACCAGCGCGCGACCGGGTCGGTGGTGGGTCGCCCCTGCCGGTGGTCGCGCAGCAGGCGGCCCGCGCCGACCTCGGCGTAGTGATGTGCCGCGAACAGCAGCAGCACGTCGCGATGCGGCAGGCGCCGACCGATGTTGCGGCGGAAGGCGGATCGGAGCCCGTTGTGGGCGCCGATCAGGTGCATCAGCAGCACCCCGGCCACCGTGTCGGGCGTGTCCTGGGTGGGGCCACCGCACCAACCGGCGCGCGCGCGCTGCTCCCAGGCCGTCGCGAGCGAGCGCATCTGCTCGCGCGCTGCCTCTTCGTCGACCTGGAACACCCGCGCCACGTGCGCGACGGTCTCTGGCGCCGCCGCCCACTCCAGCAACGGGCGCAGCACGCGTCGCAGGTGACGGCTGAGGTCGTACAGGGACAGGTCGTCGAGCGACGGGCGCAGCGGCGCAGTCAGATCCTCGTGGAGGAGTCGCGCGAGCATCTCGGCGTGGATCTGATGCAGCAGCGTGGTGGATCGCTCGGTCGCGTACGCGTCGAACGCGGCCTCGGCACGCTTGAGCGTGAGCGCACCTTCCTTGAACTCCAGGAAGTCCCGGATGTACAGGTCGTTGGCTGCGAGCGGCCGCGCGAGCCATCCGCTCGTCGCGTAGTCGCTCCCCAGACCGGCCATCGCCGCGACCCCGGTGATGCGCCACTGATCGTGCGCGAGGAACGCGGCACAGCCCTGGCGGGGAAGCAGGCTGACCATCTGGTCGAGCAGGGCCACCGTCTCGGTGTCGGACGCGCCGATCCCGCGCCCCAGTGCGACCCGGAGTCCCTCGTCGACGTAGCGGCCGTGGAACGCCCCGCGCGGCGCGAGCTGTCCGTCGTCGTCGGGCGCGACCCATCCGAGGAACAGCGCGGCGGGGGGCGGTGGCTGGCGCTGATCGACCACGGCGTAGAGCTGTGCGCCGTAGCGCACCCAGCCGATCTTTCCGAGCCCCTCGCGCGGCGCGGCGGGGAACAGCGCGTGGAACATCACGTCGGGCTTCGCGTGCGGCTGGTCGAACCGCTGCCAGAGCCAGTCGAGCGCGCGCTGCTGCTTGAGGGCGAACCCCACGCGGCGGTCGACCTCCTCCCGAAGCTCGTCGAGCTCCCAGTCTTCGAGGCCGAGCACGGCGCGCATCGCGTCGGTGGGGAACACCACCGGGGGATCGGGCTGTGGCAGGGTGAGCGGGAGCATGTCTTCGGTGGACTGCCACCGCGGCGCGAGGAAGGTCGTGTCGAGGTGCGGCTGACTGAACAGCGCGAGCGCGATGGGCACGGCGGCCGAGCGTGGGGGCGGCCCCTCGACCTCCTCGGCGAGCGTCTGCTGCACCTGGCTGCGAAGGCGGCCGACGATCTCGAGCAGGTGCAGATCGAGGCCCTCGCGCGCCGCGCCGCTGTGCAGGGCCTCGCGCTTCTCGAGCCCGCGGGCGAGGCGGCGCAGCAGCCGTTCCGACTCGGCGGGGGTCATGTCCTGGGGCTCCACGCGCAATGACGAGCGAGATTAGCAGGGGCGGGACGACGGCGCACTCGCCGCCTCGCACGCCGACTCGCCGCGGCGGCGTGTGACATAGCGTTACAAATGATCGGGCGGTGCACGCAATCTCGGCTGCACGTCCGGCGTAGGGGAGAGGGCGGGATGCCGCGCGCGCCGGCTCGAACAGCGAGCCCGAAGCTGCAGGAGAGACCTGATGCGGTGGTTCAGGATCGCGCTGTTCGGACTCGCTTTCGGCTGCGGAGGCGCCTCGATCGGCGAGGGGTCGAGCGATCCGGACGGTCGGGAGGGCGCCCGGGCCGCCGAGCCCGAGATCGTCGTCGAGGTGCACGAGGTCGCGCGCGGGTCGGTCGCCGACGTGCTCGTGTCGAGCGCCATCGTCGAGGCCGAGGCGCAGGCCGATCTGTTCCCGGAGGCCACCGGTGCGGTCGTCGAGGTGCGCCGCGAGGAGGGCGACGCGGTGCGCAAGGGAGAGATCCTCGCCGTGCTCGACAACGTCACGCTCGATGCGGGCGCCGAGCGCGCGGCGGCCGATCTCGAGCGCGTGCGCCGAGACTACGAGCGCGTGCGCACCCTGCACGCCCAGGGCGCGGTCAGCGAGCGGGAGCTCACCGAGGCGAAGTTCCAGTACGACGCCGCCCGCACCTCGTCGCGCGAGGCGTCGCGCACGCAGGGGCAGACGCGGATCACCGCGCCGTTCGACGGGGTGGTGGCCGCCCGCGACATCCGCATCGGCGAGCTCGCGACCGGGGGAAAGCGGGCGTTCCAGGTGGTCGACCTCTCGGTCTTGCGCGTGGTCGCCTCGCTGCCCGAGCGCGATCTGGCCCGGGTCGCCCTCGGCCAGCGCGCGCGCCTCGTCTCCGCCTACGACCCTTCGGTGTGGTCCGAGGGCGAGGTCGTGCGCATCGCGCCGGTGGTCGACGCCACCTCGGGCACGTTCCGGGTCACGCTGGGGATCGCGCCCGGGCAGTCTGCGCTGCGCCCGGGCCAGTACGTCTCCGTCCAGCTCGAGGTCGATCGGCACGAGGGGGTGGTGGTCGTCCCGCGAAAGGGCCTGCTCTACGAGGACGGCGTGCCGATCGCGTACGTGATGGTGCCCGCGCCCGACGTCCCGGAGGATGACGCGCGTGACGAGAAGAAGGCGAAGGGCTGGCGCTTCGGTGCACCGAAGTCCGAGGAGGGGGCCCCCGAGGACCTCGGGCCCCGGTTCGTCGCCGAGCGGCGGATCCTGCAGACCGGCCTGATCGACACCGACTGGGTGGAGGTCGAGGCGGGCGTCGCGCCCGGCGAGCCGATCGTCGTGGTCGGGCAGTCGAACCTGAAGGCGGGCGCGCGTGTGCTGACCGCCGCGATGAAGGCCGAGCGGGACGCCACGCGCGCGGCGCGTCGTGACCAGGATGCCTCGACCCCCGAACCATCGGGGAGTGAGGGGTGAACACCGGCGGGTTCCTCCAAGGGGTCGTGCGGCAGGTGGTCACCCACCCGGTGGCCGTGTCGATGTTCACGCTCGCAGCGCTGGTGTTCGGCTGGGTGTCGTACCAACGACTCGCCGTCGAGCTGATGCCCGACATCTCCTACCCGACGATCACGGTGCGGACCGTGTTCGAGGGCGCCGCCCCGCAGGAGGTCGAGCACCAGATCAGCCGGCCCGTCGAGGAGGCGCTCGCCACGCTCGACGGCCTGGTGAAGATCGAGAGCCGGTCGCGCGCCGGCGCGTCCGACGTGCTGCTCGGCTTCGACTGGGGCACCGACATGGGCGCCGCGGTGCAGACGATCCGCGAGAACCTCCAGACGACGTGGCTCCCCGAGACCGCCGAGCGGCCGCTGATCCTGCGCTACGATCCGTCGCTCGATCCGTTCCTGCGGGTCGCGCTGTCGTTCTCGCCCGAGCACCCGCCGGCGAGCCCCGAGGCGGGGCTCTACCTGCTGCGCGACATCGCCGACCGCGAGATCAAGCGCGATCTCGAGGCGATGGAGGGGGTGGCCGCGGTGCGGGTGGGCGGCGGCCTGCAGCGCGAGATCCGCATCGACGTGCGCGAGGACTGGCTGGCCGCGCGTGGGCTGCGCCTCGATCAGGTCAGCGCGGCGCTCGCACAGGAGAACATCAACGTCGCGGGCGGCTCGATCCTCGAGGGCGACACCGAGTTCCTCGTCCGCGCGCTCAACGAGTACCGCAGCCTCGCCGAGCTCCAGGCGGTGCGCATCCGGCGCGACGATGGCGTGACCGTGCCGATCACGGATGTCGCGGTCCTCACCGAGACGCACCGCGAGCGCGAGGTGGTCAGCCACCTCGGCGGCGTCGAGGCGGTCGAGCTCGAGATCTTCAAGGAGGCCGACGCGAACGTGGTCGGCGTCGCGCGCGCGGTGAAGTCCCGACTGCTCGGCGAGGGCGCACCGGCTGCGGCGCGCGACGGCGACGAGCCGGGCAGCCGGCGCGCGACGAGCATCCAGGCGGGGCTCCCCGAGGGCGTCGTGCTCGAGATCCTCGACGACCAGGCGGCGTTCATCGAGGACGCGGTCAGCAACCTCCGCGACACGGCCCTGCTCGGCGGGCTGCTCGCGGTGGTGATCCTGTTCTTGTTCCTGCGGGACTTCCGCGCCACCGGGATCATCGGGATCGCGATCCCCGTCTCGATCGTGTGCGGGTTCGCGCCGCTCTACCTCGGGGGGGTCACGCTGAACCTGATGTCGCTCGGCGGGCTCGCGCTCGGCGTGGGCATGCTCGTCGACAACGCGGTCGTCGTGCTCGAGAGCATCCAGCGGTGGCGCGACGAGGGGATGGAGCGGGTGGACGCGGCGATCCGAGGCACGGCGGACGTCGCCGCGGCGGTGGTCGCGTCGACGCTGACCACGGTGGCGGTGTTCTTCCCGATCGCGTTCGTCGAGGGCGTCGCCGGTGAGCTGTTCGGCGATCTCTCGCTCGCGGTGGTCGCGTCGCTGCTCGCGTCGCTGGTCGTCGCCTTGGTGGTCGTCCCGACGCTCGCGGCGCTCGAGCCGACGCGGGCCGACGAGGTGTCGGACGCGGACGGCGCGCTCGCGTTCCTCGACGCCGACGCACCTGGGCGGGCGGCGGTCGAGGCGGTCGCGGTCGGGCCGACGGACGCGCTGCGCCAGGGCCTGGAGGCGTCGCGCGGACGGTGGTGGCGCTGGCTCGCGGCGCCCTACCTCGTCGCGCTGTTCGTGGGGCGCGTGCTCGTCGCGCAGGTGCTGGTGGTCGGAGGCGGCGGGAGCGCCGTGGTCGCCCGCGTGGGCGCACGCGCAGGCGGCGTGGTGCTCGGGCGCGGCGGCGGGCTCGCGATGCGGGTCGCGGACGTCTTCCACCGCGGCTACGCGCTGTTCGCGCGGCGCTACGAGCGCGCGCTCGTGTGGACGCTGGCCCGGACCGGGCTGGTGCTCGCGCTCGCCGCGCTGCTGTTCGCCGGATCGGTGCGTGCGACGTCCGCGCTCGGCATCGAGCTGCTGCCGGTGGTGCACCAGGGGCGGTTCGCGATCGAGGTGGCGCTGCCGGTCGGCACGCCGCTCGGGCGGACGATCGAGGTCGTGCAGCGTGCCGAGGCGGTCGTCGATCGTCACCCCGACGTGGCCGCGGTGTACACCCGCATCGGCTCCGATCGCCGCGCCGACGCCGAGGCCCACGAGGGCCCGCACTCGGCGCGCATGCGGGTGCGCCTGACTGAGGGGGGCGACCCGGTGACGCGCGAGGCGCGGGTGATGGCAGAGCTCCGTGACGCGATCGTCGCGGTCGCGCCCGAGCTGGAGCTCACGCTGTCGCGGCCCTCGCTGTTCACCGTCGAGCGGCCCGTGGAGGTGGTGATCTTCGGCTGGGATCTCGACGTCCTGCGCGAGACCGGCGATCGGGTCGCCGCGCGCATGGAGACGGTGACGGGGCTCACCGATGTGCAGAGCAGCCTGCTGCGTGGACACCCTGAGGTGCGCGTGCGCTACGACCGGGACCAGCTCGCCCGGTTCGGGCTCGATCCGGGGACGGTGGCTCGGCGGGTACGCGAGAAGGTGCAGGGGGTGGACGCGACGCAGATGCGCCGCGGCGACGAGCGCATCGACCTTCGGGTGCAGCTCGCGCACGCCGATCGCGCGGGGCTCGCCGAGCTGCGCAGGCTCAACGTGAACCCGAGCCTGACGCCGCCGATCCCGCTGGCTGCGGTCGCGGCGCTCGAGGAGGCGGAGGGTCCGAGCGAGATCCGCCGCGTCGACCAGCAGCGCGCGGTCGTGGTCAGCGCGAACGTGCAGGGCCTCGATCTCGGCGGCGTGTCGCGCGCCCTGGCGGCCACCCTCGACGGCATGGCGCTGCCCGCCGATCTCACCTGGGCCATCGCCGGGCAGTCCACCGAGATGCAGCGCTCCACCGGCTCGCTTCGCTTCGCGCTGCTGCTCGCGGTGTTCCTCGTGTACGTGATCATGGCGAGCACGTTCGAGAACCTGCTGCACCCGTTCGTGATCCTGTTCTCGGTGCCGCTCGGCCTCATCGGCGTGGTGATGGGGCTCGCCGCCGCCGGACTGCCGGTCTCCGTGGTCGTGTTCATCGGGATGATCGTGCTCGCGGGCGTGGTGGTGAACAACGCGATCGTGCTCGTCGACACGATCAACCGGCTGCGCGACGACGGGCTGGCGCGCCTCGACGCGATCCGGCGCGGGGCGGCGCTGCGGCTGCGCCCGATCCTGATGACGACGATGACGACGGTGCTCGGGCTGTTCCCGCTGGCGCTCGGCATCGGGTCGGGCGCCGAGATCCAGCAGCCGCTCGCGGTCACCGTGATCGGCGGGCTGTCCTCGTCGACGCTGCTCACGCTCGTCGTGATCCCGGCGGCGTATGCCGTGGTCACCCGTCCGCGGCGCCGCGCGGTGGTCGCACCGGCTGGCGTCGGGGTGGTGCCGTGAGGCGCTGGCTGCCGGTGCTCTCCTACGATCGGCCGGTCACGATGTTGATGGCGTTCGTCGCGCTGATCGTGATCGGGCTGATCGCGTGGTGGCGGATCCCGCTGCAGCTCATGCCGTCGGGCTTCGAGATCAACCAGCTCTGGGTGTGGGTGCCCTACCCGAACGGCTCCCCACAGGAGACCGACGAGGACGTCGTCCGGCCGATCGAGGCGCAGCTCGGGACCGTGTCGGGGATCAACCGGCTGACCAGCCGGGCCGGGCGCGGCTCGGCGAGCTTCTCGATCGAGTTCGCCCAGGGCGTCGACATGACCGGCGCGTACAACGACGTGGTCGATCGGCTCGAGCGGGCGATGCCCGACCTGCCCACCGAGGTCGAGCGCTACGGGGTGTTCAAGTACAACCCCGACGACGAGCCGGTGGTGTGGGCCGCGGTGTCGATCCCCGAGTCGCTCGAGGATCCGTACTTCGTGCTCTCGCGCGTGGTGCAGCCGCGGCTCGAGCGGCTGCAGGGGGTCGCGTCGGTCGACCTGTGGGGCGTGCCGCAGCGCGCGGTGTACATCGACTACCACCGCGACAAGGTGCTCTCGCACGGGGTCGATCTCGGCGCGCTGCAGGCGCGGCTGATGGGCGACAACTTCCAGATGAGCGGTGGACGCGTGGAGGACCGCGGGCGCGAGCTCTATGTGCGCTCGCTCGCGCGCATGGAGGATGTCGACACGCTGCGGCGCTACCCGGTCAAGGACGGGGTCACGCTCGCGGATATCGCGGATGTGCAGCTCCGCTCGGCGTACTCGCTCGACTTCAACCGGGTGGACGGCGCGCAGGGCGCGGTGATCGCGGTGAAGAAGGAGTCGTCGGGCAACACGATCGAGGTGGGGGCTGCAGTAGCGGCGGCGCTGGACGAGCTCAGCGAGGATCCGCGCACCGAGGGCGCACGGTTCCACGTGCTGTTCAACCAGGCGGAGTTCATCGGCGACAGCCTGGACACGCTGCAGTGGACCGCGCTCACCGGCGGCCTGTTCGCGGTGATCATCCTGTTCGCGTTCCTCCGCGAGTGGCGCATGACCCTGCTGATCGCGGCGAGCATTCCGTTCTCGCTGCTGATCACGGTGGGCGTGCTGTACTTCCGCGGCGACTCGCTCAATGTGCTGTCGCTGATGGGGCTGATGCTCGCGGTCGGCATGGTCGTCGACAACGCGATCGTGGTGATCGAGACGATCTACCGGCGCCGCGCCGAGGGCGCGAGCGTGCGTGCCGCGGCCGTCGAGGGCACCGCCGAGGTCAACCTCGCGATCGTGATGTCGACGCTGACCACGATGGTCGTGTTCCTCCCGATCATCTTGATGACCGACGACGGGAACTTCAGCTTCTTCCTCGGCGTGATCGGCTTCCCGGTGATCTTCGCGCTCGGCGCGTCGCTGCTCGTCGCGCTCGCGTTCGCGCCGCTCGCGACCCGGTATGTCGGCAGGGCCCAGGTCCGCCCCGATCCGGCGTGGGTGGCCTGGGTCGCGCGCGGCTATCGGCGCCTGCTCGGCTGGGTGTTGCGGCATCGCGCGGACGCCACGGCGGCACTGCTCGCGATCGGTCTGCTGACGATCGTGGTGCCGGTGCGCGGCGTGGAGTGCGCCGCCGAGGGCCAGGGCAACATCAACGACTTCATGGTGCGCTACACGGTGCCGCGTCAGGCGGACATCGAGCGTCGGTACGCCATCGTGCGGCTGCTCGAGGATCTGGTCGAGAACCACAAGGCGCAGTGGGGCGTACGGGTGTACCGCAGCCGGCTCGCGGACGGCGAGTTCGAGGGGCGGATGTGGGTCTACCTCGAGCCCGGCGGTCCGGATCGGGCCGAGGTGATCCGCGCGGTGCGGCGGCTCCTGCCCGCCGACGTGCCCGGCGTGGTCGCCTCGGTCGGGTGGGACGAGACCGGTCGCGGCCCGAAGGACTCGTTCTCGGTGCCGGTCTACGGCGAGGACATGACGACGCTGCGCGAGATCGCCGACGAGATCGCGCGGCGGATGCGCGCGCACCCCGAGGTGCTCGGTGCGCATGTCGACATCACCACCGACGGCGCCGACGAGATCCACCTCGTCGCCCGCAGAGATCAGCTCGCGCGCTACGGCGTCAGCGCGAGCAGCGTCGGGCAGACGGTCGCCTACGCGATGCGAGGCGGCTCGCTCGGCACGCTCACGCTCGGAGATCGCGAGGTGGACGTCGCGTCGCGGTTCCGGCTCGAGGACCGCGAGAGCATCGAGACGCTGGGTGACTTCCCGGTGTGGTCGCCAGCGACCGGCCGCAGCGTGCCGCTGCGCGCGCTCACCGACATCGAGGTCACCCGTGGTCCGGGTTCGATCCGGCGCGTGGACCGCCGCACCAGCACCGAGGTCACGGTCGACCTGGCGCGCGACGTGACGCTGAAGCGCGGCCATGCGCTGTTCGAGGCGAGCACCGCGGACATGGCGCTGCCGCGTGGCTACGCGCTCGGTCGCGGGGCGTTCTTGGATGAGCAGGAGGCGGACAACTCCGCGCAGCTGTTCGCGCTGCTGCTGTCGGTCACGTTCGTGTTCCTGCTGATGGGCGTGCTCTTCGAGAGCTTCATCCTACCGTTGTGCGTGATCACGACGGTGCCGATGGCGATGTTCGGCGCGGTGTGGGGGCTGTGGCTCACCGACACCCCGTTCGACGTGATGGCGGGCATCGGGCTGGTCGTGCTGGTCGGCGTCGTCGTGAACAACGGGATCGTGCTCGTCGACAAGGTGACCCAGCTCCGCGGCGAAGGGATGGCGCGCACCGAGGCCCTGCTCGCGGCCGGCGATCGGCGGCTGCGCCCGATCCTGATGACCGCGCTGACCACGATCAGCGGGCTCATCCCGATGGCGGTCGGCGCGTCGAGCTTCGTCGGGATCCCTTACGCGCCGCTCGGTCGCACCGTGATCGGCGGCCTCGCCGCGGGCACCGTGCTCACCTTGTTGTTCGTGCCTTTCCTCTACGCCGTCCTCGACGATCTGCGCCTCGGTGCGCGCCGCTGGGTCGCCTGGGTGCGTCGCGATCCGTCTCTCCGGCTCCCGCCGCCGGCTCCCGCGAAATAGGTCGCCACGTCGCGTCTCCGGAGGTCGTCCGCATGTCCCGCCCCACCCGCTTCCTCGCCGCGCTGCTCGGGGTCTCGCTCGCCATGCCCGCCCTCGCCGAGCGCCCGCTGTCGTTCCGCGAGGCCCTCGAGTCGGCGCTGGAGGCCAACCCGACGATCGCGCGCTCGCGCTCGGAGATCGACGCGGCTGACGCGAGCGTGCGCGCGGCGCGCGGCTTCCTCGATCCGAACCTCGGCGCCAACGTCGACTACTCGCGGCGGCAGAATCGAGGGTTCTTCCAGGGATTTCCGTTCGATTCGGTCAGCTCGACCTGGGACTTCGGCGTCGGCTTGAACTCGACGCTGCCCACCGGCACGACCGTCGACCTCAGCACCGGGCTCAACTACAACAACTCGACGTTCAAGACGACGTTCGATCCCAACCTCCCGCCCACCGAGGCGGTGCAGGACGCGTTCGTCAGCCAGATGCGCGTCTCGCTGCGCCAGCCGCTGCTGCGCGGGATCGCCATCGGGTGGAACATGCAGTCGATCACGCGGGCGCGGGACGGGCTGACGGTGGCCGAGCTCTCCTACGAGCAGTCGCGGCAAGACGTGCTCGCGCAGGCGGCGAGCGCGTACTGGAGCTGGGCCTACCAGGTCGAGCTGGTCGACATCGCCGAGCGGCAGGTCGAGGTGGCGACCGAGGCGCTGCGCGTCGGGCGACTGCGCCTGGAGTCGGGCGAGATCGCGCCGGTCGAGCGAACGCGCCTCGAGGCGGCGCTGGTCCAGGCCGAGCAGGAGCTGCTCACCGCGCGGATCACGGCGTCCCAGACCGCCGACAGCCTGCTGCTGCTGATGGGCGCCCAGCCCGGCCAGGAGGTGCGCCCGAGCACGCCGATCGGAGATGTGCCGCCGCTGAAGATCGACGTGGCCGCCGCCGTCGAGGTCGCCCTCGCGCAGAACCTCGACGTCGCGGTGCAGCGCAGCCGCGTCGACACGGCGCGCGCCGAGGTCACCTACGCGAAGCACGCGCTCCTCCCGCTGCTCTCCGCCACCGCGTCGGCCGGCGTCGGCAGCCAGGCCGAGACGCTGGGCACCTCGGTCGGCGGCCTGTTCGGCGACGAGAGCTTCCCGTTCGTCGCCGTCGGCGGCGAGCTGTCGGTGCCGCTCGGCAACCGCGCCGCGCGTGGCTCGGCCCAGCGGACCTCGGCCACCCTGCAGCAAGCCGAGCTCGTCTTGCAGGAGCTGGAGCGCTCGGTGCGCGGCCAGGTGGAGCACCAGGTCCGCGTGCTGCAGCAGGCCAGCCGGCGCGTCGAGCTCGCCGACATCAACCTGCGGCTCGCCGAGGAGACGCTCGCCGCCGAGGAGGCCCTCGAGCGCGTCGGGCGCGCGATCCAGCGCGACGTGCTCTCCGCGCGGGCCGAGCGCTTCCGCGCCGAGGTCGAGGCCGCCAAGGCGCGCGCCGACTACCGCGTCGCCCAGACCGAGCTCCTCCGCCTCCAGGGCCAGATCGACCTCGCCCTCCCCTGAAGGGGGTCATCCCCTGAAGCGGGTCTCCCCTGAAGGGGGTCA
>CAYQSE010000025.1:30981-39287 GCA_964419905.1 uncultured Enterobacteriaceae bacterium
CTCCCCTGAAGGGGGTCATCCCCTGAAGCGGGTCTCCCCTGAAGGGGGTCAGGTTGTTCGATCTGTCGCACCGGGACGGTCATAACGAGGCTATATCCATCTGTATCGCTGGGGTCAGGTTGTGCGGTGCAACCTATGCGTAGTGCACGAAGCATCAGATCCGTGGAAACATCGTGCACGAAGAAAAGGTTGATCCGAACAACCTGACCCCTTGAAAAAGTAGCCGACGAGCAGGAGTCTCACGGCTTGAGAGGTCGCGGTCGAACAACCTGACCCCTCCCGTCCTCGGGGGGCGTTGCCGTCGGCCCCAGGCGTCCATCGAATCGATGTGGGGTGAGGTCCCTTCTCGCTACGGGGCTCGCGGGGTCGGGATGACGCGTTGTCGAAGACCGGGCGTTCGTCGTGCATGTGTGCGTCGACCCTCGGCGGGCGGCACATGCGTTGCATGGATCCTCGTCGCGGAGGTCGCCGATGATCCTTTGGTTCTTGCTGTCCGTCGCGCTCGCCAACCCGGTCGCGGGGGCATGGGAGCCCACGGTGTCAGTGCTGCGCGTCCGGGTGGCGCCCGATGACACCTCCGACGAGCGGGGGCGGCTGGTGCTCGGCGAGCCGTTCGCGGTGGTCGACGGGGCGGAGGGCCCGGGCTGTGGGCTTTGGGGGCGGGTCGGCGAGGCGGCGTGGGTCTGCCTCGACCACGCGGTGCGTACCGAGCGCGAGCCCGTGCAGCTTCCGCGGCTGATCGCGTACGAGCCGCCCCACCCGGACGACTACGACGCGTACCACGCCACCGGCGTGATCCCGACGCCGCGCGCCGGCGAGGGCCTGCTGCCGTTCGTGTACGCGCGGCGGTGGAAGACCTGGCGCGGCCGCATGTGGGCGGATCTCGCGGCGTGGGAGCGCGGGGATGCACCCATCGGCGCGCTCCCGGCGGGTCGCCGCGCCCGGTTCGGGGGTGTGGCGGAGACCGCGAGCGGGCGCGTGTTCCTGACCGCCGCGGGTCGGGTCGTGCCGGAGTCCGAGGTCTACGTGTTCCCGGTCAGCCGCCTCGCGGGGCGCGATCTGGTGGCGTACCCGCTGCCCGAGGGGGCGCACGCCGCGTGGGTCGTGGACTACGACGGCGCGGCGCTGTACGGGGCGCCGGTGCCGCTCGATCGGCTCGGCCACGGCAAGGGGACGCCGATCGCACGGATCCCCTACCACACGGCGCTCGAGGTCGTGCCGGTGCCGGACACGCCGCGCTGGTGGCGCGTCGTCGGCGGGAGTACGCCAGGCTTCGTCGAGGATGTGCGGGGCGTCCGCGTGCGGCGCGAGGGGCCTCGGCCCGACGAGGTCGCCCCCGACGCGCTCTGGGTGGACATCGACCGCGCGACGCAGACGCTGGGCGTGCTGCAGGGTGACGTCCCGATCTACACGGCGCTCGTCTCGACCGGGCTCGCCAGGACGCCGACCCCGCTCGGGTTGAACCGGATCTACCTGAAGAAGGCGTGGACCGACATGCGCAGCAGGGAGACGGCGGCGGAGCCCTACCACGTCGAGGCGGTCCCGTGGGCCGCGTACTTCCGCCCGATGTACGCGCTGCACGGGGCGTACTGGCACTGGGGCTTCGGACATCCGGCGAGCCACGGCTGCGTGAACCTCGCGCCGCGCGACGCGGCATGGATCTTCGACCGTATCCAGCCCGCCGCGCCGCCCGGGTGGTTGGAGGTCGCTCCGGGGCCCGGCGAGCTGGGCACGTGGGTCCGCGTGCGCTGACGATCGAGCGCGCTCGCAGCGGGCGACCCTGCCCTGTGCGGTCGGGATCGCCTATGCTCGTCCCGGCATGCGGCTCCAGGCAACCCCTCCCGACATTCAGCGGATGCTCCCGTCCTACGTGGCTTCGGGCGCGCACCGTCGCGTCGCGGAGCTGGCGGGCGGCGCGACCCCAGACGGTCGCTATCTTCATTGGGACCACCTGCGTCACCGCGTGCCGCCCGAGGGGCTGACCCGCGAGGAGTGGTGGCTGGGCATCAAGCTCGCCCGGTCGCCGCTCTACCAGGTGCTGCCGCTCCGGGCGCGCGACGGCGATGCGTTCGTCCTCTCGCTGCTGCCGGGCATCGAGGCCGCGCTCGAGCGGCTCGACGACGAGACGCGCGGACAGGGCGCCGTCGCGGCGCGGGCGCTCGGCGAGGACGACCGCGAGCGCGCGCTGATGGACGAGGCGATCTCGTCCGCGCAGATGGACGGCGCGGCGATCGGCGCCGAGCAGGCCCGCGCCCTGCTGTCCAGCGGGCGGCAGCCGAGGACGCGCAGCGAGCGGATCGTGGCGGACACCTGGGATGGGCTGCAGCTGGTGCGGGAGGTCTCCGACGAGCCGCTGACGCCCGAGCTGTTCATGGAGATCCACCGCACGATGACCGCGCGCACGCTCGAGCGCGGCGAGGCCGGGCGACTGCGGCAGCCGCACGAGGCGCCGGTCGTCTATGCGCTGCGCGGGGAGGATCTGTTCGATCCGCCGATCGCCGACGAGCTGCCCGAGCGCTTGCCCCTGCTGTGCGCGTTCGCGAACGGCGAGATCCCGGACTGGCCGGTCCACCCGGTGCTGCGGGGCTTGCTGGTGCACCTGTGGGTCGCCTACGAGCATCCGTGCGTCGACGGCAACGGTCGCGTCGCCCGGGCCCTGTTCAACTGGGCGATGGCGTCCCAGGGCTACCCCCTCTACGACCACCTGCCGCTGTCGCGGGTGTTGCGCCGCGAGAAGAGCAACTACGAGCGCGCGCTCCTGTTCACCACCACCGACGGGTTCGACGCGACCTACTTCGTGTTGCTGTTGCTGGGCGCGCTCGCGGAGGCGATCGACGGGCTCCAGCAGGCGATCGCCCCGCTGGTGGGCGCGCAGCCGGTGTTCCTCCAGCCCGATCTCAGGGGCGAGGCGGGGGTGACCCTCGCGCCGGTGCCGGCCAAGCACCCGCAGGCGACGTTGATCGAGCAGGCGATGCGCGCGGGCGGCGCGCTCAACGAGCGGCAGCTCGCGCTGGTCGAGCGCGCGCTGCGCCACCCCGAGGAGGTGGTCACCGTGAAGAGCCACCAGAAGGCGCACAAGGTCGCCTACGGGACCGCGCGACTCGACCTGCAGGATCTGTTTGCGCGTGGGCTGGTTCGTCGCACGCGGGTGGGCCGCGCGTGGGAGTTCCAGACCGTCTCCGACGTGGCCGACCGGCTGTTCGGGCCTATGCGGCGCGGGTGAGGATCGCGGCGAAGAAGCCGTCGGTGCCGTGCGTGTGGGGCGCGACGCGCAGGTACGGATCGCCAAGCGCCGCGGCGCGCTCGCCGAGGACCTCCGCGAGCGGCGTGAGCCGGAACGCGGGGTGTTCGGCGAGGAAGGACGCGACCACGTCGTCGTTCTCTTCCGAGAGCACCGAGCACGTCGCGTAGATCAGGCGCCCGCCCGGCGCGACGAGCGGCGCGGCGCGCCTCAGGATGCGCCGCTGCAGCCCGGGCAGCGCCGCGAGCGTGGGTGCGTCGAGGCGCAGCCGGTAGGCGGGGTGTCGACGCAGCACGCCGCTGCCGGAGCACGGCGCGTCCACCAGCACGCGATCCATCGAGCCCGCGAGGGCTGCGAGCGGCCCGGGCAGGGGGCCGTCCTCGGCGAGCAGCGCGGTCTGGATCCGGGGCAACCCGGCGCGCTCGGCGCGCCGCTGCAGCGCGTCGAGCGGGCGGGGACGCACGTCGCACGCGATCAGGCGGTCGACGGCGGGATGACCGGCGAGCGCGAGGGTCTTGCCGCCCGCGCCGGCGCAGAAGTCGACGACCTGTCCACGTGGATCGACCGCCTCGGCGACCAGTTGGCTCCCCTCGTCCTGCAGCTCGACGACGCCAGCGCTCCAGGTGCGGGTGCCGAGGAGGTTCGCGCGCCCCGCTACGATCAGCGCGGAGGGCGACCACGCGCCGGGGCGGGTGGCGACCCCTTCGTCCGCGAGACGCGCGGCGAGGGCGTCCGGCGGGATCCCCTGAGCGCGCAGCGCGATGGCGGGCCGGATGGCGCTCGCCTGGAGGAACGCGCCCACCTCGCCGCCGAGGCTGTCCACCAGCCGCGCGCCGAGCGCCTCGGACACGCCGCCCACCAGCGCCGCAGCCGCGGCGGGCGTCCGACGCGCGACCTCCTCGGCGAGCGCGCCGGCGAGATCGGAGGCGGCGTCGAAGTCGCCCGGGCGATCGCCCCACGCGGCGCGCGCATCGTCGACCGGCAGCCCCTGGCGAACCAGCCAGCCGAGCCAGCGCGCGAGCGGTCCGGTGGCCCCGATCGCGGCCTCGAGCGCAGGACCCTCGCGCAGCAGGTCGTTCAGGCCGTCGGCGACCATCCGGCGCTCACGGGAGTGCAGGTGGCGCGCGTCGCGCAGACCATCACGCAGCAGGCCATCGGCCGAGCGCGGTTGCGCGAGGCACGCTGCGTGGAGCGTCAGCGCCGCGTCACGGATCCGTCCGGGCCCCGCGGCCTTGATCAGCAGGCGCGCGTCGATCTCGGCGATCGGGCGCGGGAGGGCGTCGAGCAGCGCGCCTACCATCCGCGTGGCGCGTGCGTGGGGTCGCCCGACGTCGAGCGGGACGAGCGCAGGGCTACCACTTCCACCACGAGCCCCGCTGGGGCTTGAGCAGCCGGTCGACGCGATCGTAGATCGGCAAGGTGGCGTCGATGACGCGCGCGCGCTTCAGGTCGCGCTTCGCCGAGACCGCGTCGCCCTCGAGCGCCGAGAGCCGTGCGCGGTGCGCGAGCAGGTTCGCCGAGCGCTCGGTGTTCGTTCCGGCGCGCTCGAGGATGCGCGCGACCTCGTCGTCGCGCAGGCCCGCCTCGAACTTGTCGCAGAGCTGCTCGGCGACGGTCAGCGCGAGCTCGACCGCCTTCTCGTTGTCCGACTCGAGCACGAGGCACGCGTCTTCGGCCGCCTGCCCCTCGCGCGCCATCTCCATCAGCAGGCGCGAGCGCTCGGCGCGGATCATGTGCTGCCGTGGGTCCTTCTTCAGCGCCCGGTGGAACGACTCGGCCGCCGCGCCCACCAGCCCGGAGTGCTTCTGCTGCTGGCCCAGACTCGCCCACGCCAGCGCGGACGGGTCGGGCTCCTGTTCGACCCACGCCTTCGCGTCGTCGAGCGCGCACTTCGGCTCGCCGATCGCCGAGAGCAGCCAGATGCGCAGCGCGCGCGCGCGATCCCCCTGCTCCTCTTCGTTGGAGTAGGCGGCGGCGGTGGCGAGCTTCAACGCGATCAGGCGCCGGCCGATTCGGCTGGCCTGGCGCGCGGCGTTGAGCAGGTTGTGCGTCGGCGCGACCATCTGGCGGAGCTCGTCGTGGACCTCCGTGTCCTCCTCGCGCGACAGGCCGCAGTTGCGGCAGACGTCCATCTCACGGCGGTCGCCGCAGTTCACGCAGTTGCCGGCGACCATCGCGTGGAGCGGGGCGTACCAGTCCTCCTCGATCTCGGGATGACCGCAGGTCTGGCACTGGTACACGTCGACCGGGACGTGGCGGCGCAGCGTGGCCCACTTCAGGGTGCTGGCTCCGCACTTGCTGCACACCGCCTCAGACATACGACCCCTTCTCGAGGATTCGGCACGCGCCGGTCGAGGGCCTACCCCCCGAGCCACTCCAGCCTATCAAATCTCGGACCGACACGTCGCGTCGTGTTGCATAGCGCCCGCCGTGCGGGCCGCTCGGACGACACGCGGGCGCGCGATCTCCGCCGAGCGTCCCGGATGCTCGAGCCGCGGGGTAGAGTGCCGACCGATGAGTGAGGGTCGCCGATTCGTGATCGGGGACTGCCTTGGACGAGGCGGTTTCGGGGAGGTCTACGCGGCGCAGATGCGGCAGCCGGGTGGCCTCGAGACCCAGGTGGCGATCAAGGTGCTGCACCGAGAGCTCGCGCCGGGCACCGACGCGGTCCGCAGGCTGCACGACGAGGCGCGCCTGCTCGCGCGCCTCGCGCATCCGACGATCGTGCGCGCGCTGGACCTCACGGTGCTCGACGGGCGGGTCGCGCTGGTCATGGAGTACGTGGACGGCGCCGATCTCGACGTGTGCGTGCGGGCCCAGCCGCCGCTGTCGATGCGCGGCTGCCTGCAGGTGGTCAGCCAGGTCGCGGCGGCGCTCGCCGTCGCCCATCGTGCCACCGACGCGCAGGGGGCCCCGCTCGGGCTCGTGCACCGGGACGTCAAGCCGACCAACATCCGCGTCGGGCGACACGGTCAGGTCAAGCTGCTGGACTTCGGGATCGCCTATACCCAGGACGCGCATCGCGAGGCGCGCACCGAGAGCGATCTGGTGGTGGGCTCGATGCAGTACATGGCGCCCGAGCGCTTCGCGTCGCGCGAGGCCTCGCCGGCCTGGGACGTGTTCGGACTCGGCGCGGTGCTCTACGAGAGCCTCGCGGGGCGGCGGTTCCTGCCCGACGGGCTGCGCGAGGCGGCGCGGATCGCGGTGCGCGCCGAGCGCTACGACGCGCACCTCGCCGGCTGCCTCGACGAGCTGGGGACGACGGCACCCGTGGAGGTCACCGATCTGCTCGGCGCCCTGCTCGCCTACCGCGGCACCGAGCGACCCTCGGCGGCCGACGTCGAGCAGCGGTGCGACGCGCTCGCCGACGAGGTGGGCGGGGACTCGCTGAAGCGGTGGTGTCGCGCCTTCTCCTGGGTCGTCCCGCGCGGCGTGGAGGGGCCGCTTCGGGGACGCACGCTCACCGAGGGCTCGCTGGAGATCCCGCGCGACGAGCCGACCGCCGAGGCCCCTCCCCCTGGCCTGCTCCCCGAGCGCGTCGAGGAGCACACGACCTTCGTTCCCGGCGGTCCCGAGCCCGAGCCGGCGACCGACGAGGCGACGTTCGTCCCAGCGACGCCGCAGCGCGCGGCGCCGGTCCTGCGCAACCTGCTCGCGGACGCCCCGACCGAGGAGCTCCCGGCGTGGAGCGAGCCGCCCACCGAGGAGTCGCTCGTCACGCCGCGTCCGTCGGGGCCGGGGCGTGCCTCGCGGTCGCCCAGGGTGATGTGGCCCTACTTCGCGGGCGGCGTGCTGCTCTCGTTCTCGCTGGCGCTGTTCCTCGTCGGGAGCGCCGCGCTGTTGCTCTATCTCCGGACGGCGCCCGCGCCGTGATCGCCGCGCGCAGGGACGACGCCCCCCCGCTCCGGGGTCGTTGGAGGCAGGAGGGGCGCCCGCGCCGAGCCGCCGTGGCAAAACACGACGACGGTGCGGATCGAGAGGCGCTATAGTCTCAGCAGGGCGTCGCGGGGCAGGCGGCGCTCGTTCCCCCGAACGCCCGACGACCTCACAGCCCGCTCTCTCGACCCACACCGAACCCCGCGCCGAAAGGAAGCCGCCGGGTGCGTCTCGTCGAGAGGCATTCGCGCCGGCTCCGTTCAGGAGAACCATGCCCGCGCAGAACCCAGACCCGAGCCCGTCCCAGGATCTGATGGCCCTGATCCAGGCCCATCAGGACAAGTCCAGGTTCCAGGAGCTGCTCTGGGAGGGCACCTTCGAGGACTACCTCGAGATGGTCCGCGACGATCCGCGCATCGCGCGCAACGCCTACCAGCGGCTCTACGACCTCGTCGAGTCGTTCGGCGCGACGGAGTACACCGAGTACAAGAAGCGGATCGCGCGGTTCAGCTTCTTCGACGATCCGTTCAACAACGGCCACGACGCCGTGTTCGGCATCGACATCCAGCTGATGAAGTTGGTGCGGGTGCTGCGCGCCGCGGCGCTCGGCTACGGCCCCGAGAAGCGGGTGATCCTGCTGCACGGCCCGGTCGGCTCGTCGAAGTCGACGATCGCGCGCCTGCTCAAGCACGGCCTCGAGCACTACAGCAAGACGCACGCCGGGCGCCTCTACACCTACACGTGGACGATGCCCGACGGGCAGGTCGTCGACAGCCCGATGAACGAGGACCCGCTGCGCCTGCTGCCGAACGAGGCGCGCGGACCCGTGCTCGCCGAGCTCAACCGCATCCTCAAGGAGAAGTACGCGTCGCCCTATACGCTCAAGATCGAGGGCGACCTGAACCCGGTGTGCCGCTTCCTGTACCGGCAGACCATGAAGGAGGTCGGCGGCGACTTCACCGAGCTCGCGAAGCGGATCAAGGTGCGTCGCCTCGTCCTCTCCGAGAAGGATCGCGTGGGCATCGGCACCTTCCAGCCAAAGGACGAGAAGAACCAGGACAGCACGGAGCTGACCGGCGACATCAACTACCGGCTGATCGCCGAGTACGGCTCGGACAGCGATCCGCGCGCGTTCAACTTCGACGGCGAGTTCAACGTCGCGAACCGCGGGCTGATCGAGTTCATCGAG
>CAYQSE010000026.1:0-28812 GCA_964419905.1 uncultured Enterobacteriaceae bacterium
ATGTTGCGGTACTCGCCCGGCACTTCTTGCCATGCGGGCTCGCCGAGGTGGTCGCCGAAGCCGATCTTGCGGTCGGGCTCGGCGTCAGCGAGGAAGATGCCCCAGCGGTAGTCGGGCATCCGGACGTGGCCGAAGTTGGCCCACCCGCCCGGCTCGGTCGAGATCGCGGTGCGCAGGTAGACGTCGGCGGCCTGGAAGCCCTCGGGCCCCATGTCCTTCCACCAGTCCAGGAACGCCGGCTGCCACTTCTCGAGCGCGCGCTGCAGCCGCTTGTCGGACGACAAGCCGACGTTGTTCGGGATGCGCTCCTGGTAGTCGATGCTCATCAAGACCTCCGACAGGGTGGCGATTCCTGGGCGTAACCTGCGCTCGTCAGGTGCGGCGCCAGTCGAACTGCGGACGCTCCGGGTGACCGTAGAGCGTGAGCGCGCCGTGGTCGCCGACGGCGTTCGGGCGCTGGAAGATCCAGTTCTGCCACGCGGACAGGCGGCCGAAGATCTTCGTGTCGCAGGTCTCTGCGCCGACGAAGCGCAGGTTCTGCTCCATGCCGGTGAGCGCGTCGGGCGACAGGCTCGCGCGCTCCTCGATGGCGATGCGGATCTCGTCCTCCCAGTCGATCGTGTCGGGCGCGAGCGTGACGAGGCCGAGGTCGAACGCCTCGGGCGCGTCGATCGGCGCGCCGTGACCGAGCACGACGTCGACCTGCTGCGGCGCGCCGTAGAACCGGCACTGCAGCCGAGTGAGGCCGGTCGCCATCGGGAACTTCCCGGCGGACGCGTCGGTGACCTGCACCGCGACCTCGCCGTCGTCGTCCTCGAGCATGTAGGAGCGGTCGGCGGCGAGCGTGATCTCGAACAGCGAGCCCGCGAAGCACGAGCCCTCGTCGATCAGCGCGAACAGCGTGCGCGAGGTGTTGTCGAGGCGGCGGAGCACGCGCCCCGCGAACGCGAGCGCCTCGTCGGCCACCCACGCGCCGGCGAACGACGCGAGCGCCGCGTCCCACGCGAGCACCGCGTCGGCGTCGCCCTCGGCGCGCAGCAGGATCAGGCCGACGGTGTCGTGGTTGAACCGCAGGTGCAGCAGCGCGTCCTCGACCTCGCGCCACACGCGCCAGCACCAGGCGTCGACGCCCAGTTCGTGCAGCGCGTCGGCGGTGGCGGGCGGCGGGGAGGTGGGCGCGCGCACCGTCAGCGTGGCGACGCGGGTCTCGCTGTCGACCGCGAGCGTGACCGAGGTGTAGTTGCGCGTGTCGCCGTCCTCCGAGACCTCGACCGAGAGCGGCTTCCACGCGATGCCGCGCGCGCTGCGGGCGGGGTGGCGCGCCGCGGCCTCGCTGGCGATCTCGGCGATGCCGTCGTCCCAGCGGCTGCGCGGGAACGAGCCGTCGACGATGCCGTACTTCACCGCGTCACGCGCGCGGAAGCCCTCGGCCTTGGTGCAGAACACGTCTGCGATGTCGCGGCGGACGCGGCGCTTGTCGACCAGCCGGGTGAGCCCGCCGGTGCCCGGGAGCACGCCGAGCAGCGGCACCTCGGGCAGGGACGCCGCCGAGGAGCCGTCGTCGATCAGGTAGATCGACGTGCACGCCAGCGCGAGCTCGTAGCCACCGCCCGACGCGGTGCCGTTGAGCGCGGCGATGTAGACCTGCCCGGCGTCGCGGGTGGCCTCCTCGAGGTGCACGCGCGTCTCGTTGGTGAACTTGCAGAAGTTCACCTTGAAGCCGTGCGTGCTGCTCGCGAGCATCTTGATGTTCGCGCCGGCCGAGAACACGCGGGGCTGCCCCGAGGTGACCACGACCGCGCGGACGCCAGGGTGCTCGAAGCGGATGCGATCGGCCGCGTCCTGGAGCTCGAGGTCGACGCCGAGATCGTAGCTGTTCAGCTTGAGCACGTAGTCGTCGGGGCGCAGGCCGCCGCTCTCGTCGATGTCGAGGGTGAGGGTGGCGACCGCCCCGTCGACGGCCAGCTTCCAGTGCCGGTAGCGGCTCGGATGCGTCTCGAACGACGGAATGCGCTGGAACGTGGTCTCGGTGCCCATGTGCCGACTCCTGAACGCAGTCGCCCCGTGTAGCCCATCGCGGCGGATCGGTCATGCGCCGACGAGCGCCGCGATCTCGGCGTCGCGCGCCGCGGCGTCGCGGTAGCCGAGGGCCTCGACCTCGGCGGTGTAGGCGCGATCGAAGAGGAGGTAGGAGAGCAGGTCGGCCTCGTCGCGGTTCGCGCGGTCGGCGATGATCGAGAGCAGCGTCATCACCGGCCGGTTCGCGAGCGGCGGCGTGGCACGGAACACGTCGGCGGCCAGCGCGCCGAGGTCCTCGGTGGGGTGCAGGTGCAGCGCGTGGACCGGCCGGATGCCGAGATCGCGGTCGATCGCCTCGACGAAGTCGGGACCATAGCGGGCAGCGCCCCAACGCAGCACCTTGTTCACGCTCGCCGCCTGCCGGATGTCGCGCTCGATCGGGTCGAGCATCAGCGCGTTGAGCGTCTTGCCGGCGAGGAACACGAGGTTCGGGGTGACCTGCGCGCCGAGCACGCGGCCCTCGTCCTCGGTGGGCAGCTTCAGCCCGAGCACCAGCACGCGGTCGGCGCCGGCGCGCAGCGCGGGGCGCAGGGGGGTGTTCTGGCGGAGGCCGCCGTCGACCAGCAGGCGGCCGTCCACCGAGAGCGGCGGGAACAGGAACGGCAGCGCCGCGCTCGCGAGGCAGTGCTCGACCTCGATGTGGGTGCGGTAGGCGCGCGCGCCCGGCGCGGGGCGCAGATCGAGGTCGGGCGAGGCCGAGTCGAAGAACAGCGCGTTGTAGCCGGTGACCAGCTCGGTCGCCGACACGACGAACGCGCGGCAGTTGCCAGAGTCGATGGACCGTCGCAGCGCCGCGCGCGGGTAGAGCGCCTCGACCGTGCCGCGCAGCGGGCGCGCGTCGAGCAGCGAGAACGCGCTGCTCGAGCGGAACGTGCTGCGGAGCGTCGCCAGCACGTCGCGCACGCGGAGCTGGTAGATGTCGTCGATGCGCACGTTGCGCCACAGCGCCGACAGGCGGCGCACCCCGTCGAGGTCGCGGGCGGCCGCGAACACGCCGTTCAGCGCGCCGACGCTGGTGCCGGTCACCACGTCGGGCCACGGCACCCGGCCGAGCTGGCTCGGGAGGGCGTCGAACACGAAGCGCGCGACGCCGGCCGCGTACGCGCCTCGCGCCGCGCCACCTGCATACACGAAGCCGAGTCCGCTCATACCGGGGATTCTAGCAGCACAGCGCGACCACCACCCGCCCGCCCGCGTACCAGCCACACCATTGGCGGTGACAGGTCTCGCCGACGGCGCGTGTCACCGGTCCAGGTTCGCGCTGGAGCTACACGCCGCTTCGCTCGCCTCGATCGCTTCCTGGCATGGATACGGCGCTTGGCGGAGTTAAGCCATGAGGACCACGTCGCACTCCGACGCGCTGGGATTCGAAGGATCGTCCACCAGCCCAACCCAGCACGTCATCGTCACGTCGAGGGCCGTCGCACACGCGTCGCTGATGGTCGTGGCCTGCGCCCTGCTCGACGACGCGTAGTCCACACACTCCGAGAACGTGGTCTCATCGAGCTCCTCGGGGAAGCACTCGAAGAGGATGTCGCAGTAGTCCGCCTCCCAGTCGTCGCGCGGCGGTTCGATGTCGTCTTCGTCCGGGACGTCGTCGTGGGTCTCCTCGTCCCCGGGCAGCGTGCAGCTGTGCTCGGCGCCGAGGAGGCTCTCATCGAGCGTGATCAGCTCGCTCTGGCAGGCGGACTGACACAACTGCGCATCGGACGCCGACTCCCAGCAGCCGCTCTCGTCGCCGTAGGCCGCGCGTGCCGCCGCGAGGCCTGAGGGTGCGACGGTCGCGACACACTCGAGGTAGGCCTCGCAGACCTCGCGCTCCGCGCCGAAGCGGCCCGTGCAGGCGAGTGAGAATGCGAGAACGACGGCCAGCGAGAGCGCGACGCGATGTGCCATGGGAGACTCCACGTTGGGAGCGGCCGAGTAGGCTCGCGCAGCGGCCAGGTCCAAGGCGCACACCCAATCGTGACCTGGATAACGGCCGGGACGGCCGGCCCACGCTTCGACTCGTCACCAAACGGATCAACCAGGTCCACGCGGCCCGCCCGATCGGTCGGTTGTCGGCGCGGGCGAACGGGGTGAAGGGCAGGGGTATGGCCCCTCCCTCTCGGCTCGCGGATCCCGGCTCCCTGCGTGGGTGGCTGCAGCGCTCGCTCGGCGTGTTCGCCTACACCCGGCGCGCGGTGCGGTTGGTGTGGGACACCTCTGGCGCGCTCACCGTGTCGCTGTTCGGGCTCACGGTGGTCGCAGGGCTCGTGCCCGCCGCGATCGCGTGGGTGGGCAAGGGGCTGGTGGACGCGGTGGTGGCCGCCGCGGCCTCGGGCGGTGCCTCCGCGCTGGTGCGGACCGTGTTCTGGTGGGTGCTCGCCGAGGCGGTGCTGGTGCTGCTGTTCGCGGCGATCCAGCGCGGGCTCCAGGTCAGCGACGCGCTGCTGCGCGCGCGCCTGGGGCATCGGGTCAACGTGCTGATCCTCGAGAAGGCGCTCCAGCTCGAGCTGGTGCACTTCGAGGATCCGGCGGTCTACGACCGGATGACCGAGGCCCGGCGCGAGGCCAGCTCGCGGCCGCTGTCGCTGGTGCGCAAGACGTTCGGGCTGTTCCAGAACGCGATCAGCCTCGTCACCTACGGCGCGATCCTCATACAGTTCAGCCCGCTCGCGGTGCTCGGGCTGGCCATCGCGGCGCTGCCGGCGTTCATCGCCGAGACCCGCTTCGCGGGCGAGGCGTTCCGGCTGTTCAAGCGCCGCACGCCCGAGAAGCGCAAGCAGGCCTACCTCGAGGTGGTCGTCGCGCGGGAGGACTACGCGAAGGAGGTGAAGCTGCTCGAGCTCGGCGAGCGGCTGGTGGGCGAGTACAAGGCGATCTTCGACGCGCTGTACGGGGAGGACCGCGACCTGACGCTGCGCCGCGGCGTGTGGGGTTTGGTGCTCGGCGCGCTGTCGACGGGCGCGCTCTACCTCGCCTACGGCGCGATCGCGTTCGCCGCCGCGCTGGCGCGGATCACGCTCGGCGAGATGACGATGTACCTGCTCGTGTTCAAGCAGGGGCAGGGCGCGTTCGCCGCGATGCTGCAGTCGATCGGCGGGATGTACGAGGACAACCTCTACGTCGCGAACCTCTACGCGTTCCTCGACAGCGAGGTCGGCGTGCTGCGCGGCGGGACGGCGACGGCGGGGCCCGATCCGGCCGACGGGCTGCGCGTCGAGGGGCTGACGTTCACTTACCCGGGCGCCGAGCGGCCGGCGCTGCGCGACGTGGCGCTGCACCTGCCGCCGGGCCGCAAGCTCGCGGTGGTGGGGCACAACGGTTCGGGCAAGACTACGCTGATCAAGCTGCTCACGCGCCTGTACGAGCCCGACGCGGGCGTGATCACGCTCGACGGGCTCCCGCTGGCCGCGTGGGCGCCGAGCGCGCTGCGGCGGCGGATGGGCGTGATCTTCCAGGACTTCGTGAAGTACCAGTTCACGATCGGCGAGAACATCGGGGCCGGAGACGTGGCCCACATGGACGACGCGGGACGCCAGCGCGAGGCGGCCGAGCGCGGCATGGCGTGGCCGTTCATCTCCGAGCTGGAGTCCGGGCTGCAGACTCAGCTGGGGCGCTGGTTCCCGGACGGGCGCGAGCTGTCGATCGGCCAGTGGCAGAAGGTGGCGCTGTCCCGCGCGTTCATGCGCCGGGACGCGGATCTGCTCGTGCTCGACGAGCCGACCAGCGCGATGGACGCCGAGGCCGAGGCCGAGATCTTCCTGCGCGTGCGCCAGATGACGGGTGACCAGATGGCGATCCTCATCAGCCACCGGTTCTCGACCGTGCGGATGGCGGACGCCATCGTCGTGCTGCACGAGGGGCAGGTCGTCGAGCGCGGCGACCACGACGCGCTGATGGCGCGGGACGGCCGCTACGCCCACCTGTTCCGGCTGCAGGCCGCCGGCTACCAGTAGGCCGCGCTCGTTTTACGGTGATCGCGCGCGGTTGGGGATCTGCGATCGACGGACGAAGCGTTTGAGATCCGATACGGAAAAAATCTTTCTGCTTCCACGGTTTCGCGGATACGTGAGGGGCGAGTCCAGTACTCGACAGCCTGTCACGTATTGTCAACGGCGTGTATTCGACGCTACGGTGGGTCCGACCCCGCCAACTCGTCACGAGGTAGGTCGATGCGCAACGCCGCTACGCTGGTGCCCCTCCTCCTTCTCTCCGTGGGCTGTCGCCAGACGCTCGTCTCGCCCGCACCGACGACCAACGGCCTCGCTCCGCAGCTCGTGTGCGCCGAACAGCTCGTCACCGAGGTGACGGTCGACGGCGACGCGCTCACCCCCCTGCCGACGGCGCTGTTGCGAGACACGCCCCATCTGGTGCTCCCGTCGCTCACGCTCACCCGCACGGGCGAGCCCGATGGTGCGTCGGTGAGCGGTTCGACGTGGTCGGTGGACGACACCGTCTCCTGGATCGACGCGGAGACGATGACGTTCGAGGTCGTCCCCGAGCTCCTGCTCGAGGCTGGCATCTACGATCTCGCGCTCACCAACCCGGACGGGCAGGCCGCAGGGATCCCGGGCGCCCTTCAGGCGGTTCCGCCGCCCTCGCTCGCGGGCATCTCTCCCGAAGTGTTCTGCGTCGACCAGCACGCGCAGCAGTTGACGTTGACGGGCCTCTCGTTTCTCGTTGTCGGTGATGTGCTTCCCGAGGTCGCCATCGGGGAGCAGGTCTATGTGCCCGACGCGGCAGAGGACTGCTTCGCGCTCGGTGGCCCGGTCGAGGGGCGCTCCTGCACCACGCTGAAGGTGACCGTTCCGGTCGCGGACCTCGACCCAGGCGTCTACGACGTGACGGTGACCAACCCGGAGACCGCGGCGTGCCGGTCGACCGAGACGGTTCGGGTCGAGGTGGTGCCCGCGCCGAAGCTCTCCAGTGTCGTCGAAGAGTTGGTGTGTGCCGAGCAGGTGCCGAACGTGTTCGTCCTCGGGGGCTCCGACTTCCTCGAGCTGGACGGGGTGCTCCCGGTCGTGTCCTTCGGAACCTACTCGCAGGAGGCCGACTCGATCGGAGGAACCTGCGTATCGCTCGTGGTTGGCGACGGTCGTTCCTGTACGGAGCTCACGATCGAGGTGGCACCCGAGCAGCTTCCGCTTGGCGTCCTCGACGTCGCCGTGACCAACCCGGCGCCCGCGGCGTGTCGGTCGGGCGAGGCGGTGACGATCGAAGCGCTCCCCGCGCCGACGGTCGCGGGGCTGGTCCCCGAAGGGGTCTGCAACACGATCACGGCGGCGATCCCCGTCTCGATCGAGGGCGCGGGCTTCTTGTTCGTCGAGGACCGCAGCCCGACCGTCGCGATCGGGTCGTTCGATGACTATGCCGTGACCGCGGACGCTTCGTCGTGCGTTGCGCTGACCGGCCCGGTGGCCGGTGAGGTCTGTGAGCGGCTCACCGTGGAGGTCCCCGCCGCGCGCTACACGACGGAAGGGCTCGAGGCGGTGTTGGTCACCAACCCCGCGCCGGCGGCGTGCGACTCGCGTGACGACGCCGTCTCGCTCGATATCGTAGGCGCGCCGGTGATCACCGGCGTCGAGCCTCAGACGGTGTGCTCCGGCGCCGAGCTGACGATCAGCGGGGTGAACCTCGGTAGCGTGCAGACGGTCACCCTCGCTGGGGTCGACACGGACGATTCGCTGGACATCACGCCCGATCCGGCGGACATCTCCAACACCGCGATCCGGGTGGAGCTCCCCACGAATGTTCCGGCCGGATTCTATACGGTGACGGTCTACAGTGGGCTGGGGTGCGAGGACACCTGGGGCGTCGACGAGGCGCCGCTCGAGGTCACCTCGGTGCCGCTGGTGTTCTTCGTCGATCCGCCGGTGACCTACCAACCGGTGGCGATGCAGGGGCGGATCTACGTCTCGGGTGTCAACGGCGCGATCGCCGAGGTGTGGTTCATCGATCCGAACGGCACGCGGGTCGATCTCGTGGAGGGCGTGGATTGGACGTGGAGCCCGGACGATCCGAGCCGCATCCTGACCACGCTCGCGGCCGATCAGCCGGTCGGGGCCTATGACGTGTACGTCGTGGACGAGGTGGGCTGCGAGGCGTCGCTCGATGACGGCTTCACCGTGAAGAGCGAGCTGACGGTCGCGTTCGCCGAGCCAGGGATCGTCCCTCCTTATGGGTGGACAGAGAGCTTCACGCCGGTCGAGGTCAAGGCGTTGGCGGACTCCGAGCTCGATCTCGGCGCGAGTCCACCCGAGACGAACTTCGCCGACCTGCCGCGCCTCTACCTGAACCCGGTCGACGGCGGGACGGGGGCGATCGCCTCGGAACTTCGGGCCGTGACCTACCAGGACCAGACGGTGCTCGACGCGGTGGTCCAGTCCGGGCTGCCTGTGGGTGAGTACGATTTGCTGGTGATCAACCCGGACCAGTCCATCGGCTACCTCACCGGTCCATCGGATGGGCAGGGCGCGTTCCGGGTCACGGAGCGCGCGCCGCCGCTCGTCGACATCGTGCTGCCCGGGTCGACCACGTGGGACTACACCGCGCTCACGCTCGAGGTCATCGGCGAGCACTTCCGAGCGGATGCGGCGGTGTGGCTCGAGTGCCGCGATGCAGGCACGGGCGCTGCGCTCGGGGACCAGAACGCGACCGCGGTGAATCTGGGCGCCGTGGATGCCGACGGCGAGGCACGTCTCCTGACCGCAACGGTGAACACCACTCAGTACCAGGGCACGAGTGGTGTGGTCTGCCTGGTGCACGTCGAGAACACCGACAACGACACCGAGGCGGTGTACGCCGCCTTCTCGGTCTCCAACCCAGCGAACAAGCTGACGAACTGGAACACGGGCGAGCCGCTGGTCGAGGCGCGGCGTGCGCCGGCGGCGGGCGTCGGACGCGCTACGCGTACGTCGCGGTACGTCTATGCGATTGGCGGTGACGACGGCGACGGCAACCCCACGCGCAGCGTCGAGTGGGCGCGTGTCGATCCATTCGGTTCGCTCCAGGCGTGGATGCGCGCCTATGATCCCGCGACGCCCGAGGCCAACCCCTACGTCACCGACGTGTTCCTGCCCGAACCGCGAACGCTCGCCGCGTCCTCCCAGATCGGGCGCTATCTCTACGTCGTCGGGGGGCGCGACGATCAGGGCGCGGCGCTCGACACGGTGTTGCGCGCACAGATCCTCGATCCGCTCGAGGCGCCCCGGTTCGACCAGCTGCGAGTCGACGTCGGTGACGGCGTGGAGGGCTTGACCGGCGGCACCTGGATCTACCGCGTCGCGACCCTCTACGACGCGAGCGACGACGACAACCCGCTCGGTGAGTCGTTGCCGAGCGACCCCTTCGTCATCCGGCTGCCCGACTTCGAGGAGCTCCTGGTGCCGACGCTGACCTGGAACGACCCCTGTGAGGAAGGTTGTACACGGTCCGTGGCGGGCTACCGCATCTATCGCTCGCCGTTCGCGGACGCCGGGAGCGCGTCGGAGGAGTGGCTCACCGATGTGGAGGACCCACAGGCGCTGAGCTTCCGTGATGTCGGCGCGACGGTGCTCGGAGGCAGGGCGCTGCCCACCGGCGCGATCGGTCAGTGGGAGTCGATCCTGTTGCCCAGCGACGGGGAGGATCCCAACGTCGGCACGTCCGTCGGTCGCGTCGCCCCCTGCGCAGGGATCGGTCTGGATCCGCTCCACGATCGCGACGACCCTGGGCCAGCCTACCTCTACGTCGCCGGTGGGCTCGATGGGAGCGGCGTGGTTCGGAGCGACGTGTTCCGGCTGACGATCGCGATGACCTCGGAGCACGATCAGGACGCGGTAGGATGGACCAAGAGCACGGTCACGCTACCGTCGGCGCGCTGGCAGTGTCGTGTGTTCGCCGCCTCCAACGACCTGCACGACAACGTCGACCGTCCCGACACCTGGATGTACTTCGGTCCTGGCTTCTCGAACGCGGGGGCGTCGTCGATCACCACCACCACTCGCGTGGGGCGGATCGCCGAGGGCGGTGAGCTCGTCGACCTGGTCGATCTCGCGGCCTCGAACGATCCGCCGTCGCACGCGGGCTACGCCTTCGCGTCCGCCGGCAACAAGCTGTACCTGATTGGGGGCGCGGGTGGGGGCGCGAGCTCCGCGGTTGGAGCGGCCCGATTGTGTGGCAGCGGTGCGCCGGGATGTACCGGCAACGATGTCCCCGATGTGGGCAACTGGCAGGCCGACACGGCGCTTCCCGCGGCCCGGTTCCTCTCCGGCGCGGCCCAGGAATCTTCGGTGATCTTCGTCATCGGCGGTTTCGAGAGCTCCACCGTGCCGGCGACGCGAACCGTCTTCTGGAACAACTACTGATCGCGAGGTCGTGATGCACTGGTCGTGGCGTGCTGCTTCGCTCCTCTTCCTCACGAGCCCTGCGCTCGCGTGGGCCCCGGATGGCGTACCTACCGAGCCCGAGCCCGAGCCCGAGCCTGAGCCCGGCACGACCTCGTCCGAGGTCGATGGAGGGTCCGAGGTCAGCGGCGGCGAGACGCTCCCCGTCACGCCCGCAGAAGTCCCGTCCTCCGGACCCGCCTGGGTCGTCGGGCTCCACGTCGGTCCGGCGTTCGCGTTGTCCCCGCTGAATACTGCATTTCAGCCACGTCTGGAGTTCGCCGTCGAGCTCCCGTTCGCCGGGCGCCGCCTGCGTCCGTTCCTCACCGCGGCGTGGTCGAAGCCGGTGGCCGAGGGCTCGGCCGAAGACGACCGACTGCCGAGCGGCTCCTCCGACTATCGGCTGGATCAGACCCTGCTGACGCTGGGCCTCGGCGCGTGGGTCGCGCTGCTCCCACCCGAGCGTCGCGTGGTGCCCGAGGTGGGTGTGGGGCCCGAGGTGTTCCTGCTCCGGAGTCGGGTCACCGGTAGTTCGGACGGCGCCGCGTTTCCCGAGAGCCGCGAGCAGTACACTCGCGTGGGCGCGCTCGTCGCGGCGGGCGCGCGCTTCGGGCTCGGACCCGGCGAGCTCGCGGCGCACCTCTCCTGGCATGGCGCCAAGCTCGACGGCCTCGTCACCGGCGACTCGAACGCGATGCAGGTCGGGGCCTCCGTCGGCTATCGACTCGTGTTCTAGACCATCCCTTGGCCCACGAAGCGAGATCGAATCACGGTTCGCTGAGTGTCTCGCTCGAGCGCGAGGACGTCAGTCGTGCGTTTCGGCGGCGGCTGGTGCAGGTCGCCGCCGCGCTCGCGTTGCTGCCGGTCCTGGTGGAGTCGCTGGCGCTCGATCCGCGCGCGGTGTTGGAGATCGGTGAGCCCGTGCGGGTCCTCCCGCCGCTGGTGCTCGGTTCGTCGCTGCCCTATCTGGCCGCTGCGCTCTCCTGCGGCGCGCTGGCCTGGGCCTGGTCGTCGCCGCCTGCCGCGGTCGCGCCTCGGCCGCGCTGGCATCCCGCGATCGTCGCCCTGTCGGTCGTCCTGGCGTTCGGCGTCGCGTTCTCGCGTCCGTCGATCGAGGAGGTGCTCCTGGCGGAGCCTGCCCACGGCGTGGTGGGAGACGAGCTCCGCATCGGGGGGGGCGGTCCGTTCGGGTTGCGGGTCCCGCTCGAGTCGATGCCGCTGGAGGAGGCCGGTGCGCTCGCGATCACCCGGTCACGGGAGACGGCCGCGGTCACGCGCGTGGTGCTCTACGCGCGGCGTGAAGTCGACGTCCCGGAGCCGGCCGCGGTGGAACTGGTCGGCGGGGGACATCGCGTAGACCTCAGCGCGCGGATCCGCGCGCTCGAGCCCGGCGCGACGGCGCGCGTCGCGGTCGATCTCACCCACCTCCCGCTCGGCGCGAGCATGGCGATCCGGGTGGTCGGTGAGGGGGCCGCGCCGGTGCGGTTCCTGCATGGCCCGCAGCGTGGGGAGCGGGTCGGGCTCGCGCTGGAGAGCGGCGGCGGTGACGCGAGCTGGTTCGTGGACGAACTCGACGAGCGACGTACCGTGCACAGCGGGCAAGGGCTCGTGGTGCGAGGGACGCATGTGGATGGCGGTGGGTACACCGTGCTCGTGCTCTCTGGCGAGCGGTGGGCGCGGCACGATCTGCGGACGTTGCACCAGGGAGGGGGATTCCTGGAGCTCGATGTGGCGGGGGCCGAGCCACCTCCATGGGCGGTGCGCGTCCTCGGGCAGGGGGTGGAGAGCGAGGGCGTGCCCCTGGGGTCGTTCGAGCGGGAGCCGCTTGGAGGCTCTCGATGGCGGTATCGGTATCCGCTCGACGCGATCGCGTGGAACGGCGTTCCGCTGGATGGCGTCGTTGGCCTGGCGTTGGCGAATGTAGGGCCGTCCGGGCCGTTCGAGCTCCGCGTCGAGCGAGCGGAGGTGGGCGCGCGGGACGCGTGGCGTAGTGGCGTCGGTTTGCTCGCGGTGTCGCGTCTCGGATCGGGGACCCGGCGCGCGCTCCTCGCGGTGGGCCCGCCGCGCGACACGTCCGTTCTCGTCGCGCACCAGACGACGTTCCGCGCGCTCCTCGCGATCCTGGCCGTCGTGGGCGGCGTGGGGTTTCTCGCGCTGCTGCGCGCGCTCTGGCTGCGCCCCGTCGCGACCGCAGCGGCCTTCGCGGCGGGGCCCGCAAGCGTGCTCGCGCTCGACGCGCTGCTGCCGTTCTTCGTGGTGCCTCGACCCGAGCACACCTGGATCGGGCTCGCGGCCCTGTTGGCGATCGGCGTCGCGCTCCGTTCGATCGCGCCCTCCGTCCCGTCCGCGCCGTCGGAGGTCCCAGCCACGCCTGCTCCCACGGGCCGCCTCTTCCCGCAGCTCGACCTGCTACGAACCGTTGCCATGGTCGGCATCATCGGCATCCATGTGACCGCGGACCCGTCGGGCGCGGCGTGGGAGGCCTGGCCGGCCTCCGAGCGGATCGTCCCGGTGCTGTTGCGAACAGCGATGGCGCCGTTCGACATCGCGATCTTCATCGGCGCGTCGTTCTTCCTGCTCGCGCACACGTTGGAGCGCTCGTCGGCGTCCTATTCCGGGATCATCGGACGACGCCTCGAGCGCCTGCTCGTGCCGTTCGCGTTCTGGTCCCTCGTCTACCTCGCCGTGCGGTTCCTGAAGGCGGAGCACTTCGGGTATGCCGCGGGATATCGCGCAGAACTCTCGGACGTGAGCTCGTGGGTGCGCTACGCGCTGCTCGGGTCGGCGCAGTACCACCTGCACTTCCTCCCGTTCCTCGCCGGACTCACGCTGCTGTATCCGCTGGCGCGCCCAGGCAGCCGCGGGCCGGCCGTCGGGCTCGTCGCGCTGCTCGTGTCGCTCGTCGCCTGGTACTTCCTCGATCGATGGATCTACCAGTCGGACGTGCAGCCCGCGCTGCGACCGTACGCGCTGCGTGCCACCAAGACGCTGGGGTATCTCGGCTATGCCGCCCTCGCGTTCGGCGTGTACCGCGCGACGCGCGACGGGCGCTTCGCCTCCCGTCGCGGCTGGTGGGCGTTCGGGGCGCTCTTCGCGCTGGTATGCTGCGCAGCCGTTCTGTGGCCGCACGCCGCACAGGAAGCGGCGAGCGGCACCTGGCTGCCGATGTCGCTCGGTCCGCATCTGGGGCGTCACGTCGCGATGGCCGCTGCGTTCGTGCTGTTCCTGGTCGTCGAGCGCGTGCCGTGGCCGCGCTTGTGGCGTCGCCTGGGCGCGCTGACGTTCGGGGTGTACCTCTTCCATCCCATCGTCGTCGATCTGCTCGAGATCGGGCAACACGGTCTGGCTTGGTCACCGACCACGCGCGTGCTGGTCAACCTGATCGTCGCCACCGTCGTCTCGTTCGCAGCGGTCGGCGCGATCGCCCAGGTGCGCTGGCTTCGCTGGACGATCGGACTCGAGCGGGGGACGGCATGAGCTGGCGGCGCGCCGGATTTGCGCTGTTCATGGGGGTGACCGCCGCCTACCTGGCGTGGCGGCTCATCGCGACGTTGAACCCGCTGTCGCCGGTCTATTCGGTGGTGTTCCTCGCATCGGAGGGCGTCGGTGCGATCGCGGCGTTCGTGTTCTACGCCTTCCTCACTGCACCACGGCGGAGCGACGAGCCGCCGGCGCCGCCTGTGGGCCTCGAGGTCGACGTGTTCATCGCGACCTACAACGAGGACCCGGAGCTGCTGCGGACCACCGCGGTGGCCGCGCGTGACATGGAATACCCGCATCGCACCTGGCTGTGTGACGATGGACGTCGGGAGTCCGTTCGGCTGCTCGCGGAAGAGCTTGGCGTCGGCTATCTGACGCGGCCGCGCAACGAGCACTTCAAGGCGGGGAATCTCAACGAGGCTCTCGCGCGCACCACGGGTGATCTCGTCGTGACGCTGGACGCCGACCATGTCCCGCGGCGCGCGTTCCTGATGCGCACGCTCGGCTACTTCGCCGATCCGAGCGTGGCGTTCGTGCAGACGCCGCAGGTCTACTACAACATCGACAGCTTCCAGCACGCTTTACACGCTCGTCGACGGCTGCTCTGGCACGAGTCGTCGGTGTTCCATCACGCGATGCAGCCGGGCGCGGGGCACTACGGCGCCGCGTTCTTCGTGGGCACGGGCGCGGTGTTGCGTCGGTCGGCCCTCGATGAGATCGGTGGGTTCGCGACCGGGAGCATCACCGAGGACATCCACACCTCGATGCGCCTCCACGCGCGGGGGCATCGCAGCGTGTATCGTGATGAGGCGCTCGGCTTCATGCTCGCGGCCGACACGCCGCTCGCCTACCTCGTGCAGCGACTGCGCTGGGCGCAGGGCTCGATGCAGCTCCTGCGGTGGGAGAACCCGGTTCGGGTCCGTGGGCTCTCCGCCTGGCAGCGCGTCGGCTACCTCAACGCGATGGGGTCCTACCTCCTGTCCTATCAGCACGTCGTGTTCTACCTGGCACCGATCCTCTACTTGTTGCTCGGGTGGAGCCCGATCTCGCTCGAGCTCGGCGTGGGCATGGGGTGGTTTTTCGCCTACATCACGTTTGGGCTGGTGACCTTTCGCGTGCTCGCGGCGCCTCACGGGCGACTGTTTCTCGCCGAGGTGTTCAAGCTGGTCAATCTCTCAGTGTTCGTGTTGGCCTCGCTCACTGTGCTCGAACCTCAGGGTCTTCGTTTTCGGGTGACGCCGAAGGGGAGCCACGGCGGGCTGCCCTGGTCCTTCCTCGTCGCACCCCTGCTGCTGCTGGTGGGAAGCCTCACCGCCACGGGGGTCGGTGTCACCGGCCTGGTCGGCGGGTCGGCGTCGAATCCGGGCGCGACCTTGCTCACCACGGCGTTCGCCGCGTTCTTCTCGGTAGTCGCTGCGATCTCGCTGCTTCACACGTTCGAGCGACGGGAGACGTCCGACGAGTTCGCGGTACCCGTTCGCCTGGAGGCACTCCTGGACGGACAGCCGGCGCTCCTGGAGCGAATGAGCCTGCATCACGCCTATCTCCGCGTCGCCGCTTCAACCGAGCCAGGGCGTGCCGTCACCCTTCACATCGTCGGTCTGGAGCTCGCGCATGCCATCACCGGGCAGGTCCTGGCCACCACCGCCGCGAGGCCGGGGAGTGGAGACGTCGTAGTGAAGGTCGTCCTGGATCCGCTCCCGCCAGCGGTGCGCGACGCGCTGGATCGCTTGTTCTTCGAGTACGCACTGCCTTCGTTCTTCGCCGAGTTCACGGATACGCCGCCGGGTCCGCCTCCGATCCTCTTCACGGGCCTGCGGCGGGTCGAGCGTGGGAAGGAGCCGATCCTGCCTGTTCGCCCGGGGGTTCTATGACCCAGCGCATCGAAGATCACGACGCCGAGCTGGCGCGGCTCGCGCGCGAGAACCTGCTGTCTGCAGAAACCCTCGAGCGCGCCCTCCTTGGACAGGAGGCGGAGGTCGCGGCGCGCGCCGGGCGGCTCGCGCTGCCCGATCGAAATCGGAAACGCGGACGTTGGGCGCTGCTGGCTGGACTCCTCCTGCTTTACGTCCTCGGAACGATCGTCGTCCTGTCGCGGTATCGCTCGGTCGAGACGCCTCGTGCGGTCCGCGCGGAGCGGGTAGGGGACCTGATCTTTCGTGACGGCGATCGCTTCGTCATCCACGCGGTCGGATGGGATCCGGCGCGTCCGGGCGAGGTCCCGTGGCGGAGAGACGTCTCCGTGACGCTGGTCGACGATGACTTCCGTCGGATTCGGGCTGCGGGCTTCAACACCGTACGGACCTGGGAGGCGATGTCTTGGGAAGAGCTCGCCTCGGCGGAGCGCCATGGTCTCGCCGTGCTGCAAGGGATCTGGATCGAGCCGGACGGCGACTTCGCCGATCCGGACTTCCAGCAGCGCTCCTTCAAGAAGGTGCGGGACATCGTGGGCTTCTCTCGGGAGAGCAGGGCGGTGATCGGCTATCTGGTGATGAACGAGCCAGAGGCCGCCCATGTGCGTGAACAGGGCGTCGAGGTGGTCTCGGACTTCCTCGCCAGGCTCGCCGCGGAGGTACGCGCGCTGGACCCCGACGCGCTCGTCTCGTTCTCGAGTTGGCCCGGCGCTGAGCTCCTCACCGTCCCCGAGATGGACTTCGTCGCGGTCAACCTGCATCCGTTCCGACCCTCCGTGCTGCACCGCGCGCTCGGCTACGGTGGCTTGGTGCGGGTGTGGAGAGAGCGGCTCGCGGGGGGGCGTCCCCTCGTGATCTCGGAGTTCGGCCTCTCGGTCTCGCCGCTCCCCCCGACCGGCCCCGAGGCCCCCGGTGGGGTGAGTGAGCACGACCAGGCGCTGCGTCTGCCCGAGATGGCCGACGCGATCGCGTCCTCGGGTGCGTCCGGTGGGGCGGTCTTCTCGTGGATCGACGGGTGGTGGAAGGGGCAGGACTACGAGGGGGACGAGCTTCGACAGGATCCCGACGATCCCGAGGAATGGTTCGGGCTCGTCGCCATGGAGCGACTGGATGATCCCCTCGGGCGCGATCGGCCGGCGCTCGATGCGCTCGCCCGCTGGCATCGCGCCGTGGTGGTCTCGCCGCGGAGCGGGCCGGTGGATGGGGAGGCGGTTCCGCTCGAGATCCACTCCGCGGAGGGGGAGACCCTTCGCGCCTTCGTGCGCATCGGCGGCGCGGACGCCGTGCCGGTGGTGATGACCCGGCAGGGCCGTTGGTCTCGCGGGTGGATCGGGTTGCCCATCGGGAGCAAGGGGCCGTTGGTGCTCGAAGTGGTCGTGGTCGACGCGTATGGGGAGATCGTGCGGCGCGTGACGCGCACGGTCTACCCGCCCGGTGAGGCCCCCTCGCTGGTGCTCGAGGTCGCACAAGCGGGGAGCCTGGGTAGGGCCATAGCGCGGGTGCACGATGGGAGCGGTTCGCCGATCGGGGGCGCCGAGGTGCGGATCGCGCTGTCGAGCGCAGAGGGGACGCATGATCGCGTCTTCGTGCTGCAGACCGACGCGCGTGGCGAGGTGGATGTCGAGCTCGACCTTCCGCCACTTCCCGGCGCGCTACTGGTGGCGGGGCTGTGGCTCCCGGACGCGACCGAGGCGATCGCGGTCGACGCGCAGGTCCTGGGGGCGCCATGAACCTCTTCCTCCCAGCGCTGTTCTCGCTCGCCGTCGGGGCCTACGCCCAGGAGCCGCCCGCGCCTTCCGAGGAAGTCGGGCCGGTCGAGGTCGGCGAGCCTGTCGCCCCAGCCGGACCCCACGACGCGGCTTGGCTGGCCTGGGCGGAAGGTCGCAAGGACCTCGCCGAGGCGATGTTTCGCGAGATCGTGCGCGCGGATCCGACCGACGCCCCGGCGCACGAGCACCTCGTCACGCTGCTCCTCGAGAGGGGGGCGCTCGAGGAGGCGGTGCCGGTCGCGGACGCGCGACTCGCGCTGGGTGACGACACGACGTGGATGCGCAGGTGGTTGTCGGTGGTGGCATGGCGCGACGACAGGCGGAGTGAGGCGCTCGAGGTCTGTGACCGGCTCGCGGCGCGCGGCGGGGCTGACGTCGAGGTCGCCCTGACCTGCGGTCGGCTCGCGTCCTGGACGCCAGGCAGGCTCCCGGACGCAGTGGGCTTCTACCAACGCGCGATCGTGGAGGATCCGAACGAGGTCGAGGCGCATCGGGGGCTCGCGCAGACCCTGGCCTGGGCGGGGCGCTCTCGCGAGGCGCGCCGGGTGTACGACGATCTGCTGTCGCGGTGGCCCGAGGATGTGCCGGCGCGAGTCGGTCGAGCCCAACTCGCGCGTTGGTCCGGCACGCCTGGGAAGGCGCGACGCGACCTGCGCCACGCGCTCGAGATCGATCCCGACCACGCTGCGGCCTGGCTGGAGTTGTCGCGGGCCGAGCTGGACCTGGGCAGCCGTGGCGCGGCACAGCGGGCGGTCGTGCGGGCTGCTGCGCTCGCGCCCGAGGACGGAGAGGCCCAGATCGTCGCGCGACAGATCGACGCGGCGTCGCCTGTCGCGATCGACGTGTTCGGCACGCACTATCGGGAGATCCTGAACGACCTGACGAGGTTCAACCTCGGCGCGCGCGTGAGCGTACCGATGGGGTGGGACGGGCGGTTCACGTTCACAGCGCACGGGACCCGGTTCGCGCAAGGCGAGGCGTCGGGTGATCGACCGAGTCTGAGCGTCGAGGTCGGGCAGGGGCTCGGTCTCGGGATGCGGCTCTCGGGTGCCTACACGCTACACCTCCCGCTGTATGGGGTGCCGCGGCACGCCGGCGGTCTGGCGTTCGAGGCGCGAGGCCCGGTTGGCGTACGCGTCGGGATCCGTCACCGTCAGCTGGTGGACGCGCCGACGGACTTTTCGCTCGTCGCTCCACTCGAAGGCATGGGCTCTGCGGGAATGCAGCTCGGGGCGATCCTCGGGGGCATCGCCTTGTCCGAGGGGACGGTGGGGACAGCGTTCTCGCCGTTTCGGGGTGCCTACGTCTATGCCTCGGGGGAGCTCGGCGTCGTGCACGACGAGGCCGCGCCGAACCTCCGAGGCAGCCTCGCGACCGGATTGGGCACGGACGTCATCGCCTGGTTCACCCGCGCGTCTCCTGTGCTGCTCACCGTGAAGTACAACTTCTACCTGCTCCACTACCAGCTCGTGAGTGTGTCGTACTTCTCCCCTTCGGCGTTCCAGGTGCACTCACCAGCGCTCGATCTCCGCCTCGTCGTCAGCGATCGGCTGGTGGCGGGCGTCGAGGGACTGATCAGCCTGCGGCCGGATGTACCCCCGGGGTGGGCCCTCTCCGGCTACGCGCGCTGGCACATCACGAAGGCGCTGCGTGTCGAGGCGCGGGCGCAGCGATTGGACGACACGGCGTTCGAGACGTTCTCGGTTGGCCTCGCGCTCGGATTGACGTGGTGATGAAGGTGGCGTGTGCGAAGCCACCGTCTCGCGTCGGATCCGCGCGGCAATCAGCAGGCGACTTGCGCTACTCGGTGACCTCGAACTCGATCACCGCGCGGTAGACGACGCTGACGACGTCCCACGCGCCCGGCGGGTCCTCGGTGAACCGCACCCCGCCGGCCTCGGCGTCATACGTCCAGCCGGTCTCGCGCTCGACGTCGTTGACGCTGACCGCGAGGCTGTTGTCGAGCGGCTCGTGCTGGAGCGCGAAGAACGCGACGACCACGGACGCGTCGGCGACGACCTCGAGGCGGTCACCCCACTCGTCGCAGATCGGGATGATCTCGCCGCCGGTCGCGGTCGCGGCGTCGGCGTAGCCCCAGCCCGGATCGGCGGTGGTGCAGCCCGACGGCGTGGGCCCGACGACCGCCGAGAACCGCACCTGGGCCGCGTCGCCCTTCAGGAACAGGATCGGGTCGACGTAGTCGCGCCAGTAGTCCCCGCCGAGCTGGTGGCCCGGGCTGGTGTCCTTCTCGTCGGAGAAGAAGATGACGTGCAGCGCGGCGTGCTCGCGGACGAAGCCGGCGTTGCAGCCGCCCGGGCCGCTCTCGAGCACCGCCTTGTACACGTTGAACAGGCCCCACTCGTCCATGTCTTCCCGATCGGGCGGGGTGGTCAGCGCGGCGCTGAACCGGGCGCGCAGGTCGTCGGTCTCGGGCGTGAAGATGCCGCCGACGCCGCAGCCGGTGGGCCCGGTGACCGCGAGCAGTTGCCAGTCGCGCGCGTTCTGCTCGAGGCGGTCGACGAACTGGTCGATGGCGCCGCCCACCGACAGCAGCTTGCGCTGCATCGAGAACGAGGTGTCGCCGAAGAACAGCACGTCGGTGCTGGCGCCCGCCACGTCGAACGACTCGCGGATGACCTCTTCGCGCGTGTCGATGAGGATCTCGTACTCGGCGCATCCGGCGAGCATCAACAACAGGGCGATCATCGGCGCTCCAAGCGGGCCCGCGGAAGGTATCTCCGCGGGCCCCGACCCGCTACTCGGGTACGACCTGGCCGTCTTCGTCCTCGATGCGGTCGAACATGAGGTCGACCTCGAGCGTGCCGAGCCCCGTACCGGTCAGCGCGCTCGCGTTGAGGTCCGCGAGGGCGGAGACGCCGAGCGCGGTGCGCGCGACGATGCGGTGCGTGGACGGCGCGCAAGCGGTCTCACACGTCGCCTCGTAGCTGGACTCGGCCGCGGCGCGGCACGTCGCCTCGTCGGCGTCGCCCTCGCACTCGGCCTCGGCCTCGGAGCGCGCCTTGGCGGCACAGTAGGTGTCGCAGTTCTGCTGGGTGGTGGTCAGCTCGGCGCGCACGACCACGCCGGTCAGGGTTCCGATCGACAGCTCGGGCAGCGTGCAGTCGGACGGGGTCTCGAACGTCGCGTCCGCGCTGGCGAAGCTGGCGAGGTAGACACCGTCGTCGTCGATCGTCGCCTCGCCCTCGTAGAGCCCATCGAAGGCCCCGCTGGCCTGATCGAGCTGGCATTGGGGCTCGGTGACCTGGAAGGTCGCGGTGCCGTCCACCAGGATCTCGACCCGCATCGGGTCGCTCGCCGGCTGCGGCGAAACCCGCTCGGGGGTCCGGGGGCCGCCGCCAGGCTCGGTCTCGGCGTCGCGGTAGGTGGCCTTGCCGGTGGCCTCGGTCTCGCCGTCCGCCTGGGGCTCGGCGCAGGCCGCGAGCAGGAACAGCGTCGGGATCAGCTTGTACATGGTCTCCTCCAGGGGCTGCACCTCATTTAGGTCGGCGAGCCGGAGGGCTCTACTACAGCGTCGCTACACCGCGGCGACGGGGCAGACGTTGCGGAACGGTACCGCGCGGGGGGGCGAGCATATCCGACCCGCTCTCTGGGCCCGGCTGTACCGATAACGACCGTTTATCAGTGCGTATCGGGCGATCGTGGTGTAGAACCGCGGCGACTACGACCGGTAGATTTCCGTTCCCCCACGTGCCGGTCGCCGAGAACCATCATGTTCAACGCTTCGCGTCTGCTGCTCGTCTCGCTCGTGCTCATGGTGTCCTGGGTTCTGCTCCCGACCGAGGGGCTCGCCGCCAAACCTCGATGTGGCAACGGCATCGCCGAGTCACGCGAGCAGTGCGACGGGACGGACCTCCGAGGGCGCTCGTGCGAGACCGAGGGCTTCGCGAGCGGCACGCTCACCTGCGCCACCACGTGCACCCTCGACACCAGCGCGTGTACGAACGAGCCGGCGCCAGCGTGTGGCGACGGGGTGGTCAACCAGGACACCGAGGCGTGCGACGGCGACGACCTGTATGGGCTCACCTGCGCGGATCTGGACTACGACGGGGGCACACTGTCGTGCGACGCGTCGTGTCAGTTCGACGAGCGTGGCTGCACCGTCGATCCGCCGGCCTCAGCCGAGTGCGGGAACGGCGTGCTCGACGGGGCCTTCGAGGAGTGCGACGGGCTCGACGATGCGGCGTGTCCTGGCGCGTGCTCGGCCCATTGCGCCTGCCCCGCCGCGCCCGCGTCGGGCTTGCTCGAGGTGCACGTCGTGGACGTCGGGCAGGGCGACGGCCTCGTGGTGGTGTCGCCGGACGGCTTCGTGATGATCGTCGACGCGGGGACGCACACCCAGGCCGCGACGCTCGAGGCCTACCTCTCCTCCATCGGGATCAATGGCGTGGACTACACCCTGGTCTCGCACCTCCACGCCGACCACCTCGGGGGCATGGACGGGGTGCTCACGGCGCACCCCGAGATCGTCGCGAGCTTCGACAACGGGCGCGTGGGCACGTCGGGCCAGTACCTGGAGTACGAGGCGGCCGTGGGCACCCGGCGCGCGACGCTGCGCACCGGCGACTTCATCGACCTCGGCCCGTCGATGGTGGCCGAGGTGCTGCACGCAGATCGCGGCGCATCGAACGAGAACAACAACTCGGTCGTGCTCCGCCTGGTGTTCGGTGACGTCGCGATCCTGCTCGGGGGGGACTGCGAGTCCGGGTGTGAGTCCGGGTTCGACCCGGGCCCCATCGACATCTACAAGGTTCATCACCACGGGTCGTCCACCTCGACGAGCGAGTCGCTGCTGGCGCTGATGCAGCCCCAGACCGCCATCATCTCGGTCGGGGCGAACAACAGCTACGGGCACCCCGCCGCGCAGACCCTCGATCGCCTCGACGCGTGGGGCGTCGACGTATGGCGCACGGATCTCGACGGTGACGTGGAGATCCTGGCGATCTCCAGCTCCTACGCCGTCAACGGAATCGGCCAGTGCCTGGACGGTCAGACCCGCCCCTGCGGAACGACGGACGTGGGCGCCTGCGCGCTCGGTGTCGAGACGTGCGAGGGCGGGGCGTGGCAGCCGTGCGTCGGCGCGATCGAACCCGTCGACGAGGTGTGCGGAAACGATGTCGACGACGACTGCGACGGGGTCGCGGACGCGGACGAGGCCGTGTGCGCGATCACGATGGGTCCGTGGGTGCGGCTCGCGCAGGTTCACTACGACACGGCTGGCAACGACGCGATCGAGGAGTTCATCGATCTGTACAACGCAGGTGACGAGGTGGCGGACCTGGCCGGGTGGCGGCTCGCCGACAATGTCGGAACCTGGACGCTCCCGAGCGGCACGACGCTCGCTCCAGGCGCGTACCTCACGGTCGCCCGGGACGCGGCGGGTCTGTACGCGCTGTTGGGTGTATGGCCCGACGTCTCGGGGCTGACCTTGTCGCTCGGCAACACCGGGGACGTGGTGTCGCTGCGGGACGCCGCCGGGGTCGAGATCGATCGGGTGGCGTGGGAGGGCTACGAGACCGGCTGGACGCTGAACGCCGCGACGGGCAGCTCGCTCGAGCGGGTGGACCACGCGGTCGATACCGACACGCCGGGAGACTGGTTCACGCGTTCGCCGGCGTTCCCGCTGGGCGGGTGGCTCTGACCTGCGGCGCTCGCCCGTTCACGAGCCGTCGGCGTCGAACTCCTTGAGCTGGGTGCGGCGCATGATGCGCGCGTAGGTGGCGGGCGCGAAGCGGGTCAGCCACCACGCGGCGCGGCCGATCGGCGACAGCACCACCTGCCGCCGATCGTGGACGACCACGTCGACGAGCGCGTCGGCGACCTGGGCGGGCGTCAGCGCCTTGCCGACCTCGGCCTTTCCGCCGCGCACCGCGTTGCCGTCGCCGGCGAGCGCGGACTGCTTGAGCGGCGTGTCGACGAACGACGGGCAGACGAGGCTCACCGACACGCCGTCCGCGCGGAGCTCTTCGCGCAGCGTATCGAAGAAGCCATGCAGCGCGTGCTTGCTCGCGGCGTAGCCGGTGCGCCCGAGCAGCGGCGCGAAGCCGGCGACCGAGGTGACGGCGACGATCTGCCCGCGGCGCGCGACGAGTGAGGGCAGGGCGGCGCGGGTGATGTTCACGGTGCCGAAGAAGTTCACCTCCATCACCCGCCGCAACACGTCGGGGGTGGTGTCGCGGAACAGGCTGCGGTGGGAGATGCCCGCGTTGTTCACCAGCACGTCCACGCCGCCCCAACGCGCACCGATCGCGTCCATGGCCGCTGCGCACGACGCGGCGTCGGTCAGGTCGCCCGGCAGCGGCAGCGCGTCGCTCCCCGCGGCGGCGAGGGTGTCGGCGAGCCCCTGCAGCCCTTCCGCGTGCACGTCGAGCAGCGTGACGCGCGCGCCCTGTCGCGCGAACGCCCACGACGCGGCGCGGCCGATCCCGCCCGCCGCCCCGGTGATCGCGACCACCTTGTCCTTCAACTCCACGAAGCCCCCCTCGGATCAGCGAACCAGCGCCTCGACCGCCGCGAGGAGGTCCTCGGGCTCGGCCATCGCGCCCATCCCCACTTCACCCTCGGCGAGGCGCTTCACGATCGGTCCGATGACCTGGACCTGCCCATGCTCGGCGAGCCACGCGAGGTTGCGCTGGGTGGCCGGGTGCTCCCACATCCGCGTGTTCATCGCGGGCGCGAGCAGCACCGGCGTGGACGGCGGCAGCGCCATCCACACCGTGGTGAGCGCGTTGTCGGCGATGCCCGCGAACAGCTTGCCGAGCGTGGACGCGGTGAGCGGCGCGATGACCACGACCTCGGCCCACTTCGCCCAGCTGATGTGGCGCACCGACGTCGTGCCGTCGACCGAGGCGCCGACCTCCCACACGTCCACCATCACCGGGTGGTCGACCAGCGCCTCGAACGTGATCGGGCCGACGAAGTGCGTGGCCGCGGGCGTCATCACGACGCGCACCTCGTGGCCCGCCTTCACGAGCCCGCTTGCGAGGCTCGCGGCCTTGTAGGCGGCGATGCCGCCGGTCACGCCCAACAGAACGCGCATCTGGCCTCCGCCACCCTCCTAGCGCCGCCCGTCGCGCGACGCCACGGGGCACGGACGCGGTGTCGGGGGGCGCGTGAGCTTAGAAGTAGAGGAGATTGGCCGACAACATGTACTCGCCAGGTGAGGCATCGGCACCGGTGACCCTGATGAAGACGGTCATGGGCGTCTCGTCGAAGTTGAGGTGCGAGACCTCCTCGAAGTCCGAGGTGCCGTCGCTGAACGCCGACAAGAATCCGTCGGCGTCATACAGCCACAGGGCCAGATCGTTCTCGGCGTGCGTGAACATCAACTGCACGAAGGCTTGGGTCATGGCCTCGGCTTGCAGCGCAAACCAGTCCTCGTCGTCTGCGCAGACGCTTCCCGTGAGGGGTTCCATGGGCCTCAACGTGGCAGACTCGCGAAGCGAGTCGTTCGGCTCGTGGACGTCATCACCGCAGTTGCCTGGCGACGTGCAGGTGTGCGTGAGCGTGTAGGACCCCTCGGCGGTCTCCGGGCCGTACGCCTCGACCCACCAAGTCACCGGAGCCGCCCCCGCGTCCGGGAGCGAGAGCGTCGCCGCGCCTGCGCTCCCCATCGCGGTGAGCGACGGCGCCGAGGGCCAGTCCGTCGGATCAGCGTATACGCTCAGATCCAGGTCGTCGTAGGCGAAGTAGTTCAGGGTGAGCGCGTTCTCACAGCCGGGCTGTGCTTCGAACTGGAAGAAGTCGGCGTCGGGACCGCACATCAGACCATCGAGGGGGGTGTCGAGCACGAGCGGTCGCGGTGCGTCGATGGCGTCGGGCTCGAACGCGTCGTCCTCGCAGGCGGGCGCGCAAGCTTGCGCGAAGTGGATCGTGTACGCGCCGGGACCGACACCGTTCCCGAGGACCCTCGCGCGCAGGAGGGCTGGGGCGAGGTTGCCGGCGCCGAGCGTGTAGGAGACGGACTCGCCGTCGTCGAGCGTCTCCGAGCGGTCGACCCAGATCCCGTCATCGTGGTCGAACAGCACGAGGTCGAGATCGTTCTCGGCGTGCACGAAGTCCAGGGTGACCTCGCCGACGCAGCCGGGGTCGACCTGGACCAGGAAGTGGTCCTCGTCGCCGTAGCACACCTCGCCTTGGAGGGATGCACCATCGGCGAGTGCGGTCGCGCTCTGAGCGTCGTCGTTGGGTTCGTTCGCGTCGGGATTGCAGCTCACGAGCGGCGGGCAGGTGTACAGCAGCGTGTAGGAACCGCTCTCGTCGGTCGGGCTGTCGATCGTGATCTGCTGCGACGTGGCGTCTTCGGTCACCCAGGTCTGGGAGACGCGCCCGGCTGTCCGCTTGGTGTCGAGGGGGGTGCCGAACGCGAGCGTTGTCTCATTGGCGTCGTAGGTCAGCACCACGGTGTTGAGGCAGTGGGTCGCGAGGGTGACCTCGAAGGTGTCCTGGTCGGTCGTACACAAGAACCCCTCGAAGGGCACGTCCAGGATCAGCGCGCGCGGCTCTTCCTCCGCGCCCGGCTCGCCGGGCTCGTCGAGGCCCACGCACGCCATCGGCTGGTAGGGCGCGGCCGCGAAGGAGAGGGTGTAGTCGCCGGGCTCCAGCGCGATCCCGGACACCTCGACGAAGAGGTGACGGACGCTGTCGGGACCGTTGTCGAAGCTGACCTGCTCGGTGTTCGTGGACGTATTCGAGCTGTCGATCAACAGACCGTTCTCGTCGTGCAATGCGAGGCTGAGGTCGTTCGCCGCGTGGTCGAAATACAGCGTGACGACGCCGCGCTCTGCCACGGGAACTTCGATCGCGAACCAGTCTTCGTCCGACCCGCAGACCTGCCCCGAGAGGTTCATCCGCTGAGGCAGCGGGACGGCTTCACCCAGGGTGTCGTTGGGCTCGTGTGCGTCGTCGGTACAGCTTGTGGCCGGCGCGCAGGTGTGGGTGAGCGTGTAGTCGCCCTCGACCCCCGCGTCGCCTCGGACCTCGACCCACCACGACACGAGACTGTCGCTGTCGGGGACACCGAGCGTCGCGTCTCCCGCGTTGCCGCTCGCGGAGACGGCTGGCGTCAGCGGCCAGTCCGTGGTCTCGGGATACAGGTAGAGGTCGAGGTCGTCTGCGGTGGTGTAGGTGAGGCTCAGTGCGTTCTCGCATCCGGGCGCTGCCTCGAACCACCAGAAGTCGGAGTCGGGACCGCACATCTGGCCCACTACCGGACTGTTCAGCCCGACGTAGCCCGCGTCGTCGATGGTGTCGGGCTCGAAGGGGTCATCGTCGCAGGTGCCGCCGCAGTCCTGGGCGAAGTGGATCGTGTAGGGGCCGGGGCCGGGCCCCCACCCTTTCACCAGCGGGACGCGGGCGACAGGGGTATCCGTGTGGTTGGTCCACGCGATCTGCTCGCCGTCGGTGAGCGATTGGGAGCTCGCCAGCAGACTGCCCGTCCGCGTGAGCAGCCATAGATCGAGGTCGTTTGCGGCGTGGTCGAAGTCGAGGGTGATCACCGCGGTGCAGCCCGGGTCGACCCAGAGGTCGAAGTAGTCGAGGTCCTCGTTGCAGACCTCGCCCTGGAGGGATTGATCGGGGGCCAGGGGCGTCCGCTCACCCGAGGTGGTGCCGTCGTTGTCGTCGTTGTCGTTGGGCTCGTTGGGATCTGGATCGCATACGGCGAGCGGCGGGCACGTGTAGACCAGCGTGTAGTGGCCGCTCTCGTTCGACGGACTGTCGACGGTCGCGTAAGTCCCCACGCGCACTTCCTGACCCGGCGTCCGCTTCCCACCCGGGTCCAGCACGAGATCGGTCTCGGCGGGATCGTAGGTCAGCGTCAAGGTGGGGAGGCAGTCGGCCGCCGGCGCCACGGTGAAGTGGTCGGTGTCCCTCGTGCACACGAACCCCTCGAAGGGGAGGTTCAGCTCGAGGACGCGCGGTGAATCCGGGCTCTCGGGCTCGTCGTCCTCGTCCTGTCCGACGCATTCCGTGGGTACGGCGGGCGCTTTGACGTAGGAGATCGTGTAGGGGACAGAGGACGTACCGGTGCTGGTCACCTCGGCGTACAGCGTCCTTCCAGACCCCCAGTTGTCGTAGGTGAGCTGCGCGCTGCCCGAGGTGGCCTCGACGAGGACCTCGCCGTTTGCGTCGTGCAGCGCGAAGCCGAGCGCGTCGGGACCGGGGGCGGGGTCCAGTGTGAACGTGATGTTCTCTTCGGCGCCGACGAACGCTCTGAACCAATCGGCGTCGGCGTCACACACCGCCCCGATCGTCGGAACCGCCTCCGCCAGCCGCGTGGCCTCCCCGAGGACGTCGTTGGGTTCGAGGACGTCGTCCTCGCACGACGCGATCGTCAAGCAGCGGTGGGTGATCGTGTAGGGCGCGCTCGTTGTGTCGTAGGCGTGGAGGCCAATCCACCGATCCGTGGGGGTGTCGCCGGACAGGGCGAATCGCAGGTGCGCTGCTCCTGCCTCGGAGGTGGAGCCCGCCGTCTCGCTGTCAGCGTTCTCGGTCTCGTAGAGATAGAGCGACAGGTCCGCCAGGTCGGGGTCGAAGCTGACGCTGACCTCGTTGAGGCATCCCGGCTCGGCGGTGATGCGGAAGAAGTCCTGTTCATCGAAGTAGTCGTCGGGGTCCCCGCAGATCCAGCCCTCGAGCGGCGTGTCGATCGACAACGTGCGCGCGGTCTCGAGAGCGTCCGGCTCGCCCGCCTCGTCGAGGGTCTCGCACTCCGCCAACGCCGAGCAGTCCTCGGTCCATTGGAGGTGGTAGTCGGCGCCGTCCGCTTCGGCGGGCGTCCCCATCACCCGCGCCAGGGGGAACAAGTGGTCCTCTTCGACCCGAACCACGATCCGCTTCCCGTCTTCGGTCGCATCCCCCTCGGCGATGAGGTCCAGGAGTTCGTCATCGTAGAGCTCCAGGAACAGTTCCCCCTCGGTGGGCGCGTAGGCGAGCCAGACCGTGAGGTCGCACCCGGGGGTTGGCGAGAGCTCGAACCAGTCCTGATCTCCCTCGCAGATCCGTCCAGCGTGCCAGGTCTCCTCATCGAGAGAGGTCGCTCCTCCCCACGCGGGGTCGTCGTTGGGCTCACCGACGTCTGGCGCGCAGCCGATCTCCCCACCCGTGTCGGTGTCGTTGGTGTCGGCGGTGTCGGCGGTGTCGCTGGTGTCGGCGGTGTCGCTGGTGTCGGCGGTGTCGCTGGTGTCGGCGGTGTCGCTGGTGTCG
>CAYQSE010000026.1:28912-39276 GCA_964419905.1 uncultured Enterobacteriaceae bacterium
GGTGTCGGCGGTGTCGCTGGTGTCGCTGGTGTCGGCGGTGTCGGCGGTGTCGCTGGTGTCGCTGGTGTCGGCGGTGTCGGCGGTGTCGCTGGTGTCGGCAGTGTCGCTGGTGTCGTTGGTGTCGGCGGTGTCGCTGGTGTCGGCAGTGTCGCTGGTGTCGGCGGTGTCGCCGGTGTCGCTGTCCTCGCCGGTGTCGCTGTCCTCGACGGTGTCGCTGTCCTCGCCGGTGTCGCTGTCCTCGACGGTGTCGTCGGGCGCGCCGGTGTCGTCGGTGTCGTCTGGGATGCTGCAGGCAGCGAGCGTGAGCGAGGCGATGAACAGGGTGCGAAGGATCATGGCGCGACACTCGAGCGTGGAGCGCGACGACAGCGCCGCATCCGAAGCATAGGGGCGACAGATGCGAATCTACAAGCCGGAAACGTCAGTTATTCCGCGATCACGTGGTTCGTGCGGGCTGGCTCCCAGCGCGGCAATACCGGGTACTCCGACGACCGCCCCGCGCGGTCCTCCGCACAGCAACTTCTGGCCTCGACACCGCCGGATGAGCCCGGAGTCGTCGCAACCGGTGAACTCGATGGCACGGACACGGCAAGCAAGAGCTCGCCTTCACGGGTTCTCTTCAGGGACGTCCGGACATGCGTCGCCGAGGGTCAGCGTGGCGGGGCCGAGGTCGGTCAGGTCGAGGGGGAGGGGGGTCGAGGTGACGGGGCGCTCGCGGACGGTGAGCGTGATGGGTGTGGGCGCGAGCACCAGCGGCGCGTCGACCTTGTCGAGCTGCAGCATCTCGACGCCCGTACCGGCGCAGGCGGTGTTCCAGCGACCGCGGGTGAAGGCGTACTCGCCGAGGCTCATGTAGGTGTCCGCGTCGAGGGTCACCATGCGGCGTGCGCCGGTGGCGGGCGCGAGGGTGAGCGGGGTCCCGCTGTCGGTGATCGGGAAGGCGAGGTGCGTGCGTTCGTACGCGCTCTGGCCGACATAGGTCGCGGCGGCGATGTCGAGCCACAGGCTGCCGTCGGCGCGTGGCTGGAGCGTGTAGGGCTCGGACTCGAGGGTCCAATCCATCAGGACCTGGCCCTCGGGGGGCGGTGACGTCCGCTCGCCGCTGAGCGTGTAGGTCCACTGGTCGAGTCGGCTGCCATCCGGCGCGAGCGAGAGGATCCCGTAGTTCAGGCTGCGCGTGGGGCCGTCCTTGAACAGGTACGAGACCAGGAAGTCGGCGTCGCGCGCGATGGGGGTCCCGAACGAGAACCCGCCCGGGACCGTCTCGGCGAGGCGCGCGTCGATGAGCGCGCCGTCCCAGTCGAGGCGGACCACGAGCAGACCACCGCCGGTCTCGCCCAGCATCCACAGCCCGTCTTCCGAGGCGTGCAGGCGCTGAACGCTGAAGTTCCCTGGGAGACTCCGGCGCCACGCTGCCGTGCCCGTGTCCGCGTCCACGACGAGGATCTCGGTGTAGAGCGACAGCGCGATCTTGCCGTCGTGGACGTTGGAGATCCCCTCGTGGCTGAACACGCCGGGGATCGTGACGAGCGACGGCAGCGGCTCGGTCGCGTGGTCGTACGCCATGCTCCACAGCACGCGCGCCGAGGCGTCGAGACGGGCCGCGAACAGCGTCGTGGCGCGTCCGGCGACGAAGAAGCCCCCGTCGCCGTCGGGCGTGATGTCGGTGATCCGCAGCGTGCCGGGCGTGCGCTTCGCGAACGCGAACTCCGCGGCGCTCGCGTCGACGCCGACGAGCAGCCACCCAGCGTTGTCCTGCCCCGTGGTGACGTACAGGTCGTCGGTCAGGGCCCACCACGGCGCGCCCCCGAGCTCGACGTTGCCCACGATGCCGTCGAGCTGGCTGGCGTAGCGCGTCACCTCCGAGCCATCGGGGCCGTCACCGCCCGGGACGCCATCACAGCCGCCCCCGACCATCGCCAGGAGCACGACGCCGAGCGAGCCACGGACCCCGAACCTCGACCACGGCATGCGTCCCCCCCCGACATGGCGCCTGAGGGTACGAGACGCGGGCTGCAGCGACAAGCGCCGTCTGCGCGCGCGTGCGTCGCGTCGAGCACGCGGGCTCAGGACTTCGCGGCGCGGTCGCTGAGCGCGGTGATCGCTTCGGGGTTCTTGCTGTCGACGACGATCACCTTACCGCCAGCGCCCATGTCCGAGATCATCTGCAGGCGCAAGAGCTCCTGCGCGAAGCTGGACTTCTCGAGCTCCTTCGCGACGGTCACGAGCTCGCGGGCCACCTGGAGCTGGGCCTTCGCCTTGTCGAGGTTCGCCGCGCTCTCGCGCCGGACCGCCTCCTCGCGCATCAGCAGCCGCTTGAGCTCCTCGGACATCGACGGGTCGCCGATGCTGATCTGGAAGCCGCCGAGCCCCCATCCGTGCTTCTCGGACATCTGCTCGAGCTCCTGTTCGGCGGTGTCCGCGATGTCGTTCTTGTTCTGCGCGAGCTGATCGATCGTGTACGAGTTCGCAGCGCCGCTCACCACCGAGATCACCGCCATCCGCAGCGTCGCGAACGGATCGCTGACGTTGACCAGCGCGCTCTGCACGTCGACGACACGCGCGGTGTACCCGACCTTGATCTGGGTCGGCGTGCCGCCCCGCGTGATCACGTCACAGTCGACCTCGGCGGTGTGCAGCGCGGTCGAGATCTGCACGACCCGCTGGAACGGGAACACGATGTGGATGCCCGCGTCGAGCACCTTCTGCGGGCGTCCGCCCATGAACACCAGGCCCTTGTTCGGCGCGTTGATGATCGTCCAGCACATGCAGCCTCCGCGTGGTGGGCGACCTTAGCAGAGCGATGTGACAGCCGGGTGTGTGGTTCGGCACTACCCACCCCGCGAGGCGCACGCTATGTCCCGAGCATCGTTCGCGAGCAGGGGAGGTATCGATGCGCAGGAGGCCGGCATGTACGCGGTCGAAGATGACCAGCCCGGTCCGTTCCACGGCGCCGAGGGTGTCCTCGCCGCGGTAGGCGGCACGCCGCTCGTGCGGCTGCGAGGTGCCGTCGAGTCGCTGATCCCGGCGGGCGTCGAGATCTGGGGCAAGGCGGAGTGGTTCAACCCGGGCGGCTCGGTCAAGGACCGGCCCGCGCTGTCGATGGTGCTCGACGCGGAGCGCCGTGGCGTGCTGCGCCCGGGCGACACCATCCTCGACGCGTCCAGCGGCAACACGGGCATCGCGTACGCGATGATCGCCGCCGCGCGGGGCTATCGCCTCAAGCTCTGCCTGCCGAGCAACGCGAACGAGGAGCGCAAGCGGCTGCTGCGCGCGTACGGCGCCGAGATCGTGTCGACCTCGCCGCTCGAGGGCAGCGACGGCGCGATCCGCAAGGCGCGCGAGCTCGCGGCGTCCGACCCGCACCTCGTCTACCTCGACCAGTACGGCAACGACGCCAACTGGAAGGCCCACTACGGCAGCACCGCGCCCGAGATCTGGGCGCAGTCCGCCGGGCGCGTCACCCACTTCGTGTCCACGCTGGGCACCAGCGGCACGTTCATGGGGTGCACGCGGTGGTTCCGCGACCACGGGCGCGACGTCCGCTGCGTCGCCGTACAGCCCGACTCGCCGTTCCACGGCCTCGAGGGGCTCAAGCACATGGAGTCCGCGATCGTCCCCGGGATCTACGACGGGTCGATCGCAGATGTCCACCTCGGCGCGCCCACCGAGGCGGCATACGGCTTCGTGCGGCGCCTCGCGCGCCACGATGGCCTGCTGGTGGGGCCGAGCGCCGGCGCCGCGACCTGGGCGGCGGTGCAGGTGGCCCAGGGGCTTTCCGAAGGCGTCGTGGTGTGCATCCTGTGTGACTCGGGCACGCGGTACCTGTCCGACCGACACCTGTGGGAGGAGCCTTGAGCCTGACGATCGACGGCGCGCAGCGTGAGCGCATGTGGGCGCACACCCGTGAGGGCTACCCACACGAGGTGGTCGGCATCCTCGCCGGGCGCCGCGCCGACAACGCGGTGCTGCGCGTGCACCCGCTCACCAACGAGCGCGCCGACACCCCGCAGAACCGCTACAAGGTCTCCGGGCTGGTGCTGGCGCGCGCCGAGCAGGCGCTCGAGGCCGAGGGGCTCGAGATCGTCGGCTACTACCACAGCCACCCGGACCACCCGGCCCGCTACTCCGACTACGACCGCGACCACGCGCTGCCCAACATGTCGTACGTGATCGTCAGCGTTCGGCAGGGCGAGGTGGCCGACACGCTCTCCTGGCGCCTGCTGGAGGATCGCTCCGCGATGGCCGCCGAACCCCTTTCCGTCGTGGAGAATCCATGAGCACCACCATCCACATCCCCACCCCGCTGCGCCCATACACCGAGGGCAAGGCGGCCGTCACCGTCGACGGCGCCACCGTCGCCGAGGCGCTCGGGGCGCTCACCTCCGCGCACGGGGGGCTGCTCAAGCACCTGCGCGACGACGCGGGCAAGCTGCGCAGCTTCGTCAACGTCTACCTGGGCGACGAGGACATCCGCTTCCTCGACGGCGAGGCCACCGCGCTCCCTGACGGCGCCGAGCTCACGATCGTCCCTTCGATCGCGGGCGGCCAGGACCCGCTGCCGACGCTGACCAACGAGGAGATCGCGCGCTACTCGCGCCACCTGATCCTCGACGAGGTCGGCATGGAGGGCCAGCGCAAGCTCAAGGCGGGCAGCGTGCTGTGCGTGGGCACCGGCGGGCTCGGCTCGCCGCTGCTGATGTACCTCGCGGCCGCAGGGGTCGGCCGCATCGGCATCGTCGACTACGACATCGTGGATGCGTCCAATCTGCAGCGGCAGGTCATCCACGGCACCTCGTCGCTCGGCATCGACAAGACCGAGTCGGCGCGGCGCCGCGTGCAGGACATCAACCCCAACGTGCGGGTCGATGTCTACAACGTGCCGCTCACGAGCGAGAACGCGCTCGAGATCCTCGCGCCCTACGACGTGATCGTGGATGGCACCGACAACTTCCCCACGCGCTACCTCGTCAACGACGCGTGCGTGATCCTCGGCAAGCCGAACGTCTACGGGTCGATCTTCAAGTTCGAGGGGCAGGCGTCGGTGTTCAACTACCAGGGCGGCCCGAACTACCGGGATCTCTACCCCGAGCCGCCGCCGCCGGGCCTCGTGCCGTCGTGCGCCGAAGGCGGGGTGCTCGGCATCCTGCCCGGCGTGATCGGCACGATCCAGGCCACCGAGACGGTCAAGGTGCTGCTGGGCAAGGGCAACACGCTCTCGGGCCGGCTGCTGCTCTACGACGCGATGAACATGCGCTTCCGTGAGCTGCGCCTGCGCAACGACCCGGACGCGAAGCCGATCACCGAGCTGATCGACTACGAGGAGTTCTGCGGCGTGCCCGGCCACGACCACCTCGACCTCCCGTCGACCACGGCGGACGGCACGTTCCACCGCATCGGCGCGCTCGGCGCGAAGGAGCGGCTCGACGCCGGCTGGGCCCCGTACGTGCTCGACGTGCGCAAGCCGCACGAGGCGCAGATCGCGAGCCTGTCGTTCGCCGATCGCCTGCAGCCCCACGAGGAGGTCCTCGACATCGCGACCTCGCTGCCGCGCGACCGCGACATCCTGGTGCACTGCCGCTCGGGCATGCGCTCGGCGCACGCGATCGAGACGCTGATCCTCAACGGCTTCGACGCGAACCGGCTCTACAACCTCGAGGGGGGCATCCTCGAGTGGGCGCGGGACATCGACCCGAGCCTGCCGAGCTACTGAGCGACCGCAGCGTCCGGGGTGGCGCTCTTGAGCGCGGCCACCTCGGACTCGAGCGCCGTGATCTTGCGCTGCTGGGTGTGGTACCGCGCCTCGAGCGCCTCGACGCGTGAGGCGAGCTCGGGATCGGGGCGGGCGCAGGCGGTGAGCAGCGGTGCGGTGACGAGCACGGCGAGCAGGGTGCGGGTCATGGGGGCTGGGCTCCAGGGAGGGGGCGGCCCATCCTACGCCATCGGGCAGATGAGTCGCAGCGGCGCGGTGGCGATCTGGTCTCCGCCGCGCGCCTTTGCGGCGTACAGCGCGCGATCCGCCTCGGCGAGCAGGACCTCCGGGTCGAGGGGGCCGGACCCAGCGACGAGGCCGATGCTCGCCGTGGCGCGCACCGTCACCGCACCGAGCGGGATGGGGGCGCGCAAGCACGCGCACAGTGCCTCGGCGCGCGCGCGCGCTTCGGTGGGGGCCGACGCGGGGAGGATCGCGAGCCACTCGTCGCCACCCCAGCGCCCGATGACCTCGCCACCGCGAGCCCAGCGAGCCAGGCGTGTGCCGATCACGCCCAACACCCGGTCACCGGCGAGGTGGCCGAGCCGATCGTTGACCGTCTTGAACCGATCGAGGTCGGCGAACAGGATGGTGACCGGGCCGCTCACACACCGCGCCGCGAGCGTGGCCTGCAGCGCGCCGCGATCGGGCAGTCCGGTGAGGGGATCCCGTCGCGGGCCGGCCACAGCGAGGCGCAGCCCGGGCAGCTCGACGGTGAGCGACCCGCTGGCGACCCGCTGGAGGAGGAGGCGCAGTCGGTCGCGCTTCCTCATGGGAACGCGTCCACCGTGGGCTCGCCGAGCGCGGCGGTGCGCAGGAACTCCCGATACAGGCGCGCCGCGTTGCCGTCCCAGAACACGACCCAGTGCGAGGCGCCCTCCCACTGCGAGAAGGCCGCGGTGACCTTGCCATCGTAGGCCGGGGCGTTGTCGCGCAGCGGGCCCCACGTGGGCTCGAGCCCCGCGAGCGCCTGGCTCTCGGGCGCGGTGACGCCGGGGGCGAGCCACGGGGCGCGGGCCGCGGCGGCGAGCGTCTCGGCGGTGCGGTAGGGCGTCTGCGCGTCCTCGATGCCCGAGAAGATCAACACCGGCGTGGGCTCCTGCTTGGGCCAGGCGCCCCGCTCTGCGTAGAAGTACGGCGCGTAGTTGACCGGATCCGTGACGTCCACGAGCCACTGGATCAGCCCGATCGCCGGATGGAACTCGCCGGGCTCCTCGTGGCCGTCGAAGTCGAGCAGATCGGCGAGCACGGCTGCGATGTCCAGCGGATCCTTGCGCTCGACGAGGGTGATCGACAGCCCGCCGCCGGCGCCCGAGAGGACGGCACCGTCGATGTAGGGGCCGAGGAAGGGCAGGGCGAGGGCGCCGGTGAGCCCGCCCTGGCTGTGCCCCATGAAGTAGATGCGGTCGGGGTCGAGGCGGATGGTGTCGCCGGACTCGGTGAGGAAGGCCCCGCCGTGCTCGTGCACCAGCTTCGCGAGGTAGAGCGCGTCGGCTGCGCCCTGGCGGAAGTTGCTGCGGCCCGAGTCGGGGTTCAGGTAGTTGAACGTGAACAGGTCGGTCTGGTCGGACTGGCCGCGGGTGCCGTGCAGCGGCTGGTCGATCGACAGCCCGGCGAGCCCCGCCATCGCGTACTGCGCCGCCTCCTCGAGCGCGTGATCGCCCGAGGCGAACGAGGTGTAGCTGCCGCCGGTGCCGTGCTGCGAGATGACGACCGGCCAGCCGTTCGGCGGCTGCTGCGACAGGTCGGGCGGGGTCGAGATCGCCAGGCGCATCGTGTCCCACGAGTGCACGATCGGCTGGCCGTCGTCGCGGAACTGGAAGCCGCCGCCCTGGGTGATGTAGGGGCGCTCGCCGTGCTGGAACACCGGGCCCTCGTAGGTGCCCGCGTAGAGGTTGAAGTAGGCGTTCTGGCGCAGCGTGGCGACGGGCTGGTCGAGCGGCGGGGCTGTGATGTTCGCGTCGATGAACTCGGCCACGCGGGCCAGCTCGTGGAGGGGATCACCGACCGTGAACACCGTGGCGACCGCGACGTCCTCGCGCGAGAGCCCGTGCAGGAACAGCACCTCGCGCAGCGGCTGGAACAGCGCGTGGTCCGGGTCGCGCGGCGAGAACAGGTCGCGCATCGCGGGCGCGCGCTCTGCCACAGCGGTGGTGACGACGAGCGCGTAGGTGGTCGCCGGGCGGAGCGGGAAGCCCCACACCGGGGCCACGGCGAGCAGGTTCGCGGGCTCGTGGGACGTCCGGCGCTCGGTGAACCGCCACTGGAGGGGCGTGGCCTCGCCGTAGCGCGGCGAGCGCGGGTCGACGTCGAGGAGCAGCAGCGGCGAGCCGGGCTGCACCGAGGCGGTCGGGTCGGGCAGCAGGTCGAGGTCGAGGGGGCGGTCGAAGCGGACGTAGATCGGGCTGTTCGCGCCGAAGCCGACGTGCTGCTCGGCGAGCGCGGCGTAGCGATCGAGGATGGGGTTGCCCGAGGGGTTCGGGAAGTCGGTGAGGTCGGGCGTGCCGTCGGCGGCGGTGCGGAGATCGGACGGCCACGGGGCGTCGAAGAACGCGCCGCCGTCGCGGTCGAACGCGGGCACGGGCAGCGTGCTCGACGTGCAGCCGTGCAGCAGCAGCGAGGCGATCAGGACGGACCGGGCGGTCATGTGGGACTCCATCGCGTGTGCGCGATTCTCACGCATCCGGGCGCGTCGCGCTGTGAAAATCCGATTGAAGTGGCGGGTGCGGCCATCCTGCTGCACCTTCGGGGGCGATCGGGTTAAGTGGCGCGGTCGCGCGCGGTGGCCCTGTGGCCGCGGTTCTGCGCCGCTCTGGGAGTCGTCTCATGCCTCGCACGCTCTGCGCCCTCGTGGGCCTGTCCCTCCTCGTCGGCTACGCCGCCCCTGCCGCCGCGCAGTCCGCCGACATGCTCGATCAGTTCACGCTGAACGGCACGCTGGTGTTCACCGGGAACACGCTGGGGCGCAGCGGCTACCGCGGCAGCATCTTCAGCCCTGTCGTCCCCGAGGACAGGCCGGGCATCTGGCACTCGGCGTTCACGTGGATCGCAGACACCGACGAGGCGCTCGAGGAGAACGCGCAGTGGGGGCCCTACACCACCGGCGACTGGCGAGAGAACCGCTCGTTCGCCGAGCTGGATCTGCGGTCGATCGGCGGCGGGGTGGCCTCGGACTACCGCATCGTCAAGGCGTGGCTGGTGTGGTCAGGCTCCTGCGTTCAGGCGGGGAATACGGCGTGGGGCAGCGTCACCGAGGACGTCAGCGGCGACATCCTCGAGCCGGTGCTGTTCGACTTCCCGCTCGCGGGCGGGGGGCGCGACCAGAAGCTGGTGACGCCCACGCTCACGTACGATCGATGCGACGACCCGATCCCGAGCTACACGATCGAGGGCTACGCGAACTGGGCTGACGTCACGGATCTGGTGCCCGAGTGGATCGAGGGGATGTACGGCGTCGGTGGCGTGCCGGGCACCCAGAACTACCGGAACACCGGGTATGCCGGGTGGACGCTCGCGCTCGTGGTCGAGAACCCGATCGCGTTTCCGACCCCGCATCAGGTCACGCTGTACAGCGGGTGGATCGTGCCGGCGTTCACCGAGAGCGCGACGCCCACCGAGGTCAGCGGGTTCTGCTACCCCGAGCCCGAAGACGAGGGCCCGCGCCCGGGGCGCCTGCTGCTCTCGGCGGCCGACGGCGACGCGAACATCTACAACGACTACCTGCTGTTCGGACGGTCGCCGGTGTTCGAGGGGCGCGAGTCGCTCACGTGGAAGAACGTGATGTGGGGGCGCCGCAACGCGCTCGAGAACTTCTTCGGCAGCCAGATCGTCGACCGCTTTGGCGAGCACATCACCGGCGGCATCCGATACACCCCGGTGGACCACCTCCCTTGGACCGGGTTCGACTGCTGGCTGATCGACGACTACGAGAACGCGTTCGACGGGATCGATCCCGATTGTCTCACCGTCGGCGCGCGCCAGGGTTGGGACATCACCAGCATCCCGATCAACGACAGCGAGGGCAACGAGTGCGAGTTCGGGTCGCCGTGCAACCCGGACATCCTCGAGCCCGGCGACACCAAGGCGTACATCCTCCCGATGGTCGAGGCGAACGCAGCGGGCACCGCGCCGAACGGTGACGAGTACGTGGTGATGGCGATGGGCCTCGACCTGCCGACGTATTCCGCGTCGGTCACCGCGACGACCGGGGGCATCGTGCACGACACCTCGGTCACCGTGGATCTGGTGAACGAGATCCCTGGCGAGGTCGACTACCAGGTCGTGCTGACCAACGAGGGCGCCGCGACGGCGACCGATCTGGTGTACCGCCACCCGTTCCCGAGCAACGTCACCGACCTGCTCGGCTTCACGCACCAAGTCGACGGCGGCGCGGTGAGCACCCCGTCCGTCACGCTCTCCGCGCTGCAGACCGGCGTGCCGCTGCCAGACCTGGCGCCCGGGGAGCTGCTCACGCTGAACTACACGGTCGAGGTCAGCGGCGGCGAGCCGAACCCGATCGTGGGACGCTCTGGGTGGACCTGGTCGTGGAGCGCGTGCGACGACGTGCTGAGCGCCGCGGCCGAGTCGCGCGAGATGTCGGTGGCGATCACGC
>CAYQSE010000027.1:0-37965 GCA_964419905.1 uncultured Enterobacteriaceae bacterium
GCGAAACGAGCAGCGCAGTTCTTCACGGGCGGGCGGGACGCCCGCCCCACGTTCCTAGATCCTCGTAAACCAGCCTTCATCCGGACTTCTTGGAGAAGTGATCAATCGACAGCCGGGACGGCCGGCCCACGACGAGGCTGGGGCCTCACGCGGGCGGCGGCGTGTCGTCGAGGTACTTGAGGAACGGCCTGCGCATGAACGCATGCGCCATCTCGGGGGGCAGGCTGCCCGTGAAGTCCCTGGCGAGCTCCTGTCCCATCGCACGGTGCAGCGCCTGCTCGTCGCCGTCCGAGAGTCGCGTCATCAGCGCGCGCGCCTCGAGCGCCCACAGCTTGAAGCCGCGGCTGCCCGCGGTGTGCAGCACGGTGCGCGCCTGCAGGTGCGCCTCGTCGGTCTCGCCGAGCGAGAGCCAGGTGTGCGCGAGCGCGAGCATCACCTGGGTGCGCCGCGGGAGCGGCACGTCGTCGAGGCCCTCGGCGGCGGCCTTCGCGGTGGCGCGCGCCTCGGGCCGGCCCAGAGCGGCGAGTACGTGCGCATGCAGCGCGCGCGCGAGCGGCAGATAGCGCTCCGGATCCCGCCGCTCGGCGGTGGCCTCGGCCGCGACGGCGTGGCCGCGCGCGCGCTCCCAGTCCTCCTCGTCGATACCCAGCTGAACCAGCCCGACGAGCGCCGCCAACATCTCCTCGGGCAGGTCGATCTCGGTCGCGAGGTCGAGCGCGCGCTCCAGCCCCGCGCGCGCCTCGTCGCGCAGGCCGAGGTCGAGCGCGGCGATCGCCATCGCGCGGACGGCCGCGGTGAGTCCGAGCTTGTAGTCCAGCTCTTCCGCGATCTCGACGGCGGCGTGCGCGCGCTGGCGGGCCTGGAGCGGCTCCCCCTGCCAGGTCAGCAGCTCGGCGAGGTTGCCGAGCGCGAGGCAGCGAGGCCGCTTCTTGCGCAGCTCGCGGAAGATCCCCTCGGCCTCGGTCAGCCCCGCGGTGGCGGCCGCGAGATGGCCCTTCGTGGCCTGGGCCACCGTCAAGGCCAGGAGCAGCTCGGCGCGACGATCTGCGAGATCGGTGCCCTGCGCCACCGCGAGCCCCTCGTTGGCGAACCGCTCGCAGGTGTCCAGGTCGCTGTCGGACCATGCCAGCGCTGCGAGGCAGTGCAGCGCGTCCGCGACGCCCTCGCGGTACTGCAGGCGCTCGGCTTGGGCCTGGGCCATCTCGGCGTAGCGACGGCTCTCCTTGGTGCGTCCCCGGCGCCGGAGCACGGTCGCGAGCTCCAGCGCCGCGCGGCACGCGCCCTTGAGGTCGGCGTCCTCGTCGGCCATCGCGAGCACCGCGCGCCACGTCTTCTCGGACTCGGCCCACTCCGCGCGGTTGTAGAGCACACCGGCGCGCACCGCGAGGCAGTCCCTGCGGAACGCGCGGTAGTCCTCGCGGGTGAGGTCGAGCATCGCGGGCTCTTCGAGCGCGCCGGCCTTCTCGGTCAGCTCCCACGCCTCCTGGGCGAGCGAGCGGTCGGCCAGACGCTTCGCGGCGGCGACGAGGTACCGATACGCGCGCCCGGCGTCGCCCGCGCGGCGGTAGTGCTCGCCGACGACCTCGAGCGCAGCCGGGTTCTGGGAGTAGTGGAGCTCGAGGGCGGCGGCCATGCGGCGGTGCAGCGCGGCGCGCCGGTCGGTGGTCAGGTCGCGGTAGACCACGTCGGCGAACTTGCGGTGCGTGACCGCGTGCATCACGGTCTCGCCGGCACGCCGCTCGCGGACGATGCCCGCGGCGAGCAGGCGGTCGAGCGCATCGAGCACCTTCTCCTCGTCCTCGTCGAGCACGTCGAGCAGCACGTCGAGATCCACCTCGCGGTCGCCGACCGCGAGCACCTCGAGCACGGCGCGATCGTCGGGCGCCGCGCCCTCCAGGCGGCTCTTCATCATCTGCCGCACGCCGAGCGGGATCTCGAGGTGACCGGTCGCGATCTCCTCGGTGCTCACGGTGAGCGTGTGGCCCCCCTCGTGCTCCGCGATGACGCCGCTCGCGAGCAGCGCGCGGAGGAACTCGGTGACGAAGTACGCGTTGCCCTCGGTCTCGTTGTGCAGGCGCTGCGCGAGCATCCGCGCGTCCTTGCTGTCGCCGACCAGCCCGAACACCAGCTCGCCGACATGCTGCTTGGACAGCGTGCCCACGGTCATCGCGGTGGGCAGGATGCCCGTCTGATCGCCCTCTGCGAACGCGTCCGCGGCGGCGTTGGCCTTGGGGCGCGAGGTGACGACGACGAGCAGCGGCAGCTCGGCCTGAACCAGCAGCGTGCGCACGAGGTAGCTCAGCAGGTCGATCTCGCGCGGGTGCGCCTCGTGCAGGTCGTCGAGCAGGAGCATCCACGGGCGATCCTCGAGGGCGACCCGCAGCCCCTCCCGCGTCCCGTCATAGAGCGCGAAGCGGGCGTCACCGCGCACCGGGACCTTCTGCGCGAACGTCTGTACCGCGGTGCGAAGCTCGCTCGGAGCGCGGCTCCCGAGCTCCTCCGCGAGCGTCCGGTCGAGCTTGATCACGCCCTGGAACACCGGGCTGCCCTGCACGAACTCGAGGCGGTGCTGCGCGATGCCGAGATCGCGGGCGCGATGGGCCGCGACCTCGAGCAGCCGCGACTTGCCGGCCCCATCGTCGCCCTCGAGCACGATCACCCCGCCGCGGCGGTCGGTGAGCGCGGCCACCGCGTCGGTGAGCAGCTCCACCTCGAGATCGCGGCCGACGAGCGGGGGCTCCCAGCCCTCGGTGGCGGGCTCGTGGTGTGGCCGCTCCTCCTTCTCGAGGCGGTACAGGATCTCCTGCGCGCTCTGGTAGCGATCGCGTGGCGCCTTCTGCAGGAGGCGCCGGCAGATCTCGTCGAGGTGGGGTGGCACCTGGCGGATCACGTCACGCGGGGCCGGCGCGGGGCGATCCCGGTGCAGCGCGAGGTAGCCCGCCATGTCGTTCGCCACGAACGGGCGCTTGCCGGTGAGCATCGCGAACAGGATCACGCCGAGGCTGTACAGGTCCGAGCGGTGGTCGATCGGGTTGCCGGTGATCTGCTCGGGCGACGCATACGCCCAGGTGCCGACCAGGGTGGTGCTCTGGTGGGGGTCGTGGGTGGGGTCGAGGTCCTTGACGATGCCGAAGTCGGTCAGCTTGCACACGCCCTCCTGGTTCAGCAGGACGTTGCTCGGCTTCAGGTCACGATGCACGAGCCCGCGGCGATGCACCGCGGCCAGCGCGCGGCACAGGTCGACGAGGATCTCCTCGCACCGTCGCCATCGCTTCTCGTCGTCCCAGCCCCGGAAGCCGCGGATCGTCGAGTGGAGATCCGGCCCGTCGACGTACTCCATCGCGATGTAGGGGTGCCCGTACAGGTCGCCGTACGCCTCGACCCGGATCACGTTGGGGTGGTTGATCCGTGACAGCGCGCGGAACTCACGGCGAAACCGGATCAGCCCGGTCTTGAACCGGCTGCGGCGCAGCACCTTCAGCGCGACGAGCTGGCCCTCGGGATCCTTCGCGAGCAGCACCCGCGCCATGCCGCCGCTGCCGATCTCTCGCAGGAACACGTAGTTGCCGATGCGAGATCCGGGCTGCAACAGCACCCCGCCCATCTCGAGCGGGTCTTCGGCGGGCGGGGGCGTCTTGCGGATCGACATGTCCCCCGGTCTACCTCATCGCGTCGTTACGTGGCTAGCCTCAGCGCGCGGCGAGCGCCGCGGCGATCTCGGGCCGGGCGCGGAACGTCGCTCCCAGCGCGGATGGGAGGGCCTCGAGCAAGCGGCCGGCGAGCTGTCCGGCGGCGGCGAGGACGCGCGGATCGGGGCTCGCGGTGTGGAACGCGAGGAGGATCTCGAGGCGGAGGCCGTCACCGCCCGGCCCGTCGAGCAGGCGCAGGCCACGCTTCGCCGCGGTGCGCGCGCCCTCGGTGTCCCCGGCAGCGTGCAGCGCGCGGGCGGCGTCCGCGGCGATCCGCGCGGCGCGGAACGCGAGGAGGGGGGCGGGGCGCACGAGGGCCCACTGCGCGAGATCGAGCGCGTCGAGCGGGCGCTCGGCGGCGACGCAGCGGGCGCGGAGGACCGCGAGCTGCGCAGGCGGATCGTCGACGCGCTGGACGGGGAGGTGGGAGGCCTCGGGAAGCGCGTCGAGCGCGCCCGGCAGGTCGCCGAGCGCGCACAGCACGCGCGCCGCACGGAGGCGCGCGTCCCAATAGGTCGGGCCCTGCGCCCGCGCGTACGTCAGCGCGTCGCGGGCTGCTTCGGCGGCCTGATCCCTGTGACCCACCGCCGCCAGCGCCTCGGCGTGCAGCGCGAACGCCTCGGGCAGGCGCTCGGCGAGCTCGCGGGTGCGGGAGAGCTCGAGGAGCTGCTCCGCGCGGATCGCCCCGCTGCCGAAGCGTCCGGCCACGATGTCGAGCTCCAGCGCGCGCGCCATCACGCCGGCGCGCACGCGATCGTCCCCGCTCGGCTTGAGCAGGTCCTCGGCGCCGTCCAGCATGTCGGCGGCGACGACCAGGTGGCCCTGCAGGGCGGCGACGTGGGCCATGCCGCGTCGGGCGCGCGCCTCGCCGTCGCGCGAGCCCATCTGGTGCGCGAGGTCCAGCGCCTCCTGCCACAGCGTGCGCGCCTCGTCGAGGCGACCCTCGCGAAGCCGGATGTCGGCGAGCGCACGGGTCGCCGCGGCGCGCTCGGGGGCCTCCGGCTCGCCGTGCCGCAGGGCCTCCTCGAGCCGCGGCGCGGCCTGCAGGAAGTCGCCCTGGCGATAGTGCGCGCGCCCGAGTGAGCCGAGGCAACGCGCGAGCGCCGCGGGATCGCCCTCGGCCCGCGCCGCTTCCACCGCCTCTTCGAGCGGGGTGACCGCTTCGGGCCAGTGCCCGCGGGCAAGCTGCGCCTCGCCCTCCAGCATGGCGAGCCACCGGCGCGCGCGGACCCGGTCATCGGGCGTGAGCGCGGGCTCCGCCGTGTCTCGGATCGACCGGGCCTGCGCACAGGTCTGCAGCACCTCGAGGAACAGGCCGGTGCGCGCGGCTCGTCGCGCCGCGCGCACGAACATCGGGTAGGCCTCGGCGTGTGCGCCCGCTGCGAGGAGGTGACGCGCGATCTCGGTGGCCGCGTCACGCCGACGGTGGCTGGACAGCGCGCGCGCGATGGTTCCGTGCAGGCGCTGGGCCACGTCTTTGGGCATCGCGTCGCGGTACACGCCGCCCGCGCACGGGTGCGTGAACGACAGGGTCTCCTGGGCCTCGTGGGCCTCTCGCCGGAGCACGCCGCGGCGCACGAGCCCGTCGAGCGCGCGCGCGGCCGAGGCCGCCTGCGCGGCGCAGCGCTCGAGGAGACCAGCGCTGGCAGGTCGCTCGAGCAGCGCGAGGACGTCGACCAGCTCGCGCTGCAGCGCGTCGAGCTCACTGAGCGACGCGAGGAGGCGGGCGCGCAGCGCGGGTGGGATCGGGAGTGTCGCGCTGCGGAGCTGCTTGATCGGGACGACGACGGTGAGACCGTCATCGTCACTTCGTAGCCAGCCCGCGTCCGTCAGCGTGTCCAGCTGCTGCTGGATCGCGCCGGGCAGCCCGTCGAACGCCTCGTGAAGCCGCCGACCGAGCACGGGCGCGGCGGGTCCGGTGATGCCCCGATCGCGCAGCATCGTGGTCACGGCGTCCCGGTCGAGCGGCTCGAGCAGCACCTGGTCGGCGGGGACGCCGGTCGTCGCTCCGGTGGCGAGGTCCGCGAGGCGACCGTGGCTCCCGAGCGCGGTGTACACCACGAGCAGCGCGGCGCGATCGCCGGCGCGGGCATCGCGTACCGCTCGCGCGAGCACCTCGGGGTCGCCGTCGGGCAGCTCGTCGAGATCGTCGACCAACAGGACCGCGGGCGCCGCGTCCGGCTGGCTGCCCAGCGCGCGAAGCAGGTGGGTGAGCGCGTCGCCGTGCGGACGCACGCGGACCACCTGCACGCCGTGGGTGGTCGCCTCGTCGGCGAGCGCGTCCAGCAGGAAGGTGCGACCCGAGCCGAGCGCTCCGGTCACCGTGATCACGCCGGAGCGCCCGTCAGCGAGGCGCGCGAGCCGACGGCTCCAGTGGGCGAGCACGGCGTCGCGGCCACGCAGCGGCAGGCGACCGGGGCCTGCGGGGCGGTCGAGCGCCTGGAGCAACGCCCGCGTCGTCGCGTAGCGTCGGTCGGGCTCCTTGCAGAGCAAGCGCATGCAGACCTTCTCGAGCCGGGGCGGCACGCTCGGGTCGAGGGTGCCGGGTGCTGCGGGCACCTCGGTGAGGTGGCGTGCGAGGTAGCCCGCGATGCTCTTCGCCTCGATCGGGCGCCTGCCGGTCAGCATCACGTAGAGCACGGCGCCGAGCGCGTACAGATCGGCGCGATGGTCGGCCGGCTCGCCGGTGATCTGCTCGGGCGCCATGAACGCGACGGTCCCGACCAGGCGTCCGGCCTTGGTCAGCGCGGTGTGCGCCGCGTTCCCGTCCTTCACCACGCCGAAGTCGCTGATCTTGGGCTCCCACGCCTTCGTGAGCAGCACGTTGGTGGGCTTCAGATCGCGATGGATCAGCCCGAGGTCGTGGACGTACTGGAGCCCGGCGCACAGACCGCGCAGCACCTGCTCGATCCGCGCCCAGCGGACCTCGTGCGGCAGATCCCGCAGCGTCGCGATCGCCGTCTCGAGATCGGGCCCGTCGACGTACTCCATGGCGATCCACGGGTAGTTGTCGGCGACGCCCGACTCGAACACCCGCACGATGTTCGGATGATCCATCCGGGCGAGCGCGTCGTACTCGCGCGTGAAGCGCCTGCGGTCCTCGGGCAGCAGCGAGGCGGGGTGCATCACCTTGACCGCGACGACGGTGCCGTCGGGCGCGGCACCGAGGTACACGGACGCCATGCCGCCCGCACCGAGCGCGCGCTCGAGCCGGTATCGTCCCACCTGGCTGCCGACCCCCGAGGGGGGCCCTGCCTCGTCCGCGTCGGGATCCGCCATGCCCGCAGTCTAACCTGGGGCGGGGGCGCTCACGCCACGGGTCGTGTCCAGTCCTGCTGGAGAAAGCGGTCGTGATCCTCGCGCGGGAGACCCGCGGCGAGCGAGGCGGCGAGCGCGCGCGCGTGGCGCTCGTTGCGTGCGCGCTCGTCGTCGTCGGCGCCGACCAGGGAAGCCTCGTGCAGTCCGATCAGCTGGAAGAACCGTGCGCCGGTGCGCTCGGCGGCCTCGACGGCGCGGGCGACGTGGGGGCGAGCGCGCTCGGGGAGTCCGGCGAGGCGCCATGCGCGCGCGCGGGCCAGATCGATGCGCACCTGGAAGTGGGGCTCCTCGGTGAGGCTGTCCCCGTCGGAGTCCTCGAGCACGCGCAGCGCCTCGTCGCGCCGACCGAGCAGCAGCAGCGACGTGGCGCGCCACGCGATGACCTGGGCCTTGCGCCCCTCCGTGTCGTGCTCCTCGACGAGCGGGGCGAGCTCGTCGCAGCGACGCAGCGCCGCCTCGGGACGACCCGCGACGAGGTCGACGCGCACGAGCGTGGTGAGCACCGCGACCTCGTCGTCGGTCGTGCCGAGCTTGCGGACGAGGCGAAGCGACTCGAGGGCGTTGCGGTCGGCCTCCTCGCAGCGCCCCATCGCCAGCAGCACCTGGGAACGGTAGGCGAGGCCGAGCGCTATCCCGTGCGGGTGGTTGATCTCTCGTGCCTGGTTGGTCGTGCGGTCGGCGAGCAGCAGCGCCTTGCCGAGGACGCCCGACGACAGGTAGAGCTCGACGAGGTTCACCCGCGCGATCGACAGCGGGCCCAACATGCCGAGGTCCTCGAACAGGCGCGCGGAGTGCTCGAAGTGGCTGCGGGCGCCGATGGTGTCGCCCTGGCTCGCCGCGACGATGCCGAGCCCGTTGTAGCCGTAGCCGAGCATCCGATCGTCGTGGGTCTGCTGTGCCAGCGTCAGCACCTCGCGCCACATCCGCTCGGCGTCCGCGGGATGACCGGTGGCCCAGCGCAGCGCGCCGAGCTGGTAGAGGGGCATCGTGCGCAGCGAAGGGTCGCCCGCCTCCTCGGCGCGCAGCAGCGCCTCGCGCAGGTGTCCGTCCGCCTCGTCGAGGTTGCCCTGGTTGCGGAGCTGGAGCCCGAGCTCTCCGTGCACACGGGAAAGGAGGCGCGCGTCGCGTACCTCCCGCGCGAGCGCGGCCGCGTCGCGCGCGGCACGGAGCGCGGCCACCCAGTCTCCGAGGTGGTAGAGCGCCTGCGAGCGCGACAGGTGCGCCTCGGCGAGTCGGCGGTCGGCGTCGTCGAGCAACATCAGCGGACGCGCCGTGCGCTCCATCGCCAGCGCGCGATCGATGAACGCCAGCCCCTCCTCGTGCAGGCCGCGGTTGAGGTGTCGGCTCGCCGTGAGCGCGAGGTAGGCGTACGCCTTCGGTGCGAGCCCCGCCTGCTCGAAGTGCCAGGCGAGCTCCTCGACCACGCTCATCGGACGGTGGCGCCACGCGCGCTCGAGCACCTCACCGAGTCGCTGGTGGCCGCGCCGCCGGGCCTCTGCGGGCATCCCCTCGAGCAGCACGTCGCGGAACCGCGCCTGCGCCAACTCGACCTGATCGCGGTCGCCCTCGCGATGCTCCTCGACGATGCCGGCGGCGACGAGCACGTCGAGCGCCTCGATCACGGCCTCCTCGTCGTCGGTGGCGGCCGCCTCCACCAGCGCGTCGAGATCGAGCCGGCGTCGGCTCAGCGAGAGCACGCGCGCCACCTCGATCACCTCGGGTGCGAGCGGCGCCAGCCGATCCTTGAGCGCCTGCCGCAGCGAGGCGGGGATCGGCAGCCGGGAACGCGTGATCTCGGAGGCGTCGAGCATGAGCCGGTACACGCCGTTGTCGCGCACGATCACGCCCTCGTCGATCAACCCGCGGAGCATGTCGGAGATGAACGCAGGCGAGCCGTCGCTCTCTTCGTGCAGCCGCTGCGCCAGCGCCATCGTCGCCGGCGTGTTCGGCAGCACCGAGAGCACCAGCTCCTCGACCTCGGAGGTCTGCAGGGGGCCGAGCAGCAGCCGCTCGACCGGCTGGCTCTCGAGCAGCTGCCGCTCGATCACCGACGCCGTCTCGTCCCCGCGCTCGTGGGTCAACACGAACAAGACGCGCTCGTTCGCGAGCTCCAGCGTGTTGCGGATCAGGTAGGTGACCAGCTCGATCGTGGCTGGGTCGGCCTTCTCGAGGTCGTCTAGCAGGATCGCACACGGCGCGCGGCTGACGACCAGCTCCTTGAACGCCGCGATCACCGGGTAGCGCTCGCGGCTGCCCTCGTCGTCCTGGCCGCTGAACACGGCGTGGAGCAGCGGCGGCGCGCTGGGCTGGGAGAGCGTACGGAAGATCGTGGCGAACGCGCCGAACGGGCGATCGTGGGGCCGGCACCGGCCGCGCGCGACGATCAGGCCGCGCAGCCGCGCGTCGGTCTCGGCGACGTCGAGCATCCGGGTCTTGCCCTGGCCCGGCTTCGCCGAGAGCAGGATGGCCGCCCCGCCCCGCCCCGCGGCGAGCTCGTCGAGCGACTCACGGATGCGCGCGCGCTGGTAGGTTCGGCCGACCGAGCGCGGCGGCCAGCGATCCTCGAGGTCCTCGACCGCGCGCGCGGCGCCGAGCACGTTGAGCAGGTGCACCGCGGACGCGTACCGATCGGCCGGATCCTTGGCGAGCAGGCGCATGCACACCTGATCGAGGTGGGCTGGCACGAGCGGGTTCTGCTCGCGTGGGGGGCGGGGGAGCTCGTGCAGGTGCTTCTCGAGGAAGCCCTGCAGCGTGCGGGCGGAGAACGGCCGCTTCCCGGTGAGCATCAGGTAGAGCACGGCGCCCAGCGAGTACAGGTCCGCGCGCGCGTCGACCGCCTCGCCCTTGACCTGCTCGGGCGCGATGTAGGCGACGGTGCCGACCACCTGCCCCACCTGGGTCAGCTCCGCGCCCAGATCCTTGACCACGCCGAAGTCCATCAGCTTCACGCGCCCATCGGGCAGGACCATGATGTTCGTCGGCGTCACGTCGCGGTGCACGAGGCCGCGCTCGTGGACGTAGGCCAGCGCACGGGTGGTCTGGGTGAGGATGTCTTCGACCTTGGCCCAGCGCGTCTCGGGCGCGAGATCGGTCCACGCGTCGACCTCGTCGCGCAGCGAGCGCCCCTCGAGCAGCTCCATCGTGAACCACGGGCGATCGCCGTGCAGACCCCACTCGAAGACCTCGAGGATCCCGGGGTTCTTCAGCCGCGACAGCGCGCGGAACTCGCGTCGGAAGCGGGTTCGGGCTTCCTCCTCGCGCGCGAGGGGGAGCAGCACCTTCATGCCGCGCTCCGAGCCGTTCTCGACGTGGCGCACCGCGAGCACCGACGCCATGCCGCCGCGCGCCACCCACCGCACCACCTCGTAGGGTCCGATCCGGTCCTTCGGCTGCGGTTCGCGGAAGGCGTCGCCTGCTTGGGAATCCACGTTGATGCGCCTGAGAGGAGGGGCCGTACCTGGGGGCGAGGGGAGGGGCTCCCCGGGCGGCCCCTTCCGGGACAAGAGGGATGACACTATATTGCACGCTTGATCGGGATACGAGCGGCATCCCGGGGGGCCCCGCATCATGCAGTTCGAATGTTCCGCGCGTACCGACCCTGGCCCGGTACGCGAGCACAACGAGGACGCGTTCCTCGTCGACTCCGAGTATGGCGTGTTCATCATCGCGGACGGGATGGGGGGGCACGCGGCGGGCGAGGTCGCTTCCCAGATGGCGGTCGACACGGTGCGCGAGCTCCTGGTGGAGCAGGACGATCCCGAGGAGACGCGTCTCGTGCGCGACTTCGAGCCTCAGGATCCGGCCGATGTGCTGCGCGAGCGCTTGCGCTACGCGATGAACCAGGCCTCGGTGCGCATCCGCCGCGAGTCCGAGCTGCGGCCCGACACCCGCGGCATGGGCACGACCCTGGTGGTGCTCGTGGTCGAGGGCGAGCAGGCGCACTTCGCGCACGTCGGCGACTCGCGCGCCTACCTGTTCCGAGACGGGCGGCTGGTTCGGCTCACGCGCGATCACACCGTGGTCCAGCAGGAGATCGACGCCGGGCGCCTCACGCCGGAGCTGGCGCGGCTCGTGCCGCACAAGCACATCCTCACCCAGTCGGTGGGGTTCCACGGCCCGGTCGAGCCCGACACCACCACCCGGGTCATCGAGCCGGGCGACGTGTTCATCCTGTGTAGCGACGGGCTCACCGATCCGCTGGACGACGCCGCGATCCTCGAGATCGTGAAGCGTCACCCGCCCGACTTGCTCGCCGACGCGCTGTGCGAGGCGGCGCTCGCCGCCGGCGGCGAGGACAACGTCACCATCGTGACGGTGGCGCCGCAGCGCTGATCGGGAGGGGTCGGCATGGTGCCTGACGAGGACCCGCTGCCGCCACGGGTCGACGTCGGCGAGGTGCACGGGTGGATCGCTGCCGTAGCGGGCGTCGTCGTGCTGCTGTTCGGCGCGTGGTGCTGCGCGGGCGGAACGCTGCGCGACAACGGGGTGTCGGCGCTGTTCGCGCTCGTGCTCGGCGTCGCGCTGTGGTCTGGGCTCTTCGGGCTCGTCACCGGTCGAACGACCCGCGCCCCGGTGCTCGCGGGGCTCGGGCTCGCGATGCTGGTGATCGGGCTGGTCTGCGGCGCGTTCGGGGTGCTTTGAGGCCCCGACTCACTCCGTCGGCAGCACCGTGTCGAGATCGGCGATCGCCTCGGAGGCGAGGCTCTCGGTGAGGTGGACCAGACCACGCGCGTAGTCGGTGCGCGCGTAGTACTGGACCCCCTCGGGCCCTTCGTCGCGGAGGATCTGCACCGCCCAGGCGTCCTTCCCGCCGTGCACGGTGAAGGCGAACACGGACTCGAGCCCCGAGGCGTCGGACGGGACGTCGTAGTCCTGCACCCGCATCCGCATCAGCTTGCCGATCCAGGTGGCCGCGGCGGTGTCCTCGGCGGTGGGGTTGCTCGCTGCGGTCCAGAACGCGGCGGCCCGGTCGTCCTTGTTCTTGTGGACGAAGCTTGCCGTGCGGCCGAACGCGCTGACCTCGATGCGATCGGCGCTGCGCTCGTCGAGCGGCTGGAGCAGGCGGTCGACGAGGCGGGTGCGCGCGAACTGGAGCGGGCGCAGCGACTTGTCGTCGAGCAGCAGGATGCGCCCATCGAGCTTCGCGTAGCGATCCTTGGCGCCGTACGTCTCGCCGCCGAGCACCAGGGTGAGCGGCCCGCTGCGTCGCTGCACCTCGAGCGTCGCGGTGGGTGTGGTGAACCCGAACGCGGCGTCGCTGACGTCACCCTCGGGCATCAGCTCGCGAAGCGCATACAGCGGCGCGAACTCGCCCCACAGCTTGTCGGCGGCCTCGTTGCCCTTGAACGAGACGGTCTTGACCTCGGGCGCAGGCGCCTCCTCGTCGGTGTCGGTGCCCTCGCCGGTGTCGGGGTCGACCTCGGGCGTCACCGTCTCGGTCAGCGTGATCCAGATGTAGGCGCCCTTGGCGTCGGTGCGCCGCTCGAGCACCGCGGTGTTGCCCTCGCTCGCCCACGTCAGGCGCTCCACGTCGTCGAGCGCGGCGCGGTAGACCAGCACCTTCTCGCCCTGTGTGGTGTCGGCGCCCTGATCGGTCCACGCGACGTAGCTGCCGATCAGCGCGGCCGTGAGCAGCGCGCCGAGGATTGCGACCTGCCTCATCGCGACCTCCGGATCCGGATGAACACGACGCCGCCGATCAGGATGAACGCGGGCATCGCGAAGATGGTGCTCCAGAACCACATGACGTCTTCGTCGCGGGTGTGCTGGATGCGGACGTCTTCCTCGCTCTGGGTCTCGCCCGCGAGCGCCTCGTCTCCGACCAGCCAGCGGAGGCCATCCGCGGCGAACAGCGCGTTGCCCTGGCTGTACTGCAGGACTGGATCCGAGAACAGGTTCACGTCGCCGATCACGATCGCGCGGAACTCGTTCTCTTTGGGGCCGCCGCTGACGGCGACCGCGAGGTCCCACACCTTGGACTGCTCGGTGTCGTCCTTCTCGCGGTTGCCGATCACGTCGTTCCAGGTGTCGGGCATCGAGCGCACCAGCGTGGTCACCTTGCCGGTGCCGCCGTCGACCTTGTCGATCCAGGTGACGGTCGGCACGACGACCGCGAGCTGGGTGCTGTTGCGGGACAAGGTGGTGATCGACTCGTGGCTGCCGAACCGGTTCGTGACCAGCAGCACGCGATCGCCGACGCCGCGCTGCTGGCGGATGAACGCGCTGCTGTGCGCGAGCGGCGCGTCGCCGGCCTTCAGCCCGAGGTGGCCGAGCACGTCGGTCATCGGGTCCTCGCCGGGCTCGACCATCACCATCAGCCGACCGCCGCGATCCAGGTACTCGGTCAGCGCGCGGTTCTCCTCGGGGAGCAGGGGCTTCTCGGGCGCAGCCACGATCACGGCCGCCGCGTCGTCGGGGATCGCGTCGGCGGAGCCCTCGGCCACGCCGAGGTTCTCGACCCGGAAGTTCAGCGAGTCCATCAGCTGCTTGAACAGGTTCAGCTTGCGGACCGGGTTGTCCTTCTCGCGCGGCGAGGCCTCGCCGTGCCCGGTGAGCAGGTAGACCGTGCGCTTGCCCTTCGCGAGCGAGAGCAGGTGCTGCTGCACCGTCTGGTCGAGCTTCTTCAGGCGCGATCGGGCACGATCGAGGTCGTCGCCGACCTTGAACTTCTCGTTGGTGTCGCCCCGCACGAACACGACATAGCCGTTCTCGCGGATCTTGAGCTCCTCTGAGAGCTGGGGCACCAGCGCCTGGTCGACGTTCTCGACGGTGAGCAGGCCGCCCGACGCCTGCGACAGGTCGCGGAAGTAGGGGGCGACGGCCTCGCGGACGTCGCTGCCCGCCGGGAAGAACAGGTAGGCCGTGACCGGCTCGGGCAGCGTGCGCACGAGGGCGAGCGTCGCCGTGCCGGCCGAGGTGGTCTTGAAGTAGGCGGCGTCGTACTCGTACTGCCACTTCGTGGCGAGGTAGTTCACCGGGAACACGAGGCACAGCCCGAGGGCGGTCGCGAGGCCGGTCTGCGCGGCGATGGACGCGGCGCGGGGCGGGATGAGCACCGGATGCTGGGCGATCACCCGGTCGATGAACACCATCGGCAGCGTGCCGCACAGCCACGTGATCGGGATCATCACCGACCACACGGCCTTCCACCGCGCGCCGGCGTCCTCGTCGAAGCCGAAGGCGCCGACCACGCCGGTCAGGGTGAGCAGGTAGGCGAGCAGGCTCGCCGCGCCGATCAGCGACGCGAACATCGCGATGCGCTCGGCCTTGCGCCGGCTCTCGTCGGCCTCGGTCGTGCTCGCGCGCAGGCGGATGGCCACGGTGGCCACGACGCCGACGACGCCGAGACCGGTGAGCAGCCAGTGTGCCGCGCCGTCGGGCCACAGGCGCTCTCCGGCGAAGATCAGCGCGAAGCTGCCGAGGTAGATCAGCGTGGTGCCGGTCTGCCGCAGCACCCGCCACAGCAGGAGGCCGAGGCTGGTGAGCAGCACCATGCCCACGCCCTGCCACAGGCGGGAGCCGCCGCTCGCGACCTCGGCGGTCGCGTCGACGGCGTCGGGCTCCAGCCCGGCGAGGCCGTCGGGCACCTGCGCGAACGCCGGGTCGATCGCCAGCGGCACGGCGAGGAGGAGGAGGGTCAGGGCGAGGCGAACGTGGCCTCGATGCAGGGTCGCGTCGCTCATTGCCAGCGCCTCCCCTTCAGGATGCGGGTGGTGAGCATCAGGAACGCGTAGGTGACGGTGGCGTAGTACACGAGGTTCGTGCTCAAGAACCGCCCCTCGGAGAAGGGCAGGAAGTGTTTGTCGTGCAGCGCCATGTTCGCGATCACGTCGGTGAACGGGGGATCGGTGAGCTGGCTCAGCAGCCAGCAGATCAACAGCGACACGACCATCACGCCCGACAGGATCGCGGCCGCGACCTGGCTGCGTGACAGCGAGCTGCCGAACATGCCCACGGCGGTCGACGCCGACGCGAGCGCCAGCAGACCGAGGTAGCCGATGGCGATCTGGCCGAAGCTGACCTTGCCGTTCACGAACACGAGCGCGGGCATGTAGACGGTGAGCAGGGTGAGCAGCGTCATGATGCCCATCGTCGCGAGGTACTTGCCGACGACCACCTCGGTCTCGCTGACCGGGGCAGTCTGCAGCAGCGTCTCGGTGCCGGTCTGCCGCTCCTCTGCGAACGAGCGGATCGTGAACAGCACGGCGGCGATGATCGTGGTGCCGGAGGTGTAGTAGAAGAAGTCCTCGAGCACCTCGTGGCTGTACTTCGCGGTGCGCTCCATCGCGAACACGTTGAACATCAGCCCGTCGATGAACAGGATGGCGGCCACGATCGCGTAGCCCCACACCCCGTTCAGCGCGGCGTTGAAGTCTCGCTTGGCGATCAACCAGAGGTTCATGCCGGCACCTCGTCGCGGGTCAGGCCGAGGAAGACCTCCTCGAGCTCGTCGTCGGGGACCTCGACCAGTCGGATCCCGAAGCCGGCGGCGATCAGCTCGGAGATGAGCTGCTCGCGGTAGTCGCCCTCGAGATCGACGACCGCGGAGGCGTAGGGGCCGCTCACCGGCCGCGGCTCCATCGTCTCGACCTTGGCGTGCGCCTTCAGCCAGGACTCGAGCGCGGCCTGCTCGCCCCGCACCGTGAGCACGATGCGCGCGTCGCCCAGCCGGCGCGCGAGCTCGTGCTCGGTGCCGGTGGCCACCAGCTTGCCGTCGCGGAGTACGACGATGCGGTCGCACGTCGCTGCGACCTCGGGCAGGTTGTGCGAGCTGACGATGACCATGCGGCCCTCGCCGAGCTTGCGGATCACCCGCCGCATCTCGACGATCTGCACCGGATCGAGGCCGCTGATCGGCTCGTCGAGGATGATGAGGCGCGGGTCGTGCATGACCGCCATCGCGATGCCGACGCGCTTGCGGTAGCCGTGGCTCAGCGTGCCGATCACCTGCCGCTCGCGACCCTGGAGGTTCGCGAGAGCGACCACCTCGGGGAGCCTGCGCGCTGCGTCCGCGGCCGCCATGCCCTTGAGTCGGGCGATGTGCACGAGGAACGCGCTGACCGTCATGTCGGTGTAGAGCGGGGGATCCTCGGGGAGGAAGCCGATGCGCTTCTTGAGCTCGTCCGCGGCGGAGCCGACGTCGATGCCATCGAGGGTGACCGCGCCGCGCGAAGCGGGCTGGAGACCGGCCAGGATCTTGAGGGTCGTGGTCTTGCCGGCGCCGTTGAGCCCGAGCAATCCGATGACCTCCCCTTCCTGGATCTCGAAGGACACGTCGTCGAGCGCCGGAAACTCCCCGTAGTACCGGGTGAGGTTCGACACCTGGAGCATGAGTCCATCCCGTGGGTGGTTCGAAGGGTGCCGGGATTAATCGCCACCCGGGGCGCGTCAAGGCCTGCGGACAGAACCTGACCGCATCGGGCCTCTGGGGTGGCGGTGGGGTACGGGGGCGAGATGCCGCACCGCCCGCGCCGGATCCGCTACGACCAGGGCACGCTGCTCCTCGAGCGCGTCCCGGAGGGAGAGGTCCCGGGCGGGTTCACGTGGGATCCGCGGGTGGGCATGCACCGAGGTCCTGCGTCGCGCTACCACGACGTCGTGCTCGCCTGGCATCGCGCCGGGCTGCCCTACGAGGACGCCGCGCGGAGCTACACGGCGCTCACGCGGCCGCACCGCTCCGACCGGTCCCCGCGGGACTACCAGCGCGAGGCCGTCGAGGCGTGGCGGGCTGCTGGGCGGCGCGGCACGATCCTGCTGCCCACGGGGGCCGGGAAGTCGTTCGTCGCCGAGCTGTGCATCGCAGACGCCGATCGCTGCGCGCTGATCGTCGCGCCGACCCTCGATCTCGTCGGGCAGTGGTACGACCACCTGCGGCGCGCGTTCGGGGATCCGGTGGGCGTGCTGGGCGGTGGCTCGCACGAGGTCTGCGACCTCACCGTCGCCACCTACGACTCGGCCTACCTGCACATGCCGCGCTACGGCGCGCGCTTCGGTCTGGTCGTGTTCGACGAGGTCCACCACCTCCCCGGGCCCGCCTACACCCAGGCGGCCGAGGGCGCGATCGCCCCCTATCGGCTCGGGCTGACCGCTACGCTCGAGCGCCCCGATGGGGAGCATGTGCGCATCGACACCCTCGTGGGGCCCGTCGTGTACCGGCGCGAGATCACCGATCTCGCGGGCGACTTCCTCGCGGACTACCGCACCGAGCGGCTGCTCGTGCACCTCTCCGAGGCCGATCGCGCGGCCTACGACGACGCGCGCGCCACGTTTCGGGAGTTCGTCGATGCAGAGGGAATCCGGCTCGGCGGCTCGGGCGGATGGGGGCGCTTCCTGCGCGCAGCCGCGCGCAGCCGCGAGGGCCGACGCGCGCACCGGGCGTGGCGCGCTTCACGCGAGATCCTGCATGGTGCGCCGGCGAAGCTGCGCGTGCTCGAAGAGCTGCTGCGGGTGCACCGAGACGGGCGCGTCATCGTGTTCACGAACGACAACGCGACCGTCCACCACATCTCGCGCACGCTCCTGCTGCCGGCGATCACGCACCAGACCGATCTGAAGGAGCGGCGGCGGCTGCTCGATGCGTTCCAGGACGGCACCCTGCCGGTGTTGGTGACCTCGCGCGTGCTCAACGAGGGCGTCGACCTGCCCGGCGCCGACGTCGCTGTGGTGCTCTCGGGCACTGGCACCGTGCGCGAGCACGTCCAGCGCCTCGGCCGCATCCTGCGCCCGCAGGACGGCAAGCAGGCGGTGCTCTACGAGCTGATCGTCGCCGAGTCCGCGGAGGAGGTCACCAGCGAGCGGCGCCGCGATCACGTCGCCTACCGCGAGGGGAGCTGACGCCGGCGGACCAGCCCTGCGAGCCCCACCAGCAGGATCCAGGGCGACGGCGCGAGCGGTGTGGCGCATGCGCAGGCGCCGTCGGCCGCGATCGGGTCGTCGGGGGGCGCGTCATCGGGCGCCGCGGGCTCCGGTGGGCCCGTGTCGGGCGGCTCGGCGCCTGTGTCCGCGGTGTCGGGCGCGTCGTCCTGGGGTGGGTCGTCGACCCACGCCGCGCTGCTCGGATCGCCCCAGTACGCCGCGACCAGCACGTCGTGGATCTTCCGGTAGCCCTCGGCGGTGGGGTGGATGCAGTCGGCGTAGTAGCGCTTCGGGCTCGGGAGGTTCACGTCGGGCGCGTTCGGCACACCGGCGGCCGCCTGCAGCGTCCCCCACACGTCCGGGATGTAGGTCACCTGCGGGTAGTCGGCGGCGACGCGCGCCTGCACCGCGCCGACCTCGGCGAGGAAGATCTCGTTGACCTTCCGGGTGGTCACGTCGGTGCCGAAGATCTGGAACGCGGTGAGGATGCAGTCGACGGACTGCTCGAAGTTCACGAAGTCGTATCCGAACAGGACGACCTTGATGTCCGGGTGGACCGCGAACAGGCCGTCGAACATCATCCGCAGGTGGGCCTCGTTGTCCGCGGCGGACATCGCACCGTTGCCGTTGGCGTAGTGGTGGAACACGTCGTTGCCGGTGATCGACAGCCACACCCAGCGGGCGTCGGGGTTGGCGGACACCGCTTCGTGCAGCGCGTCGGGCTCCTCGGTCGCCCAGTACGCGGCGGTGGTGCCGCCGACGCCGCGCGCGTCGACGAACACGTCGTTGAACCCCTGCCCGCGCAGCGCCTGCTGGAGTGCCGTCGGTGAGCCGGCGGCCCACGAGTCGCCGAACACGATCACGTCGGCGGCGGACGCGGGGGCGAGCAGGCCCACGAGCAGCGTGAGGAGCATGGTCGCCTCCATCGGGAGGTCGTTGTACCGAACGCCGACGTCGACCCGCAACCGATCGATGACGGGGAACCCCGATCAGCGCGCGATCTGCTCTGCGAGCGCCAGCACCTTGGCCGCGGGCACGACCTCGGCGAACTCGACGACCTGGCCGGGCAGGTCGAGGTCCTCCTGGCTCGCGCGGAGCTTGCGGCTCACCGCGAGGATCAGGTTGCCGGGCGCGTACTCGGCCAGCCACTCGAGGCGTCGCGCCAGCCACGCGCGCTGCCAGAAGCCCACGATCTCGAGGTAGGCCGTGCGCCCGTCGCGCGTCAGCTTGAAGTCGGGGAGGATCACCGCGTGGCCGCCGAGATCGAGCGGGATCGTCGCGTCGTCGAGCGTCCAGCCGCTGCTCAGCGCCGCGAACCGCTCGGCGAACCAGACCTGGGTGCGGGTCGTGTAGGCGCCGGTGTCGGCGTAGTGGGAGCGCAGCCCGGCGGTGGACGCGACGTGGAGCACGGCCGCCGGCGCGCCGGCGCGCCACAGCACCGTCGCGTCCACGGTCCACGCGCACTCCTGGAGCAGCACCGCCGGGAAGAAGTTGGCGAGCTGAAGCCCGTACCGCGTGGACTGGCGGAACAGCGACGCGGGGCCGTCCAGCTCGATCTCGATCGCGGCGCCGTCGCGGCGCGCCTGCGCGATCAGTCCGTGGAACTTCACGAAGCGGAACAGCTGGCGGAGGCGTGGCGCGCTCGGGCCGTGCAGCCGAACCCGGACCCGGGTGGCCTTGAGCAGGACCGCCTGGACGAGGGCGACGTTGTAGCGGTGCAGCAGCCATTCCGGGTCGGGGACGTCGCACGCGGTGAGCCGCTGCGCCTCGCGCAGGTCGGCGTACAGCGCGCGGCCCACCGCGTCGGCGTCGAGGCCGAGCTCCGCGCCCTCCTCGGCGAGCACGTCGCGCGCGACGGGCCGCTCCAGCGGGCCCGGCTCCAGCGCGAGCGGCCCGCGCGCGCGCGCGGCGAGGAACACGCGCTCGCGAAGCTCGGCGGGCGGGAGCGGCGCCTCGACCTCGAACGCGCTCCGATCGGCCAGGACCTTCGCGAGCCCGGCGAGGATCTTGTGGTCGCGTCGATCCCCGACCAGCTCGGCGACCTCTGCATCCAGCTCGGCACGCGTCCACTGCTCCTCGGCCGCCTGGCGGAAGGTGTCGAGGAGCGACGCCGCGTCTTCGCGCAAGGACGCCTTGCTCGGGTCGATGAACGCGACCTGCAGGGCGCCCTGGCGGACCTGCGCCCGGATCAGCTCGCGGGTCAGCACGCGCGCGACTCGGGGCTCACAGGTGACCGAACGCCTGACGCCACGCGGAGCGCACCTCGGTGGGCTGCTTGTGGACCTGGAGCGCGCGCATGAACGCGTCGGGCGGCCCGTCGCGCCACAAGCGGGACAGCACGTCGCCGATGAAGAACCTGAGCGCCTCGTGATCGGGGGGGAGCTCGAAGATCGCCTTGGCGATAGCGATCACGCGATCGAGACCGTCAGCGCGCTTGAGCATGCTCTGGAGCATCGCGAGGCCCAGCCCGCGGTTGTGTCCGCTCTGGTCGCCGTCGGGCGCGAGGATCAGACGCACGAGCCAGCGGGCGTGATCGATGGCGGACCACGCGTCGGCGCGTCCGAGCCTTCGCGCGACCGCGACGCTGAGCTGCCGCTCGAGCGCGACGCGCGGGGGGGCTGCGCAGTAGGCGTGCACCGTGGCGTCGATCGTCTCCTCGGTGAACTGCTCGGGGCCCGACGCGGCGACCGCCACCCACATCCACAGCGGTGAGGGCTCGGGGGCCTCGGCGAACAGCCCGGCGGTGTTCGCCACCTCGGGATCGGGGAAGGACGCGGTCGCGAGCACCTCTTCCAGGTGTCCGATCGCGCTGCTCTCCAGCTCGGGTGTCGCGGCAGGGAGGAGTGCTCCGAGCGCTACGAAGCGATCGCGCGGGAGCAGCCGGTGCGTCTGCGCGTACTCGAGCTCGGCGGTGAGCCACAGCTCGCCCTGACGGGGGCCGATCGCGGGAGCGATCAGGCGACGCAGCGCGCCGAGCGGCACGGTGCGCGCCACCGCTCGGACCCACGCCTCGGCGTCCGGGCCGTCCGCGACCTCGTCGATCACCCAGTCAGGGCCGCTCGGGGGGCGTGTGCCGCGGTGTCGCGCCCAGTGATCGAGGACCGACATCGCCTGGGCCTCCTGCCCCTGCGCGCGAAGCCCTCGGAGCAGGAACCACGCCGCCTCGCCCGCGTCTTCGCGGCGTCCGAGCATCGCCACGAGGTCCCCGAGGAACGCGTCCGAGCGCTGGCCCGCGGGAAGGAGCAGCCATGCTTGGGCCAGCGTTCGCCCGGCGCCCTGATCGGCCAGGTGCTCGGCAGCGGACGAGAACAGCGAGGCGAGGGCGTCTACGGGGCGCCCGGCGCTCACCAGCGTGATGACCAGCTCGAGGAACACCGACGCGCGGCTGGCGAGGTCGATGACCTCGGGCGCCTGCTCCAGCGCCTGCTTGAGCAGGTGCGGGATCGCCAGCGTCGCGCGACCCGCCGCCATCCAGCGCATCAGGCCCGAGAGCCACTCGACGGGCTGGCACAGCGCGGGTCGCACGGCGCCGATCGCCTCGAGCAGCGCGTCGTCGGCGGGGTAGCGGTCGGCGATCGCGAGCCACGCGGCGAACACCCGCGCGCGCTCCTTCTCGCTGTAGGTCGCCAGCGGACGCCAGAGCTCCGGATCGCCCGACTTCGCGGTGACCGCCGCGATCTCGTTCGCGAGGCGGTTCGTGATCCGGGCGCCGCCCCGCACGCGGGCGAGCGTGATCCGGTGCGCGATCGGGAAGTCCTCGTGCATCGTCGCGCGGTCGAGCGGCAGCGCCGCGGGCCCTTCCTGCGCGAGCGAATGCTCGACGCCCGCGGCCCAGGGGTCGTCAGCGGACTCGTCCCAGTGCGTAGCGAGCGCCTCGGCCAGCTCGGGCTCGCCCTGGAGCAGGCGGCGCCGCAGCAGCCACGCCACCAGGTCGCTCCCCAGGTCGCCGGGTGGCCGGGCCGCCTCCATCACGTCGAAGCCCTGGGGCGCGCTGGCGGTGAGCACGATGTCCCACTGGCGCGGATCGGGTCGGGGCTCGAGGCAGCCGACGCGGAGCGTGAGGGCGATCTGCGGTGGGAGGCACGAGAGCAGTGCGAGCGCGAACCACCGCGGGCCGTTGGCCGGGCCGGTGAGGTGGAGCGGCTCTACGACGATCGCCAGCGGGCGGCGATCCGGGCGGCGGAGGTGCGCGACCACGGCGGCGAGCAGGTTTGCGGTCTTGCGCGTGGACTGCACCAGCCGCGCGGCGTGGCGGAACGTCCGCTTCAGCGGGACGACCTCGGGCTCCGGGCCGGCGGTGCGGTCGGGGTCGAACCAGGTGTCGTCCACCCACAGCCACGCCGGCGTGTGCAGCACGGCGAGGTCGGCGAGGTCGACCAGCCGGTACAGGGTGCCACCGGCGCTGCCGCGCCCCACGGCCCAGCGGTCGTCGTCGAGCGGTACGAGCCGGTCGCCGACTGCGCTGTCGCTGCGGGCGAGCTCCCAGTCGAGGTTGAGCAGCGTGCTCCGATCCTGCTTGGACAACAGCCCCGCGCGGGCCTCCGTGATCAGGCGCTTGCGACGATCGACGTGCACATGGGGCAGCACGAGCGCCATTCCAGCAACACTCCAGGGCAGGTCCGCAGTCTAGCCCGTGTCTCCGAGGAGCTGGTACCGCCTGCGCGTCGGTCCGCGGCGCGCGACCGCGTGACTACTCGGGTAACACCGGTCGGCGGGGCGGGATGATGCGCATGACCACGCGGCGATTCTTGCGCTGGCCCTCCGACGTGTCGTTCGTCGCGACGGGATCGTGCTGCGCGCGCGCGAGCAGCGTGAACCGGCTCGGTGCGACGTCGAACTGCTGCGTGAGCGCGACCATCACGGCCTCGGCGCGCGCATAGGCCAAGAGCCAGTTGTCGCTGTACAGGCGTCGTAGATCGCCGCTCGGAGGGCGATCGTCGGTGTGCCCTTCGAGAGAGACCTGGTGGTCGGGGTGGGACTTGAGCGCGCTGGCGGTGAGGTCGAGCGCCATGCGCGCCTCGTCTCGCAGATCGGTGCCGCCGGAGAACAGGTAGTCGACCGGAAGGTTCAGGATGGTGACCTTGCCGTCGCGTGAGACGGTGACCTCGGAGCCGACGAACAGCGCGTAGAGATCCTGGTAGATCGTGTCGGGGCCGGTGTCCTGGCTGCAGTGGGCGACCTCGTGCTCGAGAAAGCGGACGCGCTGCTGCAGCGCCACGACCTCGCGCTCGAGCTGGCCGGCCAGGTCGCTGCCGTCTGGGTAGCGGTGCGTGGCAGGGCACGCGGTGAGCACGATCGCCGCTGCGAGCACGATGAAGCGCCAGGTGCTCATCGGGACGTCCTCGGCGCGCCGAGGCCGTGACCGGCGCTGCCGCCGCCGGGACGGTCGGCGATACAGCTGTCGAGGACCCAGTCCTCGGGGCGGAAGCTCTTGCTGTTCTGGCGCCCGCGACCGGAGCCGCGCACGTCGAGCCAGCGGCGGATCCATCGCCGGGTGCTCTCGGGGTAGCGCCAGCGCCAGCCCTCTGCGCGGCGCTCGCGCGCCTTCTCCATCCACGCGAGGGTGATCGGGTGGTCTCCCGCGGGCTCGCCGGCGTGCGGCCCGTCGCGGAACGTGACCGTGCCCGACGCGTCGACCTCGAGCGGCCCGTCGTCTGGGGGGCGTCCGATCGCGTTGGCCCAGTCGAGCATGGCCTGCAGGTCGTCCTCGACCGCGTGACGCCGGACGAGGGTGCAGAACGAGAGCCCGCACGCGGCGGCGTCGTTCGTGGCGCGGTGGGCTCCCTCGAGCACGACGTCGAGGCGGCGGCAGAGGTCTTCGAGCTTGTGACCCTTCTCGTGCGCGAAGTGCTTCAAGGAGAGATCGACGGTATCGACCTCGGCGAGGGGCTCGGGCCACGTGAGGCCGAGCCTTCCGAGCTCTTGCGTGAGGAAGGCGAGATCGAACGGGTAGTTGTGTGCGACGGTGATGGCGCCCGCGAACAGCCCGCGGATGGACTCGGCGATCGCCTCGAACGGCGGCTGATCGGCGACGTCCTCGTCGGAGATGCCGGTGAGGCGGGTGACCTTCTTCGGGATCGGGATGCCGGGGTTGACCAGCCAGGCGTGGCGCTCCTCGTCGACGACGTTCCCGAGGGCGTCGATGTGGAAGACGACCGCGGCGACCTCGATGATGCGATCACCGGCGAACGGCTCGAGGCCGGTGGTCTCGGTGTCGAACGCGACGATCGGGAGGTGCTTCCACTTCATGACGGGGTCTCCGGCGCCTGGCGAAGGAGCCTAACGCTGGTGGGGCCAGAAACTGTCCGCATCCTGGATCAGGCGTCGGATGCGTCGGCGAGCAGTGGCCGGATCGCGTCCCGAGCCATCTGCTGCGCGGCATCGCGCCAGGTCAGCCATTGGGTGTGGGCGTCGGGGCCGACGTCGTTCGCGATCCCGAGGACGGCGAGGAACGGCACACCGGCTTGCTGGCACGCGATCGCGACGCCGAACGCTTCGAGGTGCTCGACCGAGTACCCGTCCGCGATGCGCTCGGCGAGCGTGAGGTCGGTGGTGATGGCGCCCGTGGTGAGGACATGGTGCTGAGGTAGACCGGGCAAGCGCCTCAGCAGCGCCTCGTCGCCCCGAATCGGAGGGGGCTGGCGCGGGACGTAGCCGAGGCCCATCGCCGCGACGCCGTACGACAGCCCGACGCTCGCGGCGACGACCGCCGTGCCGATCGCGGGACCGCCGTGGTAGGCGCCGCCGGTGCCGAGGAGGAGCACGGCGTCGGGTTGGCGTCGCGCGATCAGCGCCGCGGTGCGGGCCGCCGCGAGGATCGGCCCGACCCCGACCACCTCTCCGTCGAGCTCGCCCAACTCTTCGCGGGCTGCTGCAACCAGGAGCATCCAGTCTCCTCCTGGTTCCGCATACCGCTTGCGCGTGCGCGAGGTCAAGGGGCAGAGCGCGTGAGCGGGGGGAGCGCGCGCCGAGGTGCGGCCGTCGCACCGCGCTGCGCGCTGCCGCAACGCCACCACCCCGCCGCGTGTAATGTCGGTCGGTATCCTGACGGAATCGCGTTCGTCGCCCTTTCCGGTGGCAATGACACGAATGGTTATCGAGAGAAGGTTGTAGCGGCTTCCCGCGACTTGCTACTACTTACAGAGTAGCGGGTCCGCAGAGAGGTCGACCATGCTGGAACGTAGGGAAAAAGGGCGACAACGAATCCTCGAAGGTGCCGCGCGCATCCTCGACGGGGGTGAGTTGTCGGACTTCACGGTCGACAGCCTCGCGCGGTCGCTCCACATGAGCAAGTCGACGCTGTACAAGTACTTCGACAGCAAGGACGACGTGGTCGTCAGCCTGGTCGAGGGGACGTGCAACGAGGCCGAGGCCGAGCTCGAGGGGATCGACGTCGCCTCCTCTCGCAGCGCGGCGGATGCCCTCGAGCGCCTCGTGGCGGTGCTCGCGCGGCACGTCGAGCGAACGCCGGGCGCCATCCTGCTACACGCTGGAGAGCTGCCCATTCACACGTGGAGCCGCGTGCAGCGACTCCACGAAGCGTTCCAGGAGTGCGTCGAAGCGGTGATGACGCGCGGCGTCGAGACGCGGGAGTTCGACGTGCCCAACCCCCACCTCGCGGCGGCGGCCTACCTCGCCGCGCTCGACGAGGCGGTGGCGACGGTCGCGCGGCACGAGGAGACCCTCGGACGCGGCGACGCGCTGCGCGCGATCCACCAGATGATCGCGCGCGGGTTCGCGCACGCCTGAGGCTCAGTCACAGCCTTGTGGGCGCGCGAGCGCGATCACGTGACCGCCTCGCTTCACGCCGGGCGCGACCAGCAAGATGCGCTCCGTGCAGTCGGCACCGAGCGCGTCCTCGAGCGAGACCTCGATCTCCTCGTGCTTGATCGCGCGGCAGTGGTCGTCGTTGGCGTCGTGGCGCACCGTGATCGGCTGCAGGGTCGGGGCGGCCGCGTCACGGGGGCCCGCGATCGCGGTGAACGTGTGGGCCTCGCAGCCGCCGCCGTACTGCACGGCGAGCAGCAACTGCAGCCCTTCCACGCGGGGCTCGGCGGTGACGGTGTAGGCGTCGCCCCAGGGCTCGGGTGCATCCTCCTTCGCGGTCGTCGCTTCGGGCGCGGCGGTCGGTGCCTCGGGCGCGTCGGTCGGTGCGTCGGACGCGCTGCTCGGCGCCTCGGCGCCGGCGGGGGCGGCCGGGTGCTTGCAGCCGATGAGCGCGAGCGTCGTGAGGCAGATCAGGGACCTCATGCGCGACCTCCGAACAAGGCGTCGACGCGCGCGAGGACCTCGTCGACGTGCCCGTCGACCTTCACCTTCGGCCACGCGTGCGCGACCTTGCCGTCGGCGTCGAACAGGAAGGTGGCGCGGTGGATGCCCATGCTGATCTTGCCATAGAGCTTCTTCTCGCCCCACACGCCCCACGGCTCCAGGATGGCGTGCTCGGGGTCGGAGAGCAGCGGCATCGTGAGCGCGTGCTTGTCGCGGAACCTGGCCTGGGCCTTCACCGAGTCGGCGGACACGCCGATCACCGCGACACCGCGCTCACCGAACGCGGCGGCCAGGTCGCGGAACGCGCACGCCTCGCGGGTGCAGCCCGGCGTGCTCGCGCGGGGATAGAAGAACACCACGACCGGGCGGCCGCGCAGCGACGTCCACGCAACGGGGACACCGTCCTGGTCGGGCAGGGTGAACGGCTCGGGGACGTCTCCGATCTTCAACACATCGACCTCTCGGCGGGAAGCAGGCCCTAACCGAGCCGCCGGTGCGATCAACCGATCGAGAACTGCGAGCCGCCGAACGTGAGCTCACGTCCGCGGACCCCCTCGATGATCTGGCCGTCGCGATAGACCGGCGTGCCGAGCACCGCGGTCAGCACAGGCCAGCCGGTGACGTCCCAGCCGTCGTAGGGGCTCCACCCGCAGCGGGTCCACGCCTTCGCGCCGTCGATGGTGCGGGTCTCGTTGAGGTCGACGAGCACGATGTCCCCGTCGTAGCCGATCTCGAGGCGACCCTTTCGCGGGATCTGGTAGCAGCGCGCGGGCCCCTCGCACATCCAGCGCACGACCTCGTGCAGGGTGCAGCGCCCCTTGGCGACCTGATCGAGCATCAGCGGGAGCACCCACTCGACGCCGGGCATCCCGCTCGGGGCCTGCCCATACGGCAGCGCCTTCTCGGCGAGGGTGTGCGGGGCGTGGTCGGTGGCGATGCAGTCGAGCGTGCCGTCCTCGAGTCCCTTCCACAGCGCGCGTGCGTGGCGCTCGGTGCGGATCGGCGGGTTGCACTGCGCGAAGGTGCCGATACGCTCGTAGCAGTCGGGCCCCCACATCAGCAGGTGCTGCGGGCAGACCTCGGCGGTGATCCGTGCGCGCGGGACCGTCCGCAGCAGCTCGACCTCTTCGGCGGACGTCATGTGCAGGATGTGGAGCCGCCGCCCGTGCTTGTTCGACAGCTCGACGGCCAGCCGGGTCGCGGCGAGCGCGGTCTCCACGTCGCGAATGCGCGGATGATCGGTCGGATCCCGGCTGTCTGCGTAGAGCAGCTTGCGCTCGCGCAGCCGTGACTCGTCCTCGGCGTGCACCGCGATCAGCTTGTTCGCGTCGGCGAAGATCGCCTCGAGCGCGCGAGGGTCCTCGACGAGCAGGTTGCCGGTCGACGAGCCCATGAAGATCTTGATGCCGCAGGTTCGCTCGGCCGCGAGCAGCTCGTCGAGGTTGTCGTCGGTGGCCCCGATGAAGAACCCGTAGTGCACGCAGGATCGGCGGGAGGCGTTGTCGAGCTTCTCGTGCAGCGCGCCGACGCTGGTGGTGGCCGGTCGCGTGTTCGGCATGTCGAGGAAGGCGGTGACGCCGCCGGCTGCGGCCGCTCGGGAGCCGGAGATCAGGTCTTCCTTCTCGGGGTGGCCCGGATCCCGAAAGTGCACCTGCGGATCGATCGCGCCGGGCAGGACCGTGAGCCCGCGCGCGTCGATCACCTCGCCGACCGGTGTGTTGACGGTCGACGCGATCTGGGTGATCACGCCATCCTGGATCACGAGATCCCCGGTCACCACGCGATCGGGAAGCACCAGGCGACCGCCTCGCACGGTCAGGTTGCCAGACATCCATCCTCCCCGAGGCCTGGTGTTCTACCATGTTCGTCCCACCCTGGCTCACTTCGTGCCCCTCTCCCTGACCGCCGCGCTGACCAGGCTGTCCGGCCACGGCGCGTTCCGTCCAGGCCAGCGCGAGGCCGTCGAGGCATCGCTGGCCGGCCGTGACGTGCAGGTGCTGCTGCCGACCGGTGGCGGGAAGTCGCTGTGCTTCCAGCTCCCTGCGTTGCTGCGCGCCGAGGCCGACGCGAGCGTCACCTTGGTGATCTCGCCGCTGATCGCCCTGATGGAGGATCAGGTCCGCGCGCTGCGCGGGCGGGGCCTTCCCGCGATCGCGCTGCACTCGGGCATCGACCGCGCAGCGCAGGCCGAGGCGATGCGCGAGGTCCAGGCGCGTGGCGGCCTGGTCTACGCGAGCCCGGAGCGCCTCGCGCGCACCGGGTTCCGACGGTGGCTCGCGGGCCTTCGACTCGCGGCCGCCGCAGTGGACGAGGCGCACTGCATCAGCGAGTGGGGGCACGACTTCCGCGAGGACTACCTTCGCCTCGGCGTGTTGAAGTCCGAGCTCGGCGTGCCCGTGACGGCGCTGACCGCGACCGCGACCGAGCGGGTGATGGCGGAGATCCGCGACGCGCTCGGCCTGCGTGACCCGCTGATCGTCCGCGGCGACTTCCGACGCCCGAACCTCGCGCTCGCGGTCGAGCTGATCCAAGGCGACAAGGCGCGCGCGGAGCGGGTCGCAGCGCTCGTCGCGGCGCGCCCGGGCGGTCGGGCCGTGGTGTACGCGGCGACGCGCAAGCGGGTGGCCGCGCTGTGCGCTGCGCTGCGCAAACAGGGGGTCGCCGCGGGCTACTACCACGCGGGCCGCAGCGACAGCGCGCGAGAGAACGCCCAGGCCGCCTACGCGTCGAGTCGACGACCGGTGCTCGTCGCGACCACGGCGTTCGGGATGGGCATCGATCACCCCGACGTGCGGCTCGTCGTGCATGCCGAGGCGCCGGGCTCGCTCGAGGCCTACTACCAGCAGGCGGGGCGGGCGGGGCGCGACGGCGAGCCCGCGCGCTGCGTGCTGCTCTACTCCTCCAAGGACGCGATCACGCAGGCGCGCCTGCGTGGCACGCGACCGGCGCCGGGCGCCGAGGCGGGCTTTGGGGCGCTGCTGGACATGGTCTACGGGGCCGCCTGTCGCGAGCGCGCCGTGGTGCGCTACTTCACCGCGGAGGACGTGCCCGACTGCGGACGCTGCGACGCGTGCCTCGCGCCGGAGCAGGTCGTCGCCGACGTCCGCGCGGCGCGCGAGGCCCTCGCCTCGCGCCGGACGGCCCGGGTCGACGCGGCGCGTGAGGAAGCGGCCGTCACGCTCACGCCGGCCCAACAGGACCTCGTCGTCGCGTTCGTCGAGCAGCTTCGCAAGCCGGTCGGCAAGCGACTGGTCGCGCTGGGGCTTCGCGGCAGTCGCGCGAAGGACGTGATCAAGCGGGGGCTGCGCGACAACCCGCACCACGGGGCGCTCGCATCGCTCCCCGAGCGCGCGCTGATCGGTGCGGTCGAGGCGCTGCTCGCGGCGGGGCGCCTCGCGCCGAGGGGGCGGAAGTATCCGACGGTGTGGATCCCGGGCAAGCCGGTCCGCGCCGAGGCGTCGCGCCCGACGAGTCCTCGCAAGGCGCGCGGCTACGCGGCGAAGGATCCGCTCCAGGCCGCGTTGCAGCGATTCCGCCGACGCGAGGCGCGCCGCCGCGGGTGGAAAGCCTATCAGGTGTTCGACAACCGAACGCTCGAGGCGCTCGCGGGCGCACGACCGCGCACGCCCGACGCGCTCCTCGCCGTGCCGGGGATGGGCCCCAAGCGCGTCGCGACGTTCGGGGACGCGCTGCTCGCGCTGCTGCGTGACGCGGACTGATCAGCGCGGGGCGGGCGCCGGATGGGTGTCGACGCCGGCGCGGGCGAGGTTCACGGCGCCCTGCTCCCGGTAGCGCGCGAGCTGTTGGTTCGCGTAGGCGAGCTGATCGCCGAGGCTGCGGAGGAGCGCGCGGCGAAACGTCGAGCCCGCGAGTCCCGGCTCGTCGATCAGGTCGCGCCAGCCGCCCTGATCGAGCACGAGGCAGACGACCGACGTGCGTGCGACGCACGAGGCCATCCGGGGGCGGTCCTGCGCCAGCGAGAGCATGCCGAACACCGCGCCCGGCGTGAGCCGTGCGAGCTCCTTCACACCGTCGTCGCTCGCCATCACGACCTCGACCTCACCCTTCGCGAGGATGTACATCGCGGCGCCGACCTCGCCCTCGACGCAGAGCAGGTGGCCGGCGTGATAGGCGGCGGGGCGAAAGTGGCGCGCGACCGCCCCCAGGGCCTCGCGCGGGGCGTCGGCGAGGATGGGGCTGCTGGACAGCGCCGAGATCGCGTCGACCTGTGCGGCGACCGAGACGCCGCCGAGCCCGAACAGGCCGCGAACAGCCGTGAAGAAGCGCTCGGAGGGGCGGCTGAACGGGACCGGTCGATCCTCGGCGACGGCCGCGATCCGATCCGACATCCCGCGCAGGCGCGCGATCTGTAGCTGCAGCGCGTGGCGCTCGAGCGCGACCGCGAGCGGGTGCATCGTGTCACGGAGGCGCTCGTAGCCGCTGCGCGGGATCACCAGCACCTTGGCCTGTGAGGTGGCGACGACCGACGCGGTGCGCGCACCTTCGTCGAACAGCGCCATCTCGCCGACCAGATCGCCAGCGCGGATCGTCGCGAGCACGGTGTCCCCCGCGCGCACCTCCAGCTCGCCGTCGAGCACACACACGAGGCCGCGGGCGGGCTCACCGGCGAGGATCACCGCCTCTCCGTCAGACAGCGTGCGCTCTTCGCACAGGCGAAGGCCGGTCATGCGGTCGACGTCGTTCAGCTCGGCGAACAGAGGCGGTAGAGAGGGGTGCATGGGCGGAGTCTAGCCGCATTCGAGGCGCTCGGGGGCCTCGGTGGCTGTCAACCGGCTGGCGCGGCAGCGCGCAGGGCGTCGACCACCATCGACGGCGTGATCACCTCCGGCAGCACGATCGGCGGGGCGGACGGATCCGCGGGCATCACCAGGTAGAACGGTACGCCGGCGCGGCCGAAGCGGGTGAGCCACGCGGTGATCTCCGGATCCCGGCGGGTCCAGTCGGCCATCAGCGGGACGATGCCGAGGTCCTCCATCGCGCGCACCACGGTCGCGTCGCGCAGCACGGTGCGCTCGTTGACCTTGCAGGTGAGGCACCAGCTCGCGGTGAAGTCGATGAACATCGGCTGGCCTTCGAGCGCGGCGACGCGCGCGTCGGAGAAGGGCTGCCACGGGATCTGCCCGCCGTCCCACACCACCTCGGTGGGCGCGTCGCCGGGCGCACACTCGGCCTCGGGCACGTCGAGGTCGACGAACGCCCACGCCCCGCCCGCGGTGACCAGCGCGGCGACCGCGAATGCGCCCGCTTGCCGACCGCGGCTCTGCGCCACGTCGCCCCATCGGCCGAAGATCCATGCGCCGAGCGAGAGCGCGCCGAGGAACGCGACGAAGCCCATCAACCTCTCGGGTCCGACGTGATCGCCGAGCACGTCGAGCAGCCAGATCGCGGTCGCGATCAGCGTGAACCCGAGGAACTGCTTGAAGGTCTCCATCCACGGGCCGGGCGCTGGCAGCGCGCGGAACAGCGCCGGCACGAACGCGACCGCCACGAACGGCAGCGCGAGCCCGAGCCCGATCACCGTGAAGAACACGAAGATCAGCGCGATGGGCTGAGTGAACGCGAACCCGATCGCGGTGCCGAGGAACGGGGCCGAGCATGGCGTCGCGAGCAGCGTCGCGAACGCGCCGTACAGGAAGTCGCCGCCGAGTCCGCCGCGCGAAGTCGCCGCCGCGGCAGCGTCCGCGCCGAACACCGGGACCTCGAACACGCCGAACAGGGACAGCCCGAACGCGAACACGATCGCGGTGAGCACGGCGACGAAGGTCGGCGACTGGAACTGGAACCCCCACCCGACCGAGCCGATCGTCAGCCGCGCGACGAGCACCGCGGCCGCGAGCGCCCAGAAGGACGCCAGCACGCCGAGCGTGTAGGCGAGCGCCTTGACCTTTCGCTCGCCGGGCGACGCGTCGACGTGGCTGACGAGGCTGAACAGCTTGAGCGTGATCACCGGGAACACGCACGGCATCACGTTGAGGATCAGCCCGCCGAGGAGCGCGAACGCGAGCATCCACGCGAGGTCCTGCGGGGTGGGAGGCGCGCGCGGCGTCGCGGCGACCGCCGGCGCCGCGGTCGCCGGCTCGGCGGACAGCAGCGGCCACAGCGGGCTCGTGGACTTGACCACGTCGGAGCCGACCGGCGCCCAGGTCACCGGGACGGTGTACTCGGTCTGCACCATCCGGTCGCCGACCTGGATCTGGAACAGCCCACCCACCCGCGAGGCGACCGGGAGCGTGTCCACCTCGAGCGCGTCTCCGCGCATCACGACGATCGCGCGCCCGTCGTCCAGGGCCCGGAACGCCGTCTCGTAGACGTAGATCTCGTAGCCGTCGAAGATCGGGACGAAGGTGGGCCAGGTGCCGGTCTCGACCGGGAACGTCAGCGACTGCTCGCCGGTGGGACTGATCAGGAACGCGGCCTCGAACGCATCGCCGGGGCGAAACGCCGACTCCGAGAACGCGTGCTCGACGCCGATCGCCTCGGCGTCGACCAGCGGGGTGGGGTGGAACGCCGCATAGTGATCGAACAGGGGCGCCCATGGGGCCGCGTGCGCGGCCTCGTCCGTGGTGTCGGCCACAGGTAGCGGCAGGTGCAGGTCCGCCTTTCCCGGCACGCAGATCTCGTCGCAGACGAGCCACGACGCTTCGACGCGCGCGTCGAACGTGGCGCCCGGCGCGAGGTCTGCGGGCGGCGTGAGCTCGCTGAACACGAGCACCGGGCCGTCGTAGCCATACGAGACGATACCGCTCTGGTCGAAGCGCGTCGGGACCGGGAACTCGTGCGGGGCCACCGTGGTGCCATCGGGCAGCGTCCACACGAACGTGAGCGGCATCCCGATGTCGCCGGGCGACTTCCAGTAGGAGTGCCACTTCGGGTCGGGCACGAGCTCCACCCCGATGCGCACCGGCACGCCGGGGCGAACGGCGGTCGTCTCGGCGAGCAGGCGGGCCTCGGCCTGGTGGGGCTCGCCATTCGGGTTCGCCGGGCGCACGACCGCCGAGGCGGGCAGCGTCGAGCGGTCTACCGACGGCGGCTCGGGGAGGTGGCTCCCGGCCCAGGCGGTTGCGCCGACGAGCGCTGCGAGCGCTGCGGCGACGAGGCGTTGGAGGTCGGCCATGCTTCCCTCGAGGGTTCGGTTCGGCGCGATGGGTCGTTCTATCCGGTTGGGAGCCGCCCGCGTCGCGAAGCGTGCCGTCCCCAGATGATCGGAAACAACTTCCGACAGGCCTATCCGTAGGACTTCTCTTCGCGGAGCACGGAGCCCAGCCGCGCGTCGATCGCGCGCTTGTGCGCCGCGCGCTCGTCGTTGAGCTGGTAGACGCTGCGCGCGAGCGCGACGAACGCCTCGTCGAAGCATCCGGCACGCTCGTGCGCGCGAAGCGCGTCCTCGACCTCCCACAGCGCGGTGTTGGTGCGCGCGAGCGCGCCTGTCTCGGGCAGGGCGTCGAGGGGGGGGAGCGGCTGGGCGGCCCACGCGGCCTCGAGCAGCGCCAGATGTCGACGCGTGTTCGTCACGGCGGCGGCGTCCTTCAGCCGCGCGGCCTTGATGCGCAGGATGGTGATCCGGTCGATGACCTCGCCGAGGGGGACGTCGATCTTCAACGGGCCTCCGTCGCTTCGCGGGGCGTGATCTCGGTGACGTCGCCGACCTCGCGCGCGATCGCACGAACGGCGAGCGCGGTGGCGATCACGGCCACGGCCAGCGAGGCCCCGGCCGCTGACCAGCGCCCGACCAGGACCTGTCCCGAGCCGAGCAGCCATCCGTACACCGCCGCGGCGCTGACCACCAGCGCGTACAGCGTGCTCCACCCTGGACCGTCCGCGGGGAAGCCGGGCAGGTCGCCTGCGATTGCGCGCCAGCCTGGGCCACCCGGTCGCGTCCGCTGGTAGAAGCGGCGGAGGTGGGCGACCGCCGCCGCGTCGGCGGGATCGGGCGCGGTCAAGAGCGCGACCGGGACCCAGGCCGCGATCACGATCAGCGCGGTCGCGCCGGCGCTGAACGGGAAGGCCAGCCACGCCTGCGGCACGTCACCCAGCCAACCCCAGGCCGTCACCCCTTCGGCGACGCGGTCCGGGTGGTGCGCTGCGAGCAGCGAGAACCCGTAGGTGCACGCGGCCGCGACGATCATCGCCGCGCCCTCGCACCACGCCGTCACGCGCCACCAGTACCACCGCGCGACGTACACGCTGCCCAGGCCCGCGGTGACGCTGATCGCGAGCTTCCAGGCGCCCTCGATGTGCCCGATGCCGAAGCTCACCACCGCCCCGATCAGCGCGAGCAACACCACGGCGACCCGGCTCGCGGCGACGTGGTGGCGCTCGTCGGCATCGGGCCGCACGAAGCGCTGCCACACGTCGTTGATCATCAGCGAGGCGCCCCAGTGCAGCTGGGTGTCGACGGTGCTCATGAACGCCGCGAGGAACGACGCGATCATCACGCCGAACAGGCCGACGGGGAGCACCTCGACCATCATCTGCGGGTAGTAGAGCTCTGGGTCGGCGATCGGTCCGAACACGACCATCCCGGCCATCCCGACGACGACCCACGGCCACGGGCGCAGGCAGAGCAGGGCGACGGTGAACCACAGCTGGGCCCAGTACGCGTGTCGGTCGTCCCGCGCCGAGAACAGGCGCTGCGCCAGGTAGCCGCCGCCGTCCGCGTTGCGCTGGCTCCACCACACGATGCCCACCAGCACGAGGAAGCTCGCGGTGGGCCCGGCAGGGTCGGGATCGTCGAGCACGAGCAGCCGGGTGAGCGCGCTCCAGTCGAAGCCCTGCGCCGCGAAGCCGCCCTGGAGACCCGAGAGTCCGCCGACCTCCACCCAACACAGCGCCGCGAAGCCGAACGCGGCGATCATCGCGACCACGAACTGCACCACGTCGGTGGCGACGACCCCATACATCCCGGCGGCCGACGTGTACGCCGCGGTGAGCACGAACAGGCCAGCGACGATCAGCACCTCGGCGGTGATGGGCACGGTGAGCGCGGTGAACAGCGCCGTGTCGGGCGTGATCCCGAGCACGACGGTCGTCACCTTGGTCATCGCGCGGATCACCCACGCGATGACGAGCACGTTGATGAACACGCCGAACCACAGGCCCTTGAGCCCGCGGAGCGCGCGCGCCGCCGGACCGGCGTAGCGGAGCTCGACCAGCTCGGCGTCGGTGAGCACCAGCGCGCGCCGCCACAGCCGCGCGAAGTAGAACAGCGAGAGCAGGCCGCCCAGCCCCGCCGTCCACCAGAACCAGTTTCCGTGCAGCCCGCCCACGGTGAGCCCGGCGATGACCAGCGGGGTGTCCGCCGCGAACGTCGTCGCGACCATGCTCGTGCCCACCGCCCACCACGGCAGTGAGCGGTCCGACACGAAGAACGACGCGGTCGAATGCGACGCGGCGGCGCTGAAGCGGACGCCGAGCCACAGCGTGAGCAGGAGCCACGCGAGAACGACGGCCAGGTCGATGGGGTGGAGCATCGCCGCATCCTACACGCGCGACCTTACGCGACAGGGTGTGGTGAGCGACGGTTGGTGCCGGGCTGTGGTATCGAGTGCCAGGGAGGTCGATTGGGCGCTCGTGGCATGGCGATCGGGTGGGTGGCGCTCGCTGGGCTGTTCGGCTGCGGCGAGTCGTGGGTCGAGGAGCAGGTCGGGGATCTGCGGGTCCTCTCCCTCGACGCGATGTCGGGCCCGGGCGGACGGCTCCGGGTGAAGGTGCCGGTGGCGGAGGGCGAGTCCGCCATGTTGTTCACCGTGGACGCCGAGGATGCGCACATGGGGGTGTTCCTCTCGGCGGTGTCGCCGAGCGGCGAGCGCGTCTACGACCTCGACACCGAGTGGGACAGTGAGCGCTACAAGACCGGCGCGCGGTACGCGAGCGACGTGGTGAGCCTGAACTGGCCGATCCTCGCGAGCGACGTGGGGCTCGAGCCGGGCGACTGGAAGGTCGAGGTCGGCTTGGTCGACAACGAGTTCACCTACCGGCGCAGCGTCGACGCGGCGATCGACGTGCTGCTCAAGCGCGACCCAGACTTCACGGGCGGGACGCTGCCGGTGCGGGTGGTCTACGCGGGCGCGATGCAGACCGACCCCGAGGTGCGCGGGGCGATGGTCGACGCGCTCGACCGCTGGTCGGACATCTACGCGGCGTTTGGCGTGACCCTCGCGCTGAGCGAGGGCGCCTGGCCCGAGGACGACCTGGCCCAGCCGGGCCAAGGCACCGACGACGCCTACCTCGAGATCGCGCGGGACACACCGGTCGGGGCGTTGACGCTGGTCGTGGTGTCGAGCCTGCGCGACTCTCCGGACGTGTTCGGGGTCTCGGGCGGGATCCCGGGGCCGCTGGTCCCCACGGCGCGCTCGGTGGTCGCCGTGGCAGCACAGCTCCACGCAGGCGCGAACCTCGAGTTCTCTTCCGGCGAGGTGGAGATCCTCGCGGAGACGATGGCGCATGAAGTGGGTCACTTCCTCGGGCTGTTCCACCCCGTCGAGCGCACCTGGGACGCCTGGGACGCGATCGACGACACCGACGAGTGTGCCGACCAGAGCGCGTGCATCACGGCGCTCGGGGACAACATGATGTTTCCGTTCCCGGTCTGTGACGGGCAGACCTGCCGTTCCCAGGATCAGCTGACCGACGACCAGCTCGACGCGATGAACCGCTACGTGGGGGTGCGCTGATGGGGTGGCTGCTGTGGGTGGGGCTTGCCCTGGCGTCACCGCCGACCACCGAGGTCGTCGAGGGGCTCGGCGATCGTCACGACCCGTTGCCGTGCGCCGCGCTGGCGCCGGGTCGCTCGGAGGCCGACCGTCTCGCCGCGCTGATCGAGGTCGCAGAGACCGTCGAGGCGCCGGCGTGGGTCCCGATGCGCGCGGCCGGCTGTGTAGGCATCGCGGTCGAGGGTGCCGAGGTCGCTCGCGCTGCCGCCGCGCGGTGGATCGCATCGCCGTCGACCGCGGGACTGGCGCTCGTCGTGCTCGAGCGAGGCGATTCCTGGAGTGTGGATACGGCGACGGCGCTCGGAGGGATCGCCGTCGAACGTGCCCGCTCGGATGCCCGCTTTGCGAGCCATCTTCGGACGATCCTGGCGCGGAGCCGGAACGCGACGTTGCGCGCCGCGCTGGACTGATCGGGCGCGACACGGCCCGATTGATTCGTACACAACCTTTCAGGGCAGCATGAAAGATTGGATCGCGTTGACATGCGGTTTTAGGAGAATTTTCACTTTAGTGCTTGAACCGGCGCGACGGATCGGTGACATTGTGTGTGGGGGGTGTCGCATCGCGTGACGCCTGTTGATGTCGGGGAGGTTGGGTCTTGAGCGTCCTTTGGGCCGTCTCTGTCGGGTTGCTGGGTGGGGCTGCGGTCCTGTTCGGGTTCTGGTTGCGCGGCGATCGCCGCGACGCCGACCGGGGCAGCGTGCGCATCTCGCAGTCGTGGATACACGACGCGGGTCCCGACCTCGCAGGCTTGCGTGAGTTCGTGTCCTCGGCGGCCCCCGGGTCGTCCGCCAAGCGCCGCCGTGCCCTCGACTACAGCCCTCCGTCCTCCCGCGCGGAGATCACGGCGGAGTTCCCTGCACCCTACTGAGGTGGGTCCGCTTCCTCTGATGGTGCTTCGACGTGGTTGGCGCGACGGACGGGGAGGTAGTGGGACCCGTCCGTCGCGCACTTCCGCCTCCTACCGAGCCAAGCGCGCACGGATCGGTTGTCCGTCGACCGGGCGGTGCCGGTCCGCACGGCCCCTTCGGCTCGCTCCCAAGGACATGAACGTGGGGCGGGCGTCCCGCCTGTCGATTGATCACTTCTCCAAGAAGTCC
>CAYQSE010000028.1:0-35689 GCA_964419905.1 uncultured Enterobacteriaceae bacterium
AAATTGCTTTTGGGGGGGCCCGGGGGGGGGGGGGGGGGGCCCCCCCCGCCCCACATGATCTCGGGCCGCCGCCGAGATGTGATCAATCGACAGCCGTCTCGGCCGACCTATCGAGATCTGCGCCGCCGGCCGGGACGACCGGCCCACGGCTCGGCGGCGCGGCCGGCCGAATGGCCCACGGCTAGGGGGTGCAGCGCAGCCAGGTGCAGGCGACCGCCTCGTAGCCAGCGCGGGTCGCGGGCTGGACGTGGATCGCGCCGTCGATCGCGACGTGGACGATCGACGCGCCGTCCTCGCTGAACCGAGCCAGGGCCGGCTCTGCGGCCGGCCACGCAGCGAGGCGCAGGCCGGTGCGCGCGTCCCACAGCGCGACCTCACCCCCACCTGCCGAGAGCAGGCGGGCGCCGTCGGGCGAGAACGCGAGCGTCTCGACCGCGCCGACGTGCCCGGCGAGCGCGATCGTCGCGCCGCGCTCCCCGTGCACCCGCACGCGCCCGGTCGCATCACCCGCGGCGAACACGGAACCGTCGCGCGAGAACGCCGCGGTGGCGACGGTTCCGCCGACCTCCACCCCCCCGAGGCGCCGGCCGTCCTCCACCGCATACAGCGACACCGCTCCCGCACCCTCGCGCCACGCGGCGAGCAGCGCGCCGTCTCCGCTGATCGCGACGCCCGCGAGGCTGCCGCCCGGGTCCACACGGGCGAGGCGCTCGCCGCTGGCGACTCGCCAGACCCCTGCGCCCCGGTCGCTCAGCGCGGCGAAGCGTGACCCGTCGGCCGAGAACACACCGCTCCGCAGCGCCTCGCTCGTGGGCAGGCGCGCGACGAGCTCGCCCGAGCGCAACGTGCGGAACCGGCTCGGGATCTCGCCGGTGCGGTCCCACGCGTACGCGAGGTCGCCGCCAGGGCCCGGCGTGATCTGCTCCAACGCGCGGAACCGGTGCGTCGCGAGGCGCTCCCCGTCCTCGAGATCCCACACCTCGCCGGTGCTGCCGACGAGCAGGTCGTCGGAGAAGGCGAGCCACCACGTCGACGCCGCCGGGGCGTCGATCACGCGCGCACCAGACGGATCCCACGCACGCACGCGCCGGGCATCCGCAGCCGCGATCCATCCGCCCGGACCGACCGCGACCATGCGCGGCGACCAGTCCGCGGGCCCGAGCACCGCGCTGGCCTCGGCGGGGCCCACGTCCACGACGCGCACCGGCCCACCGGGTCGCCCGGCGAGCACCCGGCGCCCGTCCGAGTCCGCGTTGTCCCAGCCGCCGACCACCTTGTCCACCCCCCCCGCCACGACATCCCACACGACGGTGCGCCCGCCGCTCCGCACCGCGACGTGCCGCCCATCGGCGAGGAACGCGCGCGGCGTCCACAGGTCCCCGTCCACCGCGAGGCGACTGACCAACGTGCCATCGTCCGCGTCGAACGACTGCAGATCGAGGTCGGCGAGCACGAGGCGACGCCCATCGGGGGTGAACCGCCCGTCGCGCTGGACCGGCCCGAGGGTCGCCACCACGCTCCCGTCGTCGAGATCGTAGAGCGACTGCGCGCGCGCGCCGCCGTTGTCGTAGGTGAACAGCCGTCGGCTCTCCGCCGAGAAGCGCACGACCCACGCGCCCGCAGTGTTCACGTCGGCGCGCAGCGTGGCGATCGGCTGCCCGGTGTGCAGATCCCACAGCGTCTCGACGCCGACCCCACGCGTCGGCGCGGTCAGCAGCACGGCGCGGCTCTCGTCGGGTGAGATCGCGGCGGCGACGGGGTTCGTACACGGTGTGAGGACGATGTACCGACGCTCGAGTCCGGACAGGGTGCACCCGTCGCCGCCCGCGACAGCCGACGCCTCGCGCTCGGCGGAGGCGGCGACAGCGGGCAGCCGCCCGGCCACCAACGCGCCGGTGCGCGCGTCGTGCACGCTGACGCGCCCCGACGCATCGGTCACCTGGACCCGATCGCCGACGATCCGTGCCGCGCGCACGCCAGCCACCGGCAGCGTCGGCCCCCGCACCCGCTGCACCGCCTGCACGAGCGCGGCGAACGCGAGCGGGTCGCCCGGCGCGGCGCGCGCAAGGGCGAGCGCTGTCGAGAGCGCCTCTTCGGCGCGATCGGGATCGGCCGCGAGCGCGCGGACGACCTCGGACGGGGGCAGGTCGGCGGCCTCGGCAGGCTGGAACGCGAGCAGGGCGAGCAAGACGGCTGTAGACATGAGGCACCCTATCAACCCGCGCCGTCCGCGCGACATCCCCCGCGCTACGGACCGACGCCGCGCGCCGCCTCGACCTCGGCGACGGCCCGACCGACGTCGGCCCGGCCACGCGCGAGCGCCACCGCCGCCGCGTCGCGCGTGCGCCGCGCCACGAGCCACTCGGCGATCCCCTCGAGACCCGCGTTGTAGCGCTCCTCGACCAGTCGAAGCGCCTCCTGCGCGCTGGACGTGGCCTCCTCGAGCGCCTCGACGCGCGCCCACGCGGCGCGCAGGCGCACCTCGCTCGCGAGCCGGAGCACCGCCAGATCGCGCTCCTGCGCGTCCAACGCCGCCTCGGCCCGCTCCCGCTCGGCCCGCGCCGCCGACAGCCCCGCGAACCGCGAGCCGCCGGCGAACACCGGCACCTCGACGCCGAGGCTCGTCGTCCACCCGAAGCCCGCGGCCGATCCCTCGACGAGGTACTCGCCGGCGGCCGCGCTCACCGTGAGCCCCGGTGCGAACTCGAGCCCGGCAGATGTCTGGCTCGCGCGCGCTGCGCCGAGCGCCTCTCGCGCCGCGATCAGCGCCGGGTGGACCGCAGCGGACGCCGGCGGCTCGGCCCAGGTGACCGGCTCCAGCGCGCACTCCCCGGTCACGTCGATGCGGAGCAAGCCCTGAAGTTGCGCGCACAGCGCCGTGACCTCGCCCTCGGCGGTGAGCAGCAGCGCCCGCGCGCTCGCCGTCTCGGAGCGCGCCTGCGCCCGATCGGCGGGCGGACGCAGCCCCGCCTCGACCAGCGACGTCGCCGCGGCCTCTTGCCGTCGCGCGTCCTCGTAGGCCTGCGCGTAGGCGACGGCGACCTCCTGCTCGGCCAGCACCGCCGCGTAGGCCGCGGTGGCCTCGGACCGCGCGACGAGCATCGTCCACGCGTACAGCGCCTCCTGACCGCGCGCGCTCCGGCGCGCCGCCGACGCCGCGGCCCACCCGGCGGGGTCGATCGCACTCCACGTCGCGCGCACGCCGAAGCCGGCCTGATCGCGGATCGGACGCGGGAAGCCGAACGCCGTCTGCCCCGCGCCGATCGAGTAGTCGACGAAGCCCACCACCGAGGGCAGCAGGCTACCGACCGCCTCGCCGGTCGCGGCGCGCGCGAAGCTGGCCTGCGCGCGCGCGCCCTCGACCTCGATCGCGCGCTCGGCGGCGAGGTCGCGCACCTCGCCGAGTCCCAGCGCGAACGCTGGCGCTGCGAGCCACAGCGCGATCAACGCGCCCTCCCGAGCACGCGCCAGGTGAACGAGAACGCCGCCGGGATCACGTAGAGCGTCAGCAGCGTCGACAGCCCGAGCCCGCCGAGCACGACCGCGCCGATGCCTCGGTAGAGCTCAGAGCCCGACCCGGGGAAGATCACCAGCGGCAGCAGGCCCGCGAGCGTCGTCAGCGTGCTCATGAAGATCGGCCGCACGCGTCGCTGCGTGGCATCTCCGATCGCGTCTTGCAGGCCCATTCCCTCGCGCAGCCGCGCGAGCGAGCCGTCGACCACGAGGATCGCGTTGTTCACCACCACGCCGATCAGGATGACGAAGCCCAGCGCGGTCATCATGTCGAACGGCTGCGGGGCCAGGGCCACGTCGACGAAGCGCAGCGCGGCGACCCCCCCCGCGGCGGCGAGCGGCACGGTGACCAGGATGACCAGGGGGGCCACGAAGTCCTCGAACAGCGCCGCCATCAGCAGGAAGCTGATGATCACCGCCAGCACCAGCACCTCGGCCATCCGCCGCTTCGACGCCGAGAGATCGTCGGCAGAGCCCGCGATGCCCACGTCGACGTCGGCCGGGATCAGCCCCTCGTCGCGCATCGGCGCCACGACCTGACTGCGGATGAGCGCCACCGCCGCCTCGAGCGCGACCTCGTCGGGCGGGGTGACCTGGAGCGTGATCGCCCGGCGGCGCTCGATGCGCGAGATCACCGACGGCCCGACCGTCTCGCCGATGTCCGCGACCGTGGAGAGCGGCACCGTGCGCCCGGTCGGGGTGGCGACCGCAGACGCAGCCAGCTCGGCGGGCGTGCGCGCGCCGCCACCCTGCGCGCGGAGCACCACGTCGACCTGGGGATGACCGACCGGCGAGAACTCGCCGACGAACCGCCCGTCGACGAGCGCGTCGACCATCGCGCCGATCTCGGCCGGATCCACGCCCAACGCGGACGCCACCTCGCGGCGCGGCAGCACGCGGAGCTCTGGCGTGCCGAGATCCAGCGACGGGATCGGGCGCACCTGCGAGCCGGGCAGCACCTTGGTCAGGCGGCCCAGCATCGGCCCGCCGACCGCGATCAGCGTCGCGATGTCGGACCCGCGCAGCTCCACGTCGATGGCCCGACTCGAGCCGACGCTGCGGGCGAACAGGCTCGCCTGGCTCGCGAAGCCGAACACCCCGGGGATCTCCCGCTGCCTCGCGCCGTAGTACTTCACGAGGTCGCCGATCTCGTTCGGATCGAGCGCGCTGCCACCCATGAACGCGCCGCCGGGACGGGCGACGAAGAACGAGCGCTCGACGCGTGGCGTGCGCTCCGCCTCGGGCCCGGTGTGCATCGCGAGGTCTGCCTGGAACGCGGTGCCGATGCGGCGGACCTCCTCGAGCGAGTAGCCGCTGGGCGGCACCAGCCCGCCGAACAGGAAGTTCCGGTTGCCCGTCGGCAGGTACTCCATCGGCGGCAGCAGGGAGATCGCGACCACGCTGGCCACCGACACCGCGAGGCCGGTGATCGCCAGTCCCCGGAACGAGCCGCCGGCGATCCAGTACGCGTGGCCGCGCACCTTGTCGCGAAGCCAGCCGCCGAGGCGCTGCGTCGGGTCGGCCGCGGTCGCCTTGTAGGCGCCCATCACCTGAGCCGAGAAGCTGGGGATCACCAACACCGAGACGATGAGCGACAGGCCCACCGCGAGCGTGATCGCGATCGCCACGTCGCGCAACAGTTCGCCGACCTCGTCCTGCCAACTGATGATCGGGATGAACACCGCCGCGGTGGTGGCCGTCGAGGCGACGATGGCGCCCCATACCTCGCGGGTGCCCTCCAGGGCCGCGCGCGCGGGCGACATCCCCTGCTTGCGGTAGGTGTCGATCGCCTCGAGCACCACGATCGCGTTGTCGACGACGAGGCCCACCGCAAACGCCATGCCCGCGAGCGACACGACGTTGACCGAGCGCCCGAGCAGCGACATGCCGAGCGCGGTGCCGATCACGCACACCGGGATGGCCGTCGCGACCACCGCGCTCGCGCTCACGCTGCGCAGGAAGAACAACAGCACCACCACCGCGAACGCGCCGCCGAGCAGCAGGTTGTTGCGGATGAGCGATAGCGCGCCCTCGATGTAGCCGACCTGGTCGGTGACGATGCGCAGCTCGAGGTCGAGCGCGTCGAGCTTCTCGGCCTGCAGGCGGTCGACGGTGGCCTGGATCTCCTGGGTGACCTCGAGAACGTTGGAGCCCGCCTCGCGGTCGAACAGCAGCGCGAGCGCCTCGGCATCGTCGCCGATCACGTAGGCCTGCTGCTTGCCGAGGCCCATGCGCACCCGCGCGACGTCGCCGAGTCGGACCACCTCACCGCCCGGGCCGACGCGGAGCACGGTGCGCTCCAGCTCTTCGACGGGCTCCGGCGCGACCATCGTGCGCACGAGGTAGCGCCGCTTCGCGAGATCCACATCACCCGCCGAGATGTCCGAGAGCTGCGCCTGCACCGCGGCCGCGACCTGACCCAGCGTGACCTGCCGCGCCGCGAGCGCGCTCGGATCGAACAGCACCTCGAGCTCGGCGTCGCGCCCACCGAAGAAGCGGATCGCCGCGACGCCCTGCACGCGCTCCAGCGCCGGCACGATCTCGTCACCGATGTAGGTGCGGTAGCCGCCGACGTCCGCCTTGCTCTTGGAGCGCAGCAGCAACACCGCGAGCGGCGGCCCGGTGGACGACGCGGTGCTGAGCACCGGCTCGCGCGCGGCCGCCGGGTAGCGCGGCACCTGCCCGAGACCGTTGGCGACCCGCACCAGCGCCTGATCGAGATCGGTGCCCACCTCGAACTCGAGGGTGACCGTGCCCTGAGCGTCCGCGGCCTCCGACGTCATCCTGATCAGGCCCTGGACGTTCTTGAGCACCTCCTCCTGCTGCTCGACGATCTCGCGCTCGACCTCGGCGGGTGCGGCGCCCGGCCACCGCGTGACCACGGTGAGCGTCGGGACCGCGATGTCCGGGGTGAGCTGGATCGGCAGGCCGCGCAGCGACAGGAAGCCGAACAGCGTCACCAGGATGACGCCCACCATCACCGCCACGGGGCGGCGGATCGCCAGCCCGATCAGTCCGCCGCTGTCCATGCCCGGGTATCCACCACCTTGACCGACTGGCCGGGGCGGAGGCGCTCGTTGCCGCGCACCACCACCCGCTGCCCCGCCGTGAGTTCCGGCCCCTTCACCAACGCGGTGTCGCCGTTCGACCCCAGCACGGTGACCGTGATCAGCCGCGCCGTGTCGTCGTCGACCACCGCGACCTGGCTGACCATCGGACCCAGGATCAGCGCGTCGCGCGGCACCAGCACCGCCGCCGGATCGACCCGCCGCACCGAGAACCCCACATCGACCGGGAGCCCCGGGATCAGCCCGTCCCCCTCGCCGGTGGGCACGAGGCGCACGAGCGCGGTGCGCTGCACCGGATCGAGCGCGGGCACGACCCCGGCGACCTCGGCGCGGGAGCCCGGCGCGCCGTGCACCGTGACCGAATCGCCCACGCGCACCTGACCTGCCAGGTCGGCGGGCGCCTGCACGTGGATCTCGACCCCCTCGGTGGACACGAGATCGATCACCGGCATCCCCGGCGTCACCCAGTCGCCCGGATCGACACGGCGCAGGGCCACCACGCCCGCGAACGGGGCGCGCACCCGATGCCGCTCCAGCTCGACCGAGGCCTGCCGCGCGGCTGCGTCCTGACTCGCGACCTGGGCCTCGAGCGTCGCCGCCTGCGCGCGCTGCCGCTCGACCTCGGCAGGCGCCATCACCGCCGCATCGACCCGCTCCATCCGCGCGAGATCGCGCCGCGCTTGCTCGAGCTGCGCGCGGGTGCACTCGGCCGCCGCGCGGTCGGCCGTTACGCGCGCGGCGGCCAGCGCCGGGTCGACCTGCACCAGCAGGTCGCCGCGCGCGACCCGATCGCCCTCGCGCACCGCCACCGTCTCGACCGGCCCGGCCGCGCCGGCGGCGAGACCGGCGGTGGACAGCGCCCGCACGTCGCCGAGCACGGTCCAGGTGTCGACGAGCGCGCCGGAGCGGACCTCGGCGACCTCGACCAACGCCGGCGGCGGCCCGCCGGGCGGCGCGTCGTCGGCGAGCAGACCGCAGGCCGTGAGTGCGGACGCGCCGGCGGCGAGCAGCAGGGAGGTCATCAGGCGCATGACGCCCTCGGTAACCGCGCGCTCGCGCCCGAGCCCGGTCACGGAAGGTCACCATCCTGCGCGACGAGATACGCAGGCGGCGGTGAGGACGCGATGATCCGGCTGGAAGAGGTGAGCCTGGCGCCCGGCGGCGATCTGCTGCTCTGGGACGCGAACTGGCACGTGCGCCCCGGCGCCCGCGCCGCGCTGGTCGGCCGCAACGGCACCGGCAAGACGACGCTGCTGCGGGCCATCGTCGGCGACGAGCACCCGTGGGAGGGACGCATCGTGGTCCGACCCGGCGCGCGCGTCGGCTACCTGCCGCAGCAGGCCGTCTCGGGCTCGACGAAGACGGTGTGGGAGGAGGTCCGCTCGGCGATGAGCGGGCTCAACGCACTGAAGGCGGCGTTGGCGTCCGCCGAGGCCGACGTGACGGCGGGCGATCCCGACGCGATCGAGCGCCACGCGCGCGCGCTCGACCGCTTTCGCCTCGCCGGCGGCTTCGCCGAGGACCAGAAGATCGGCGAGGTGCTGCACGGGCTGGGCTTCGGTCCGTCCACCTGGGATCAGCCGTGCGACACGTTCTCGGGCGGCTGGCAGATGCGCATCGCGCTCGCGCGACTGCTGCTCTCGGATCCGGACGTGGCGCTGCTCGACGAGCCCACCAACCACCTCGACATCGAGGCGCGGTCGTGGCTCGCGGGCCACTTGCGGTCGGTCCCGTGGGCCGTCGTCGTCGTCAGCCACGACCGGCACCTGCTCGACCGGGTCGCCACCGAGGTCGTCGAGGTCCGCGCCGGGCGCCTGCACCGCTACGCCGGGAACTTCACTGCGTTCCTCGCCCAGCGCGAGGAGCGGATCGACGCCCAGCAGGTCAGCTACGAGCGCCAGCAGGAGGAGATCGCGCGGCTCGAGCGCTTCGTCGAGCGGTTCAGGGCGAAGGCCACCAAGGCCGCGCAGGCGCGCTCCCGCCAGAACCGCCTCGACCGGATGGAGCGGGTCGACGCACCGGACGCGCCGCAGAAGCTCCCCCGCCTCGTGCTGCCCGACGCGCCGCCCGGTGCGCACGAGGCGCTGTCGCTGATCGGTGCGTCCCTCGGCTGGACGGGCGGGCCGCCGGTGCTGCAAGGGGTCGACCTCGTGCTCGAGCGCGGAATGCGCGTCGCCGTGCTCGGTCCGAACGGCGCCGGCAAGTCGACGCTCCTGTCGACGCTCTCGGGTCGCCTGCCGCCGATGTCGGGTCGGCGCAAGGTGGGCGACCGCGTGCGCATCGGTGTGTTCACCCAGGACCTCGCCGCCGACCTGCCCGAGGACGCCACCGCGCTCGAGCACCTCACCGGCGTCGCACCCCTCCTCGGTGAGCAGCGCGCGCGCACCATCCTCGGCTCGCTCGGGCTCTCGGGCCCCGACGCGCTGCGCCCGATCGGACAGCTCTCGGGCGGCGAGCGCGCGCGCGTGGCGCTGGCCGCCCTCGTCGCGCGACCCTCCAACGTGCTGCTCCTCGACGAGCCGACCAACCACCTCGACGCCGAGACGGTCGAGGTGCTCGCGCGCGCGCTGCGCGGCTACGAGGGCGCGCTGCTGCTGGTGACGCACGATCGCTATCTCGTCGAGCAGCTCGCCACCCACGTCCTGCGCGTCGGAAACGGCGAGGCGACGCTGCATCTGGGCGTGCGCCCCGAGTGGCTCGAGCCGATCAAGCGCGTGGCCCCCGACGCGATCGCGGACAACACCCCGGCCGTCGAGGACTACGAGGCGCGAAAGCGGCGCCACCGCGAGGTCGAGCGCGCCCGGAAGCGCGCCGCCGAGATCGAGCGAGAGCTGGTCGCGATCGAGGCCGAGCAGGCGCGGGTCGACGCGGCGCTGCTCGAGGCCGCGACCGACTACGCGCGTGCGCGCGCGCTCGGCGCGGAGCACGACGCGCTCGTGCGCCGACACGACGCGCTGTTCGAGGAGTGGGAGGCGCTGGAGCTGAAGATCAGCGCGCTCGGCTGACGGCTCCTACTGGTTCTGGTAGTTGTTGCAGCCCTGCTGCGTGACCCCGACGCGGATCGCGTAGAACGCGTCCACCGTGGTCCGCTGCTGCGGCCGGCTCGCGGTGATCTCCGTCTCGATCGTCATCGACTCGGACACGACGTACTCGGTGAGGTCCTGATCATCGAGGATCATGCTCACCGAGGGCGCTCCGTCGGGAAAGGACGACTGTGAAGCGACGCGCACGCGCGGGAGACCCGGCGCGCTCACCCAGAACTCGAGCTCGTCGATGAACGACAGGTCGCCGTTGGGGGGCGAGGTGACCGTCAGCGTCAGCTCGCGGAACGTCACCTCGCTGATGTCGCCGGGCTCGACGCCCTGGTTCCTGAGCTCCTGGGCCTGGGTCAGATCCATGGCCACGAACTCGCCGAACCCGAAGTCGGAGAGCAGCACCTCGAGCGGCGTGGCCGCCTCGACCGTGGTGGTCGCGGTGTCTTCGATCCGGATGTTGAACAAGGTCCCGCACGCCGCCCACAGGAGCGAGGCCCCGAGGACAGCGAAGACAGTTCGAGCCGCGCGCATGTCACCTCCAGTGCACAGGCTCCTATTCCCCGAACCGCCCGTCTCCCACCGAGAGGCGCTTGCAGCCCCCGTCGCAGTGCCTAGGATCGGACAACGACTTGGAGATCCGCGATGCGACGAGGCCCGTTCGACCCGATCGATCCATTCAGCCATCGGCCGCAGCGGCGCCCCGAGATGACGCGGCCCGCCGCCGCGCCGGTCGTCGCAGCGCCGAAGCAGCCCGACCCCGAGGCGCTACGTGAGCACAACCAGCGACTGCGCGAGGAGCTCGAGGCGCTGAGCGAGCGCTACGTGGAGCTGCAGGAGGACCTGTCTCGCGTACGCGCGCGGCAGGACGAGGCGGTGCACCGCGCGCGCCAGGAAGAGCGAGAGCGCAGCCTCGGCGCGGTGTTCGAGGTCGCTGACGCGCTGGACCGTGCCGTGGCCGACGCGAGCGAGCGAGAGAGCGCCTGGTTCACTGGGATCGAGCGACTGCGGCGCGGGGTGATGACCGCCCTGCAGCGCCGCGGCGTCGAGCGGCTCGGGCTGCGCGGAGAGCCCTTCGATCCGTCGCGCCACGAGGCGCTCGGGACCGCGCGCGATGCCGGGGTGCCCGAGGGCTACGTCGTGACGGTGGAGCGCACGGGCTACGCGGACGCGAGCGGCGCGCTGCTGCGCCCCGCGGGCGTGATCGTGGCCTTAGATCCCGACGGTACCGAGTAGCGAGGCGAGGATCGCGACCACCAGGACGAGCACCCCAACGACCACCACGGAGCGCACCACGCCAACGCCACGCGGCGGGCCGAGGCGGTCTGGCATCGGGTGCACCGGCGTGACGGACGGCGGGTCCGTCGGATCGGGGCCCAGCTCGGGCGGATCGAGGCGGCTTCCCGTGCCGCGCTGGAGCGCCATGAGCACCTCGGCCGCGCTCCGCGGACGCATCAGCGGATCCTTCTCGAGGAGCGCGCCGACGAGCGCGTCGAGCCAGGTCGGGCAGGGCACCTTCGCGGAAGGGGGCGGCGGAACGACCCGGACATGGGCCTCCAGCACGTCGCCGACCCGACCGGTGAACGGCACCTCGCCCGTGAGCATCTCGAACATCAGCACGCCCAGCGCGTACAGATCGGTGCGCGCGTCGACCAGGCCGAGGTCGATGTACTCGGGCGCCATGTACGAGGCGCTCCCGACCCGCGTGTCCACGCCCGAGATGTCGTCGTCGGACTCACCGCGGTCGTCGTTGAGGCGCGACATGCCGAAGTCGCGGATCTTCACGAAGTCCCCGCCGATCGCGTTCTCGAGCAGGAGCACGTTGTTGCTGGACAGGTTGCGGTGCACGATGTTCTCGCCGTGCGCCGCGGTCAGCGCGCTCGCGACCTGTGCCGCGATGTGGCAGACCCGCGTCACCGAGAGCGCCCCGCGGGTCGCCAGCTCTTGCGCGAGCGAGCGCGCCCACAGCCGCTCGAGCACGATGAAGTGGAAGATCCCGCGGTGCTCCCCGAAGTCGAGCATCCGCACGCTGTTGGGGTGGTTGACGGCCGCCGTCGCGAGCATCTCCCGACCGAACCGCCCGAAGGACTCCTTGTCCTCCACCAGGTGGGGATGGAGCACCTTGATGTTGACCGGGACGCGCTGCGGCAGGATCGAGGCGTCATACACCTTGCCGAGGCCCTCCTCTCGAATGAGCTGCTCGATGACGTATTTACCGGCGAGCGTATGGCCGACGAGGGGATCCTGGCTCGTCGTGGTCATGACCCTCCATCGCGGTCGAACACCGTCACCGGATTATCCGCGGCGTCCGCGCACGACGTCAACCGTTCATCCCGGCGCGTGGACCACGAGATCGATACCGACCTCCACGGAACGCCCACCCCCGTCCGCGAACACGGTGTCGACGTGGATGCGCTGCCCATGCAGGGTCGAGGGCTGCGGCCACGAAGCCGGCCAGTCGACCTGCGCGCCGTACCGGGCAGGGCCGGGCTCTTCGCACGGCAGCGTCGCGCTGGCGAGGTAGTCCACGGTGCCCTCGCCCGGGCGGCCGAGCCGGAGCACGACCGTGACGGGCGCCGTCGCGTCGACCCCCTGCACCGCGTAGTCCAGCCGAAAGCGCGCGCCACCGGCGTCCTGGATCACAGCGATCGGATCGCCGTCGTCGAACGGCGCGAGCACCCCGTCGACCCGCTCCCCGACCAGCGCGAAGGGCTCGCCCAGGCCGTCACAGGACGGAGGTTCGACGGGATCACCGCAGCCGACGAGTCCCGAAACCAGCCCCCACGCAGCGACCGAGCTCCGCACGCGCCCTCCAGCATCCGAGGCGTATTCTCCTTCGGGAGCGCACACCACCCGCGATGTCGCCCCGTCCGGGCCCGGGCTCCCACGTTTCCAGGCTCCGACGCACCGTGGTAAGGTCTCGACCTCTCGAACCCCCTGGGGCCCATGCAGTTCGATGACCTCAAGGCCGCGGTCCAGGCCTCTCTGCCCGAAGACTTCGACACGGCCTACGCGCGGTTCCGCGAGGAACGCGGCACCGACGATCTGATGGAGTTCCTGCTCGACCTCGTCGAGCGCAACCTCCTGAACGAGAGCGCGATGCAGGTGCTGCACGCGGCGCTTCCGCTGCTCGAGTCCGGCACGCTCTCCGCCCCCAAGTCCGAGACCGAGACCCTGGCCTACGAGGATCGAACGCCGCCCAGGGACGTCCCCGACCAGGCGACGACGCAGATGGGCAACATCTCCTCGGAGCAGGTCGACGACGACGCCGGCGATCCCACCGCGACGGGTAGCCGGCGCGTGCGCCGCACCCAGCCGGGCGAGGAGTCGTCCGACGACAGCACCGACGCCCGCGAGCGGCGCCGCACCCGCCGCACCGAAGAAGCCGCTCCCTCGCGCGCGCGCAAGCCCGACTCCAAGGGGCGCCAGTCCCGCACCGGCAAGATCGGACGCGGCTACGACTTCATCGGCAACGTCGGCGAGGGCGCGATGGGCAAGGTCGTCCTCGCGAAGGACCTCGACCTCCAGCGTGTCGTCGCCTACAAGGAGATGAGCGACGAGATCCGCAAGAACCGGATCCTGAACGCCAAGTTCTACGCCGAAGCCCAGATCACGGCGCAGCTCGACCATCCCAACATCGTCCCGATCTACTCCCTCGAGGAGAACGAGTCGGGCGGCCTCGCCTACTCCATGAAGCTCATCAAGGGCAAGACCATGGAGAAGCTCGTCGAGGAGTGCTGGGAGTTCTACGACAAGCGCAAGCCGCTGGACGAAGCGCACTCGCTCAACACCCGCCTCGAGCAGTTCCTGAAGGTCTGCGACGCGATGCACTACGCGCACAGCCGCGGCGTCGTGCACCGCGACCTGAAGCCCGAGAACATCATGATCGGCCCGTACGGCGAGGTCTACGTGATGGACTGGGGCATCGCCAAGGTCGTCGACCCGCCGACCGGCAAGACGCCCACCGCCTGGGTCACCCTCGAGGACAAGCAGAAGCCCGAGGGCGAGATCATCATCGGCACGCCGCAGTACATGAGCCCCGAGCAGGCCGACGGCGTCACCGAGGAGCTGACGCCTTCCAGCGACCAATACGCGCTGGGGCTGATCCTCTACGAGCTCGTCAGCCTGCGCCAGGCGGTGACCGGCAAGTCGCCGATGGCGATCATCACGCGCCAGACCGAGGGCGACAAGGATCCGCTGCGGCACTACGGCAACGAGAAGATCCCGACCGAGCTCAAGGCGATCATCGCGAAGGCCACGCAGAAGGACGTCGACAAGCGCTACGCGAGCGTCGAGAACCTCGCCGAGGACATCCGCCGCTTCATGCGCGGCGAGGCGGTGCTCGCCAGGCCCGACACCCTATTCCAGAAGCTGCTGCGGTGGATGCAGAACCACCGCGAGATCACGCTGCTCGGCATCGTGGCGGGCTTCCTGTTCTTCTCGATCCTCACGCTCGGCAGCCAGATCTGGTACCAGGCCCAGCGCATCCAGGCGGCACAGCGCGAGGAGGCGCTCACCGAGGTGCTCACCTCGGTCGGCACCCAGGCCGCGATCATCGACGGCAACTTCGTCCGCTACGAGGGGCTGCTCGGCGTGCTCTCGGCGTCTGCCGTCGAGATGCTGAGCCGCGGCGAGCCCGGCGACCCCAACCTCTACACCTCCGCCGACTTCGACGGCAAGCGGGTTCCCGACCTGGTCGAGGCCGAGTACTACGGGATGCCGATCAGCCTGGACCACCCCGTCGTGGGGCTCGCCCGCAACGCGAACACCGCGGCGGGGATGGCGGATCTGAAGCGCCTCGAGCCGATGCGCCGCTACTACAAGAAGATCCTGCTGCGATCGGTCTCCGAGCAGACCGCGACGTTCACCCGGGCGCTCGCCGATCGCCGCATCAAGGACAACGGCGTGCCGATCGCGTGGTCGCACATCGGGCTCAAGGACGGCGCCTACTCCGGCTACCCGGGCCACGGCGGGTACGCCGACATCTTCGATGCGCGCGACACCCCCTGGTACAAGCTGGCGAAGGACGAGAAGGTGCCCCGTTGGGGTGCCCCGTACATCGATCCGGCGGGCCTGGGCCTGATCCTGCCGTGCGCGAAGGCGCTCCTCGACGACGAGGACCGCTTCCTCGGGGTCGCCGCGATCGAGCTCACCTTCGACTACATCATCGCCGAGCTCCTCGAGATCCCGGGCCTGCGCAACGCGTCGGAGGCGTTCCTGCTCAACGACCAGGGCGAGGTGGTCGTCCGCTCGTCGAAGAAGGGCCAGGAGTTCCGCGGGGGCTCGCTCCGCGCGCGCACGATCCGCATGCCCGAGTACGACGACAAGGAGGTCGTGCAGGCGATCAAGGAGCGTGAGTCCGGCTACGTCGAGAACGAGGGGCAGCTCATCGTCTACCAGCGCATGAGCACGCTCGGTTGGTACTACGTCGTCGCCGGCAAGAGCGCGGACCTGCTGTGAGCGACAGCCATGACGTGCATCGGCACGCGCTCCAGATCTACTACGAAGACACCGACATCTCGGGCGTCGTCTACCACGCGAACTACTTGAAGTACTTCGAGCGCGCGCGAGAGCACCTGCTCGGTCCCGAAGAGCTGGTGCGCCTGTTTCGTCAGGACGGCATCGGCTTCGTGGTGTACCGCTGCGCGCTGCAGTTCCGCGAGGGGGCGACGCTCGGCGACCGCCTCGAGGTCCGCACGACCGTGCGCGAGGGCAGCGAGTACCGCGCGATCTTCGATCAGTCCGTGTGGCGCCCGGACGGCAAGCGCGCGATGGTCGAGGGCACGGTCGAGCTGGTGTGCGTGAACGCCGACCAGGAGCTGGTGCGGCTGCCCGACACGGTGCGCCGACACATCGCAGCGACCGCCGCACGACCCTGAGGGCCGCGGGCGGCCGCGCGACGCAGCGAGCCTACTCGGCGCGGAACGCCGCCTTGTAGAAGTAGAAGTCGGTGCCCTCGTCGCCGAGGAAGCCGCCGCCGAACCAGCACTCGCCGTTGTTGTGCAGGTCGCCCTTCACCTTGCCGGCGAGCGGGACCTTCTTCTCCCACTCGGAGCCCGAGTAGGCGTCGTCCTTGTGCAGCGCGAGCAGAACGACGCGCTGGCCGTCGGCGAAGTCGCTGGCCGTGGACGCACCGCTCGGGCAGCTGGTGGTGCCGCCGCCCGTGCTCCCGGTGGTGAACATGCTCGTGTCGAAGGTGGTGCTGCCGCCGCCACATGCGAGCGCGAAGAACAAGCCGATGCCGGCTGCCGCGGCGGTGGCGATACGCGTGGTCATTGCTGTACTCCCGTAGGGGTTGTGCGAGGGGAAGTGAGCGACACTTCGGACGGCGCGGAGCATAACAGAACCAAGCGCCCTTTGGTCGCGGGTGTGGTCCGACGCGCGCGTGCCAGGATGGTTCCACGCCGTTTGGATGCGCGCTGAAGCGCTCCTCGATAACCAAGCGACCCCTGGCCCCGAGGAGGCGATCCCCATGATTTGGGGTCCCCAGAGCTGGCGCGGGCGGACCATCCGCCAGCAGCCGAACTACGACGAGCCCGAAGCCGTCCGGCGCGCCCTCGCGCAGGTGCGGGCGCTCCCACCGCTGGTTCACCCCGGCGAGGTCGACACGCTGCGCGCGCGCCTCGCCGACGTCGCGCGGGGCGAGCGGTTCTTGCTCCAAGGCGGTGACTGCGCCGAGCGGTTCCAGGACTGCAGCAAGGGCGCCATCGAGTCGAAGCTGAAGATCCTGCTGCAGATGAGCCTCGTGCTCACCTGGGGAGCGCGGACGCCCGTGGTGCGCGTCGGACGCCTCGCCGGGCAGTACGCCAAGCCGCGCTCGTCGGACACCGAGATCGTCGACGGGATCGAGGTGCCCTCGTACCGCGGCGATCACGTCAACGGCTTCGACCTCGACAGCCGGCGCCCCGACCCGCAGCGCATGGTGCAGGCCTACTTCCACTCGGCGGCCACGCTCAACTACGTGCGCGCGCTCCTCGACGGCGGCTTCGCCGACCTCCACCACCCCTCGGACTGGGATCTCGGCTTCGTGCGCCACTCCGCGCGCCGTGCCGACTACGAGGCGATGAAGGAGCGCATCGCCGACGCCCTCGAGTTCATGGCCTCGGTCGGCGTGACCGGCGGCAGCGCGCTGCGCACCGTCGAGCTGTACAGCTCGCACGAAGGGCTGCTGCTCCCCTACGAGGAGGCCCAGACCGAGCCGGTCGATGCCGACTGGTACAACCTCGGCGCCCACTTCCTGTGGATCGGCGACCGCACGCGCGCGCTCGACGGCGCGCACGTCGAGTACTTCCGCGGTCTTCGCAACCCGATCGGCATCAAGTGCGGGCCCTCGCTGCCGCCCGACGAGCTCGAGGCGCTCGTCGAGGCCCTCGATCCGCACCGTGAACCCGGCCGCATCACGCTGATCACCCGCTACGGCGTCGGGCGTGCAGCCCAGATGCTCCCCCAGCACATCGCGGCGGTCCAGCGCACCGGACGCGCGGTGGTGTGGGCGTGCGATCCGATGCACGGCAACACGGTCAAGACCTCGGTGGGCGTGAAGACCCGCGCGTTCGACGCGATCCTCGGCGAGCTCGAGCAGGTGTTCGAGGTGCACGAGGCGCACGGCAGCCACCTCGGCGGCGTGCACTTCGAGCTGACCGGCGACGACGTCACCGAGTGCATCGGTGGGCCCCAGGAGCTGCAGGAGGGTGATCTCCACCGCAGCTACGAGACCTACTGCGACCCGCGGCTGAACTACGCGCAGAGCATGGAGATGGCGTTCGTGATCGCCCAGCGCCTGCGGAGCCGCCGCGCCGGCTGACGCGCTACTCGGTCGGCTCGAACGGGCCCGGGCGCCACAGCTTGTCGCCGGCGAAGCACGGCGGGTCGGTCGCCCACGCGAGCACGAACGCGTGCACCGGCGTCCGGGTCATCAGGCCTGCCTGCCACGCCACACCCTTGCCCCCGACGACGTGCTCCCGCCCGGTGAGGATCACCAGGTAGCCCTGCTGATCCCAGCCCTGCAGGGACTGTTGCGCGATGCGGAAGTCCCGCCACGCCATCGCGCGCACGAAGCCCGACTGCATGGACAGCGGCATCGCGTTCTCGCCCATCGCGTCCCGCATCACCGACGTGTAGCCCCCGGGGACCGGAAACTCCGCGCTCTCGGGAGCGCGCTCGAGCGGAAGGCCCACCGCCAGTGTGCGCGCGCCGAGGTCGATGGCGGTCACCAGCGGGGCGTAGGGCCGGTACGGGAATCCCCACAGCCGATCCCAGTCCAGCTCTTGCTGCATCAGGTCGTAGGGCAGATCGCCTGACACGTATTGGTCGAGGATCGGCTGGCGCTCGGCGTGGACCGCCTCGAGCGCCACCGTCGTCGGCGCGCGGTTCGCGAGCGCCCGCACGATCCGCGTGGCGCGGCGCAGATCGGGCTGCGTGCCGTGCCGTTCGCCGAGGACGATCACCGCCGGCGGCGTGACCGCGAGCACGTCGCTCATCCCGATCGTCTCGCACGGACCGCCGCTCGCGAGCCCCACCGACACGGTCAGCCACCACAACATACGCGCCCTCCCAAGCCCGAACAGCCGATCACACGGTGGCCGCTCGCCCGCCACCCGATGCCCCTCACTCGTCGCCCCGCATGTAGTCGCTGCTGCGCTTCGGCGGCGCCTCCGCCGGCGGCTCCTTGAGGTAGTCGACGCCTGCCTGCCCCTGCGCGCGCTGGTACTCGTCGAGCTTGCCGAGCAGGCGCGCGCGCGCCTCGGGCTCGAGCTGACCGAGCGCGGCGCCGACGTTGCGCAGGCCCTGCGTCACCACCTGCGCCTGCTCGCGCTCCCGGTTGAGCTGACGGCGCGTCAGCGCGTACAGCATCGCGATCACCCCGACCACGAGGATCAGCGCGCTGATGACGCCTTGGAGCGTCCGCTCGGTGCGCCGGGCCGACTCGTCGACCCGATCCGCGACCGCGTCTGCGAGCCCGCCGATCGAGCGCTCGAACGGGGTGAGCAGGTTGAGATCGAGCGTGGTCTCCAGGGTCTCGCCGACGCCGGGCGAGCCCGGTCGGCCCACCCGCATCGCCTGATACGTGCCATCGCGGATCAGCGACGACATCGCGTCGCGCAGCAGGGGATCCTGCAGCGCCTCGGTCAGGCTGTGGGTGGCGCGCCGGACCACGCGATCGACGGTGATCACCAGCGAGTCGCTGACCTCGCCGCGCATCCCCTCGGCCAGCGCCTGCACGATGTCCTGGCGCACCATCTCGCGAAGCTCGGGCGACAGGTCGTCGCGCACGCCCTTCGCGGCGCGCGCGAACGCCACCGCGAGGATGTCGTCGACCGCGCGCTCCACCTGAACCTGCAGCTCCGGGGTGACGTCCTTCGCGCCGGACACCAGGCCCGCGCCGAGCTGCTGACCGAGCTGGCGGAGCGCCTCGTCGGCGATCAGCCGATCGGTGACCTCGCTGATCCCGTCCGTGCGTCCGCCCCCACCCGCCTCGTCGAGGATGCCGGCGGTGAGGCCCCCGCCCAGCTTGTACATGCAGGCAGGGGACAGGCAGATCGCTATCAGGAGCAGCGACATCAACCAGCGCACGCGTCCTCCGAGCGGAGTCGCCGCAGGGTACCGCGAACGGCGACCGTCAGGCGACGGTCACCTCCTCACAGAGGTAGACGTCCTGGATCGCGTTGAGCAGCCGCACGCCATCCGCGATCGGCTTCTGGAACGCCTTCCGGCCCGAGATCAGGCCCATGCCGCCAGCGCGCTTGTTGATCACCGCCGTCTCGACCGCCTGCTGCAGATCGTTGGCGCCCGACGCGCCGCCGGAGTTGATCAGGCCCACCCGGCCCATGAACGCGTTGATCACCTGATAGCGGTTCAGGTCGATCGGATGATCGGAGGACAGCTCGCTGTAGACCTTGTCGTGGGTCTTGCCCCACTTGCCGATCTGGGGGTCGCGGAAGCCACCGTTGGAGGTGGCGAGCTTCTGCTTGACGATGTCGGCGCCCAGCGTGGCGCCGAGGTGGATCGCCTGTCCGGTGAGATCGGCGGACTCGTGGTGATCGGCGGTGCTCGTCTTGAACGCGTTGTTGCGGACGTAGCACCACAGGATCGTGAACATGCCGAGGCTGTGCGCCTCTTCGAACATCGCACCGATCTCCTGGAGCTGCCGGCGAGACTCCTCGCTGCCCCAGTAGATCGTCGCGCCGATGCCCGCGCAGCCTTGCTCGAAGGCCCAGTTCACCGAGCCGAACGGCACCTGATCGTAGGTGTTGGGGAAGCTCAGCAGCTCGTTGTGGTTGACCTTGGCGATCAGCGGGATCTTGTGCGCGTACTTGCGCGCGACCATCCCCAGCGCGCCGAACGTCGTGGCGACCCCGTTGCAGCCACCCTCGATCGCGAGCTCGAGGATCGCCTCGGGGTCGAACATGCGCGGCGCCGGCGCGAACGAGGCGCCCGCCGTGTGCTCGATGCCCTGGTCGACCGGCAGGATCGACAGGTAGCCGGTGCCGCCGAGGCGACCAGCGTCGAACAGGCGCTGCAGGTTCACCAGTACAGCCACCTTGCGGTCCGAAGGCGCGAACACGCGATCGACGAAGTCGGGCCCCGGCAGGTGCAGCGCCGAGGCGGGCAGGGTGTTGCACTGGTGCTCGAGCAGGTAGGCGGCCTGATCACCGAGCAGATCCGCGATCGCGGTGTAGTTCATGGGGTGCTCCGGGTCGGGGGATGCGGGGGCTGCACGCCCTATCCCGATCCTGCGGTTCAGGCGCGCGATCGCCTGCCTGCCATGCTATGTTCGCGCAAGCGCGTCGCTCCCGCGCAACGGAGACAGTGCTCATGGGAATGCCCGCCGCCCGCATCTTGGACATGCACGTGTGCCCGATGGTCACCGGCGTCGTGCCGCACGTCGGCGGCCCGATCGCGCTGGGCTGCTTCACGGTGCTGGTCGCGATGATGCCCGCCGCGCGCATGGGCGACATGGCCATCTGCGTGGGTCCACCGGACACCATCGTCAAGGGATCGGGCACGGTGCTCATCGGCAACATGCCAGCGGCCCGCCTCGGAGACAGCTGCGCGCATGGCGGCGCCATCATCCTCGGCGCGCCCACGGTGCTGATCGGCGGCTGACCGACGGTCGCGCCGCACGCGATTGGCCGGGTTGCAGGCCCGCACGCGGCGCTTGACAAACGACAGGGCGACCCGCTACATGGGCGCGCGTTGGTGGTACCCTCTCGGTACGAGCACCGACGACGCTCTCCCTCTGGAGTCCCCATGTCTCTTCGCAACACGCTTCTCATCGCCCTCGCCGGGCTCGTGGCCTGTGCCACCGAGCCCGAGCCGCCCGCCCGGGTCACGCTCGACTGGAGCGCCGGCGACCTGTTCCACGTCGGCGCGAACTACCGCGTCGGCAACGTCAAGACCGAGATCGTGCCGTCCGCCCTCGAGGCGGTCGAGGATCCCGCGTTCGGCGAGCACTGGTCCAACGAGGTGTTCTGGACCTACCAGGTGGTCGAGTCCGGGCTCGTGCCGAGCGCCGACGACGAGCTCTACCCGTTCGCGGTGCAAGAGGACGGCACGGTCGTCTCGCTCGCCGTGCTCCGCGCCTGGGTCGACGGCTCGCTGAACGACGACGGTGAGATGCTCGAGTCCGACCCGGTCGTCTACCTCGTGTTCCGCGAGGATCGCGACCGCCTCGCGGCGATCGTCAGCTTCACCAACGTCGACGGCGAGCGCGTCCAGCAGGCCTGGTCCTCGAAGGACCTCGACAAGAGCTGGTCGGCCCTCTCGCAGTCGATGCTCACCGCCGCCCCGACCTACCTCGCGCCGTTCGCGGCTGGCTGGGACGACGACTCCAAGGTGCTCGAGAACGGTGCGCTGCTCGACACCGTCTCGGTCGGCAGCAACACGGTCGACGTGTTCTACGACGACGAGTTCGGCGGCGGCCTCGTGATGAGCCGCTACCAGGCCGGCGAGCCGTGGCCCACCGCGACCGTCACCGACAACGTCACCTCGCGCCTGCTCTCCGAGAGCGATCTGCGCGCCCGCCGCGCCGAGCTGCCGTTCCTGTTCCCCGATCCGCCGCCGGACTTCGACTTCCGCCGCGCGCTCGCCGCGAGCCTGGATATCGACAAGGCGCTCGTGCTCGACGCCGACACGATGGCGGGCGGCTGGGACGTCTCGGTGCACCCGAAGTATCAGCCGTGGGCCGGCAGCTGGTTCCCGCTGCGCAAGGCCGAGCACATCTTCGGGTGGCGCGGCAGCTCCCCGCAGACGGCCGACACGATCTCCGACGCCGCGTTCGCGACCTTCCAGCCCCTGAAGCAGGAGCTCGAGCGGATCGGCGACGAGCTCCGCGACATGCCCGAAGGCTCCGCCAAGACCGAGAAGACCTCCGAGTACCGCACCAAGCAGCAGGCGTACGTCGACGAGATCGTCCGCTTTTATGGCGACGTGCTCCAGGGTCTGCGCGGTGGCACGATCACCATCGCGGACGGCAAGATCACGAAGTCGGGCACCGGCGGCTGGAGCTACGACCTCGACGAGCTGTCGCCCTACGACAAGTACGCCGTGCACATGTACCTGACCGGCCAGACGAACCCCAACCCGTTCCTCGCCTCGGGCTGGGCCGCGCTCAACTCGTGGGCCGCCGATCAGAGCGGCGACAACTCCTGGTGGGGCTACTGCAACGGCTGGGCCGCCGCCGCGATCCTCGAGGACGAGCCCCGCGAGCCGGTCACCGTCACCGCAGGCGGGCACAGCATCACCTACGACACCGGCGACCTCAAGGCGCTCACCACGGCGCTGCACTACTCGACCTACAGCCGGTTCTACGGGTCGCGCTTCTACAAGGAGGGCGACGACGTCACCGACCTGACGCCCAAGGCCTTCCACCAGCTCATCAGCTTCTACTTCCGCGAGCAGGGCGTCCCGCTGATCTTCGACACCGACGCGACCGCCCCGGTGTGGAACTTCCCGGCGTATGCCGCGGATGTCGACGTCGACGAGACCACGCCGTCGGACGCGCTCGGGCGCGTGAACATCAACACGGCGACGTCCGCCGAGCTGCAGACGCTCACCGGCATCGGCCCCGCACTTGCGCAGCGGATCATCGACTACCGCCTCGCGTTCGGGCCGTTCCAGGCCACGTCGGACCTGCAGAAGGTCAGCGGGATCGGCCCGAGCACCTTCGCGCGCATCGAGGACGCGGTCACGGTGTCCGCGGCGCAGCGTGAGTTCTCGATCTGCGCGGATGTCCAGTTCACGACCGACGGTGTGGAGGCGAGCCACATCGACTCCACCTCGGGTCCGCAGGGCTTCAGCGAGCGGTACTGCTACACGCTGACCACCGACGACAAGGGGCGGGTCTCTGGTCCGGGTGTGTGGCGCGACGAGCGCAAGCACCCCGACTTCGCGTGGGTTCCCTACAGCAACCCGTCCGCCGCGGCGACTGGTGGCTCCGAGAACCCGTACCTCGCGTACGGCACCTACCTGTCCCGAGTGGTCGACCTGCGCCGCGAGTGAGTACACTGGCGGTCCGGAGGTCATGATGTCTCGTTCGAGCCCCTCGTCGCAGGCCGTCCACCTGGTCCTGCTCGGGGGGCTCGTCCTGTTCGGGGCGTGCAACCCGAGCGGGCTGCAGCCCGTAGACGATACGAGCGACCCGACGGACACCGACGACACCCCGCAGATCACGCTGCTGGGCATCCTCGTCACCCCCGAGCGCGCGGTGATCCCGCTCGGCGGCGAGCTACAGCTCATCGCGACGGGCCTGCGCGAGGATCGCACCTCGCTCGATGTCACCGCGGTGGCGACCTGGGGGAGCGACCGCCCGTCGGTGGCCCAGGTCAGCGAGAACCTCGACGAGGAGGGCGTGCTCGCCGGACTCACCGTCGGCGAGGCGAAGGTCTACGCCGAGGTCAACGGCGTCCGCTCCGTGCCGGTCACCGTCAAGGTCACCGACTCCGCGGTGCTCGGCCTCACCGTCACGCCAGCCCAGGTCACCGTGGGCCAGGGCAGCAGCGCGCGGCTGGTCGCCGAGGCCACCTACACCGACGGTACCCGCGCCGACGCGACCCAGCAGGTGATCTGGGTCACCGACGACGGGCAGGTCGCGACGATGGAGTCCGGCGGCAAGCTGAACGGCGTCGCGCTCGGCACGACCGTCGTCTCCGCCGAGTGGGGCGAGATCACCTCCAAGGACGTCCCGGTGACCGTCATCGAAGGCGCGAGCGTGGACCTCCGCATCCTCTCGGCCCGCGGAGAGGGTGGCCCCGACGACATCATGCTCACCGTGAAGGTGCAGAACGACGGCGCGGCGGGGGTGTCGGACTTCTGGGTCGACGTGTTCGTCGACCCGCCGTCACCCCCCAGCGTCGGTCAGTTCGGCGACTACTACGCGCCCGTCGCCTACCTCGACGCGGGGCAGTCCAAGGAGATCGCCTTCCACTTCGACGCCACCCCCGGCAACCGCACCCTGTGGGTGATGGTCGACGCGGATGGCTCGATCGAGGAGTCCGACGAGACGAACAACGCGCTCTCGGCCTCCGTCACCGTCGGAGAGAGCGCGGGGACCAACCTCTCCATCCCCTACTTCGACTACTACGCCGACGAGGACTACATCCTCTACGTCGTCGACGTCTACAACAGCAGCACGCAGGCGGTCGGGCCGTTCTGGGTCGACCTGTGGGTGCACAGCGAGGACGATCCGACGATCGGGATGGGCACCATCGGCGGACCGGCGTGCGTCGGCGACGAGTTCGAGGAGGTGGACACGCTGGGGCCCGGGGCCACCACGTTCGTCGACTTCATGATCGACGTCATCGACCTCGATCCCGCGCTCGACGGATGCGCGTATTGCTGGTCGTGGGTGATGGTCGACACGTGCGGCGCGATCACCGAGCTCTACGAGGACGACAACACCGCGGGCCCGATCGAGGTCGAAGTCCCGTCCCGGTGAGATAGGCTGAGGGAGATGAACCTTTGTGGTCCCATCTCCCTCGCCCTCAGCGTCGCGCAGCTGCGCGGCGGCCGCTTCGAGGCGGAGCACCCCATCTCCGCGGTGCTCACCGACGCGTCGGGGCGCGTGCTCGAGGCCGTTGGACCCGAGCTGACGACGACCTGGCGCAGCGCCGCGAAGCCGTTCCAGCTCGAGGTGAGCCTGGGACTGCTGCCACCCGCCACGCGGGACGCGCTCGGCGAGCGTGAGCTCGCGCTCGGCGCCGCGAGCCACTCCGCAGAGCCCGCGCACCTGGAGCGGGTCGCGGCCATCCTGCGTCAGGTCGGCTGCGACGAGGGCGGTCTGTACTGCGGCGCCCACCTGCCGCTGCACGCCCCTGCGGCGCACGCCCTCCTGCGCGCTGGGGAAGCCGCTTCCCCGCGCCACAACAACTGCTCGGGCAAGCACGCGTTCATGGCGGGCGCGAGCCGGGCCCAGGGGTGGAGCGAGGACTATCGCGGGCTGTTCCACCCCCTCCAGCAGCGCATCCGCGCGCGCGTCGCGGAGCTGGCCGGCGCGGTGCCCGAGGCGGTCGTGGATGGCTGTGGCGTGCCCTGCTGGGTGCTGCCGCTCTCCGGGATGGCGCGCGCGTGGGCCGGGCTCGCCTCGGCCATGGCCGCAGGCGAGTCCACCGGCCTCGGACGGATCGGCTGGGCGATGCAGCGCAACCCGTGGTTCGTCAGCGGCACCGACCGCGCCGACGGCGCGCTGATGGCCGCCGCCAAGGCGCCCCTCCTGTGCAAGGTGGGCGCGGAGGGGCTGATGTGCGGGGCGCTGCCGGGGGACGGCGTCGGGTTCGCGGTGAAGGTGCACTCGGGGCACGGCGAGGTGCGCGATCTGGCCGCCGCCGCAGTCCTCGACCGCTGGTTTCCGGGCCTCGTCCCGTTCGCGTGCGCGGCGCCGTGGGGCGTGGTCCGCAACGTCGTGGGCGATCCGGTCGGCACGCGGGTCAGCGCCTGGGTACGCCACGCCCGTTGACGACGCGCCGCGCGGGTCCTATCGGGAGGCAGACATGGCGCGCATCTCCCCCCTCTACTGGCTGCCCGCCTCGGATGTGCTCCGCCCCAATCTCGAGGGGGCCGCACCCGAGATCATCCAGCGCGTCCGCCCGTGGCTGCGTGGCCTCGCCGCCTACCACCGCCACGAGGTGACGGGCCTCCACCACGTCCCGCCCGCCGGACGCGCGCTGCTGGTGGTGAACCACAGCCTCGCCACCTACGACGGCCTGTTGCTCGCGATGTCGATCCTGGACGCCACCGGTCGTCTGCCGATGGGACTCGGCGACGACCTCATCTTCCGCACGCCCGGTCTCCGACACCTCGCGAGAGGCGCCGGGATCGTGCCCGCCAACCCGCGCAACGCCCACGCGCTGCTCGAGCGCGGACACCTCGTCGGCGTCGCGCCAGGCGGGATGCGCGAGGCGCTGCGCCCCACCGCCGAGCGCTACACGGTCCACTGGCGCCGCCGCAAGGGCTTCGTCCGCCTCGCGCTGCGCACCGGCACCCCGCTCATCCTCGCCGGCTGCCCCGCTGCCGACGACCTGTACCGGATCTACGAGACGCGGATCACGAAGCTCGCCTACAAACACCTCAAGGTGCCACTACCGCTCGTGCGCGGCTTCGGCCCCACGCTGCTCCCGCGCCCCGTCAAGCTCGTCCACCGCGTGATGCCCCCCATCCTCCCCCCACCCGTCGACGAAGCGAACTTCGAGGCCCAGGTGGACGCCCTGCACGCCGAGGTCGTGCGCACGATGGAAGCCCTGCTCGCCACCGAGGCCCCCCCCGCCTGACGCCCTGCGACGGGATCAGTGGCACCACTCCCAGATTCCGGACTCCGGCGGCTCGAGCGGCTGCCGCCCCGCGATCCCGGTGTGCAGCGGGTGCCAATGGGAGATGTCTTCCTCGCCCTCGCGCCAGCAGAGGTAGACCTCGTGGCCGTGGCGGAGCGCGGGGAAGTCCAGCAGCGCCGGATCGACCCCCTTGAGGTGCACGCCCATGTCGTGGATCCAGGCCAGATCGGCCTCGACCGTGGTGCGCAGCGCGTCGAGTCGCTGCTGTGCGGCCCCCACAGGGTCGTCGGGCGCCGGCGCGTGCTCGGCGATCTCTCGCGCGCGGCGCAGCTCGTCGGCGATGCGCACGACCCGCGCCACGACCGCAGGCAGCAACGCGTTGGCCTCTTCGGGGGTGAAATAGCGCGTGACGCCTGCTTCCAAGTTGCCTCCCGGAGGCATCCTATGGCGAACTCGCGACACCCGCACGGGGTCGCGATAGAGCCCGCCGCCATGAGCGAGTCTCCCCGTCAGGTCCTGACCCGCGCGCGGCGGGTGGTGGTCAAGGTCGGCACCGCGGTCGTCACCGGCCCCGAGGGCCGCCTCGCGCTCGGGCGCCTGGGTGCGCTCGTCGAGCAGCTGCACCTGCTCCGCGGCCAGGGGCGCGAGGTGTTGCTCGTGAGCTCCGGCGCGGTCGGCCTCGGCGCGTCCAAGCTGGGGATGAGCGCACCCACCGCGCTCGTCGACCGGCAGGCATGCGCCGCGGCGGGCCAGGGCGCCCTGATCGCGCTGTACGAGAACCTGTTCCGTCAGCTGGGCGAAGTCGGCGCGCAGGTCCTGCTCACCGAGGAGGACTTCCTGCACCGGCACCGCTACCTCAAGCTGCACGACACGCTCGAGCGGCTGCTGGAGCTCGGCGCGGTGCCGGTGATCAACGAGAACGACACCGTGTCGACCGCCGAGATCGCGCTGGGCAAGGACAAGGTGTTCGGCGACAACGATCGGCTCTCGGCCCTGGTCGCCGCCGGCGTCGACGCCGACCTGCTCGTGCTCCTCACCAACGTCGACGGCGTGTACTCCGCCCCGCCGGGCACGCCCGAAGCGCGCCGGATCGACACGTGGACCGCCGAGACCGAGGTGCGGTTCGGCGCAGGCTCTGCGGGCGGTCGCGGCGGGATGCAGGCGAAGATCGCCGCCGCCGAGGTCGCGGTGCGCGCGGGCACGTCGGCCGTGGTCGCGTCGGGGATGGACCCGACCGCGCTGCTGCGGATCGTGCAAGGCGAGGAGGTCGGCACCCTGTTCCCGGCCCGCGTGCCGTGGAACCGCCGACGTCGCTGGCTCGCGTACGCCACCCAGCCGGTGGGCCGCCTCGTGGTCAACGCGGGCGCACGGGCGGCGATGGTCGAGCGCAACGCCAGCCTGCTCGCTGCAGGTGTCGAGGCGGTGGAGGGCGCGTTCGACGCGGGCGCGGTGGTCTCGGTGGTCGGACCCGACGGGCGCGAGTTCGCGCGCGGCATCTGCGCCAGGTCCTCGGGCGAAGCGCTGGGCGACTCCGGTGGGCGCTCCCGCGCGCTGGTGCATCGCGACAACATCGTGATCCTGTCGGTGGAGGACGAATGAACGCCACGGAGCAGGCGGTCGCAGCGCGCGCCGCGAGCCGAACGCTGGCCGGGCTCACGAGCGAAGATCGCGCTCGCGCGCTGCGCCGCGTCGCCGACGCCCTCTCGGCGCGACAGGACGAGATCCTCGCCGAGAACGCCGTCGACGTGGCGGCCTCGGCCGAGGCCGTCGCATCCGGCACCCTCTCCCAGGCCCTCGCCGATCGCCTCGCGCTGTCGCCACGCAAGCTGGCCACCCTCGCCGAGGGGCTGCGCACGCTCGCCGACAGCGACGAGCCGCTCGGCCGCGTGCTGCGGCGCACCGAGATCGCGCCGGGTCTCTCGCTGTGGCAGGAGACGTGTCCGATCGGCGTGCTGCTGGTGATCTTCGAGTCCCGACCCGACGCGCTCGTGCAGATCGCCGGGCTCGCGCTGCGCAGCGGCAACGGGCTGCTGCTCAAGGGCGGTCGGGAGGCCACGCGCAGCAACCGGATCCTGCACGCGGTGCTCGTCGAGGCGATCGCGCCCGAGGTGCCCGCCGCGTCGATCGGCCTGGTCGAGGGCCGCGCCGAGGTCGCCGAGCTGCTCGCGCTCGACGGGGTGATCGACCTCGTGATCCCGCGCGGGTCGTCCGACCTGGTCCGCTACGTGCAGCAGCACACGCGGATCCCGGTGCTCGGGCACGCCGAGGGGATCTGCCACGTGTTCGTCGACGCCGGGGCGGATCCCGACAAGGCGATGGCGATCGTGCGCGACGCGAAGTGCGACTACCCGGCGGCGTGCAACGCGATGGAGACGTTGTTGCTGCACCACGCCATCGCGGACGAGCTCGGGAGGCGCCTGCTGGACGCGCTCCGCGCCGACGGCGTCGCGCTGTTCGGCGGGCCACGCGCAGCCGCAGCGTTCGGGCTGCCCGAGGCGCCCGACCTGCACCACGAGTACGGCGACCTGGCCGCCACCGTCGAGATCGTCGACGATGTTCACGCGGCGATCGACCACGTGCACCGCTACGGCAGCGCGCACACCGACGCGATCGTCACCGAGGACGCCGCAGCCGCCCGCGCGTTCCTCGACGGCGTCGACAGCGCGTGCGTGTTCCACAACGCGAGCACCCGCTTCGCCGACGGCTACCGGTTCGGGCTGGGCGCCGAGGTCGGGATCAGCACCGGGCGCATCCATGCCCGCGGCCCCGTCGGCGTGGAGGGGCTGCTGACCACCCGGTGGAAGCTCGTCGGCCACGGCGACACCGTGGGGCCGTTCTCGCGCGGCGAGCGGTCGTACACGCACCGCCCCCTGTAAGCGGGCTTGGCGGAGGCCCCTGCCGCGAGCCCCTCCGGACGAGGGCCGGCCGTCCCGGCCGGCATCAAGCGGTCGGCCGAGACGGCCGACCCACGAACAACCCAGGCGGGGGCTGGCCGAGCAGGCCAAGGGCAAACAGACGTGGGCCGGCCGTCCCGGCCGGCATCAAGCGGTCGGCCGAGACGGCCGACCCACGAACAACCCAGGCGGGGGCTGGCCGAGCAGGCCAAGGGCAAACAGACGTGGGCCGGCCGTCCCGGCCGGCATCAAGCGGTCGGCCGAGACGGCCGACCCACGGCGCAACGGGCTCGCGCGCCGCTCAGCGCGTGATGGAAGCGAGGAAGCTGAGCGGCCGCAGGCACGCCTCGAGGTGGAGCACGCGAAACGCGACCGGATCGCGCTCGGCGAGGACTTCGAGGCGCCCGCGTGGGCGCCCGTTGACCTCGATCACCCACGGCGTGCCGTCGGGATCGATCACCAGGTCGACCCCGAGCTCCGCGAGCAGCGCGCCGTCGGGATGATCGGCGAGGGCCTCGGCGGTGGCGCGCACGCGGCGCGCGAGGACGGCCAGCGTGTCTGCACCGAGGACGTCGTCGGCGAGGCGCGCCTCGGCGCCCCGCGCGACGTTCACGACCGGATCGACGCGATCGCGGCGCGCGACCATCGGCGCGAGCGCCCACCCGCCGCCTGGGAGCCGCTGCACCAGCGCGCGCACGCTCACGCCCGCGAACCCGTCGGGTGGCGCGACGGCCCGCTGCAGCAGCGCGGGCTCGGAGGCCGCGGCGTCGCCGTGCACGGTCGCGGGAACGCGCGCCCCCGCCACCACCCGGGACACCCCCGCGCCGAACGCGCCAAAACGCGGCTTCACGAAGCCGGCGCCCCAGTGGGAGAGCGCGTCCGCGAACACCGCTGGGTCGTCCACGACCTCGGGCATCGCCACGCCGCGCGCCTCGAGGTGCCGCTGGCAGGCCAGCTTGTCGCGACACAGCGCCGTCAGGGACACCGGGTTGATCAGCGGGCCGCCGCGCAGCCCACGGACGAGCGCTGTGTGACCGTCGGGATCCCCCTTCGAGGGGAAGCGGTCATAGGCCCCGCACACCGCGATCCCGTCGACCACCTCCCAGGCGCCCGGGATCGCGCGGAGGCCGCTCGCCATCCCGTCCTGCAGCGTGCGGACGAACACGACGTCGACGGGCGCGGCCAGCGCCGCCCGGCCCAGCGGGAACGCCTCGGGCGGATCGACGGGCGGCCCCGAGGGGCGTGGCACGAGCACGGCGAGCGCTGCGGACATGCGCTGCCGGGTAACCGGGCGCGCGCGGACCGGGCCCGCCGCGCGGCTCAGAGGTCGATGTCGAGCCGGCGACCGTGGGCGAGCATGTCGCGCCAGCGCTCGGGCCAGAACCGATTGATCTCCTGCTCGCGCGCGAGCCCGGACGAGCGCAGCAGCAGGCGCCGCGCCTCGACGACGTCGCCAGCGGCCTCGTAGACAACCGCGAGATCCGCGAGCGCGAGCGCGAGGAGATCTCCGCAGCTCTCGGGCGCGGCCTCGGCCCCCGCGATGGCCTCGTCGAGTCGCGTGCGCGCGAGGGGGAAGTCCTCGAGGCGACAGGCGACCGCGCCGACGGCCCATGCCGCCGACACCACCTGCCGTGGCGTGCCACCGCGCTTGTGCCAGTGCAGCGCCTGCTGGTAGGCCTCGAGCGCCTCGTCGAACCGCCCCAGCCCGTCGAGCAGCGCGCCCAGCCGGGTGCTCACCTCACCCAGACGGGCCTCGACCCGCTGGTCGAGCGCGTGGTCGACGGCCCGGCGCAACCACTGCACCTGCTCGTCGCCCTCGCAGCGCTCTGCGAGCAGCGCGCACGCATCGACCACTTGCTCGGCCGCCCCGGCCTCCTCGGCCCAGTGCAGGTAGGCGAGCAGCTCCTGCTCGACCGCTTCCGCGGAGCCCATCGCGACAGCGAGGCGCGCGAGCACGCCGCGGTAGCGACCGTGCGACTCGAGGTGCAGCGGATCGATCTGCTGCGCAGCGAGCTGCAGTTCTTCGCGCGCCGCGTCGGGATCACGCCGCTTCAGGTGGATGTGCGCGAGCATCGCGCGCGCGACGACCTCCATCGCGCGATCCGCCTTCTCCTGGGATCGCTCGAGCAGATCCTCGAACGCAGTGCGCGCCTGGGCGACCCGCCCAGCCTCGAACAGCCCGTCGGCGTGGGCGAGATGCTGGCGCAGGGTAGGGACGAGAGGCGGCACGGCCGACACCGGGGAGCGGGTGCGGAGCGAACATATCCGGCCCGCCCGCCCCCCGCATGATCGGATGCGCGGACTATCGAGCCGCTGCGACGTCTTCGGGCAGGCACTTGCCGAGGTTGTTGCCCCAGCTCATGCGCTCGTAGGTGATCACCGCGGCGATCTCGAGGTTCGACAGGTTGCCCTGCGGCGGCATCACACCGTTGTACGTCACGCCCGCGACGACGATCTCGCCGGTGAGGCCGTTGATCACGTAGCCGGCGTGCTTCTTGCAGTCGCCCATGACGTCATCGGCGCCGACGAGCGGAGGGAACGCGCCCGGGACGCCCTGACCGTTGGCCATGTGGCAGGTGAGGCAGGCGACGCCGCCGCTACCGCCGGTCTTGTAGACGTTCTCGCCGATCTCCATCAGCTTGGCGAGCTTCTCGTCATCGGACAGCGCGGAGAGGTCGACCGCGTCAGCGGCGACCGCAGCCGGTGCGGGCGCAGGTGCGGGCGCGGGCGCGGCGACCGGGGCAGGCGCCGGCGCCGGAGCGGGCGCAGGAGCCGGGTCGGACCCGCCGCAGGCGACGAGCAGAGCGAGGGGGAACAGGAACGAACGCATGGGTGCCTCCAAGGCGAGGCCCCCCATTATCTCGTGCGCAGCCGACCACAAGGCAGCGATCGGCTGCGTGCCGAGGGGCCGATCAGCCCTCGCCGCCGCCCAGGCCCAGCCACGCGCGGTACATGTCGTCGGTGAGGCGCGCCGGGTGGCCGCGCCACACGACCTTGCCGTCCTTGACCACGGCGGCCGCGGGGATGCCGCGCACGCCGAAGCGGGCCGACAGCTCGCCGGACTCCTTGCCCATCGGGTAGGTGACCTTGTTCTCCTCGATGAACTCGGCGACCTTCTCGTCCGTCGACGACTTGGTGACCTTGGTGACGCCGACGACGTTCAGGCCGTCATCCTTGTACTTCGCAAAGACCGCCTCGATCGCGGGGACCTCGCGCCGGCAGTGCGGGCACCAGGACTCCCAGAACACGACGAGCGTGGCCTTGCCGTCGTTCATCGACACGTTGCCCTGGAACCACTTCTCGATGCCCAGGTCGCCCGCGGCGATGCCGACCACCGCCAGCTCTTCGGCCATGCGGCTCGACGAGCGCGCGGCGCGGGTCGTGGGGTAGTCCTTGGCGAGGTCAGCGAGCTTGGCCTTGGCCTCGTCGTACTTCATCGCGGTGACGAGCGTGTTCGCCTCGCGGAGCAGCTCGGCCGCGGCCTCTTCCTGCTCGGGCGTGGCGGCGGACGGCGCGCGCTCCGCGGCGCGGGCGGCCGGGGGCGCCTTCTCCATCTCGGCGACCTTCTGCTCGAGATCGGCGAGGCGCTGCTCGAGGACGGGATCGGTGCAGCCGACGGCAGCGACCGCGAGGCCAGCCAGGACGGTGGGGAAGAAATGGCGCAAGGGAACCTCCACGTAGAAGGGGCGCTCATAATGGCGCGTCGCCGGAAACGCCAACAAGGGCACGTCACGGTGTGTCGACATCGTGATGACCGAACGATGACCTCAGCGAGTGAAGATCGAACCGCGCGTCCATCCGACGCGTGGAGGACGCGTGCAAACCCTGTCGACGCTGCTGCGAATGGCCGTTGGACTCGTCGTGATGGCCGCAGGGTCGGCGGTCGCCGCGCTCGCGATGCTGCTCCTGCTCCCGTCACGCATCGGACGGGTCAAGGTGGGCAACTACTTCGGGAAGACCGTGAGCCGATCGATGGTCTGGCTCTCGGGCTGCCCGACCACGGTGCGCGGCGCAGCGCACCTCGACGCGGCACGACCCGCGATCTACGTGTCCAACCACACCTCGATCATGGACATCTTCCTCGCGTCGTGGCTCTCGCCCGTCGGCACGGTCGGCGTGGCGAAGCGCGAGGTCGCCTACTACCCGATCTTCGGTCAGCTCTACCTGCTCTCCGGGCACCTGCGCATCGATCGCGGTGACTCGGCGAAGGCGAAGTCCTCGCTCGCGGAGCTCGGTCGGATCGTCGCGGACAACGGGCTGTCGATCTTCCTGTGGCCCGAGGGCACGCGCTCCCGCGACGGGCGACTCCTCCCGTTCAAGAAGGGGCTCGTCCACCTGGCGATCCAGACCGGGCTGCCGATCGTGCCCATGGTCGTCCGCGGCGCGCACCGCGCCTGGGAGAAGGGTTCGCTGCGCATGGCCCGCGTGCCCATCGAGGTCGTCGTCCTACCCGCGGTCGACACCCGCGACTGGTCACTCGAGCACGCTGATGCACAGCTCGAGCAGATCCACGCGCTGTTTCGAGCGCAGCTCGACGCCGAGCAGCAGCCCAATGCGGCCGCCGCGACGCCGCAGCGCACCGCCGCGGGCTAGCGGCCCGAGCCCGATCCGACGACGAGCGCGATGCTCCAGTCGATGACGCCATCGACCCACCGGGTCTTCGGCTCGGCCACGACGAAGAAGCGCCGCCCCACCCGCGTCCACGCATCCGAGTAGCCGATGCGCACCGCTGCCATCGGGGCCAGCCCGTACACGGTGTCGGTGCGGGTCAGCTCCAGGCGGTTGTGCATCTGGATCGAGGGCCCGACGGACACACCGAGCTGCAGGTTCCCGGCGATGAAGTCCCAGGTGGCCTGGGGCTCGAGCGAGAGCGTCCAGAACAGCGGAATCGGGCCATCGGCGTTGAACACGAGCGCCGCGCCGAGGCGGTGCCCCGACGCGAACACCCGACCCCACCCCCCACGGAGCCCGAAGCCGACCCACGGCGGGGTCTCCTCGCGGAAGTAGGCGACACGCGAGAAGGCAACATGAAAGCCGATCTCCCACGCATATCGCGGTGGCAGCCGCTGGAGCACCTCCCACGCAGAGTCCGGCGCGACCTCCGCGTCGGCAGGTTGCGCGTGCGCTGGTGTCACAGCGATCAGCAGAGCCAGGGCGATGGCGATCAACGGTCCTCCGCGGGGGCCTGTCGGGAGCGTGCCCTCCCCGTAGCCGACCGCCGGGTGGCGAACAAACGCGGGCTGAGGTACGACCGCCCTTTGGCCCGCCCGCAATCGGGAGACGCCGTGCCCCGGTCGTTCACCTTGCTCGAGACCTTGGGAGAGGGCGCCTTCGGGTCGGTCCAGCTCGCCGAGGTGCGCGACGAGGGCGACTTCGTGAAGCGCCTCGCGGTGAAGTGGCTGCACCCACACCTGGTCGAGGACGAGGAGCAGGCGCGACGCTTGCGTGACGAGGCGCGACTGCTCGCCCTGCTCGCCCACGACCACATCGTCAGCGTGCACGGGCTCGCGCGGATCGACGGGCGCCTGGCGATCCTCATGGAGCCGGTCGACGGCGCGGACCTCGCGAAGCTGGGGGGCGCGGCGCTGCCTCCGCGCGCCGCGGCCGAGATCGCGCTGGCGGTCGCCGATGCGCTGGACGCTGCGTGGGAGGCGGTCCCGCCCGGACACGCCGCGCCACTGCGGGTCGTGCACCGCGACATCAAGCCGTCCAACCTGATGGTCACCGCCCGAGGGGGGGTGCGGGTGCTCGACTTCGGCGTCGCGCGCGCCACGTTCGACGCCCGTGAGTCGGACACGCGCAGCCAGCAGCTCGGCACCGCGCGGTACATGGCGCCCGAGCGCTGGCTGCACGGAGAGGCCGGGGCGCCCAGCGACGTGTACTCGCTCGGTGTCGCCCTGATCGAGCTGGTGGGCGGCGCCGAGGTCGAGCGTCCGCGACTCGCGCGGGAGCGGTACGCGGAGGACGTCGAGCGCGCTCTGGCGCGCCTCGTGGCCTGGCCCGCCCTGCAAGCCCTCGCGCGGCGCATGACCGCCTATGCGCCCGCCGACCGTCCCACCGCGCGCGAGGTGATGGCGGCGTGCGCGGCGCTCGCGCCGAACCTGCCCGGGGCGAGTCTCCGGGAGTGGGCGGCGGCTTGGGTGCCCTCGCTGCCCTCGGCGCGCACCGACCCGACCGCGACGCGCGTCGTGGTCGAGGACGACTCCGCGGACACGATCACCCTCCATCCGGTGCCCGTCGAGCCCTACATCGGCCCCGGCGCGACCGAGACGCTGGCGCCGCCGCGCGCGTACACGCCCACCCCGATGCAGACCTGGTGGGTCCCGCTCGCGCTCGTGGCGACTGCCCTGGCGCTGGGCTTCACGGTGCCGCGGCTGTTCCGCGCGACGCCGGCCACGCGCGCCGTCGCGGCCCGTCCC
>CAYQSE010000029.1:0-35333 GCA_964419905.1 uncultured Enterobacteriaceae bacterium
TTTTCGATGGTTCTACGCCATCTTCCTCCTTCCGGGCTTGGCCCGACGCACCAGGCCGCTAGACGGTACAATCAGCCACTTCTAACATCTAACGTCCTGACCCCTATGACCCCCTATGACGCGGCGACAGCTTGGGCCCAGGCTGCAGAGAGCAGGGCGCCGTCGTCTGCGCCTACGGCGGTGCCCTGGCCGAGGGCGAGCAGGGCGGCGAGGGGGCCCACGGCGCTGAACCCGAGGGTCGCCTCGACGACGAGGTCCACCGGAGGCGGCGCCTCGGACTCGTAGGGGAGGCGCGCGGCGCGGCCGATCCACGGCCGCGGGCCGCCGAGGCCGTCGCGGACCTCCAGCGCGTCGCCGGGGCCGAGCAGCAGCGCGACGGCGCCCTCGCCCGGCGCGATGCCGAGTCGACCGAGCGCCGTTTGAAGCGCCGCGACGCGCTCGTCACCGACGAACACGAGCACGCGCTCGGCGCGGGCGAGCCACGCCACGCCGCGCGCCAGCGCCGCGAGCGCGGTGGCCTGCCCCGCCGCGATCGTCTCGGAGGGCCCGCGCAGCCCGAGGGCCACCGAAAGGCGACCGGCGGCGGCGTTGTACACCGAGCCCTGAAACACCAACGGGCTGGCGCGCTCCGGCCCCTCGGCGTGCAGGCGGTCGAGGAAGGTGCTGCTCGCGCCGACCTCGCCGAGCGAGGTGCCCCACACCGACGGGACGCCCGCCCAGTCGACGTCGGGGTTCCGCGCGACCAGCGCGGCCACGCAGACCGCCGCGCCGCGCGACAGGCGGCTCATCCGTCGCCACTGCGCCGCCGGGAAGCCCGGCGGGCAGGAAGGCTCTGACGCGATGCCCTCGCCGTCGACGCAGCGAGACCGCCCGGCGCGCAGATCCGCGGCGAGCCCCTCCCACCCGCCCGGGACCCAGCAGGCGTGGTCGATCACCGCGCACCGCATGGGGCCTCCAGCCACACGGCGGCGCAGCTGCCACCGAACGCCGCGCTGAGGGAGAGCGCGTGGCGCACGCGCGTGGGGCGAGCGACCCGCACCAGGTCGAGCGGCACACCCGGCGTGTGCAGCCCCGCGTTGGGCGGCAGCACGCCCCGCTCGAGGGCGAGCACGGTGATCAGCGCCTCGAGCGCACCGGCCGCGCCCAGCGTGTGACCGGTGGCGCCCTTCGTGCTCGACACCGCCGCGCCAGGCAACAGCCGCGCGAGCAGCGCCCCCTCCGCCGCGTCGTTGGGCAACGTGCCGGTGCCGTGCGCGTTCACGTAGCCGACCTCGGTCGGATCCAGCCCGTCGAGCGCCGCGCCGATCGCCGCCGCGAGCCCGGCCGCCTCGGGGTGCGGCGCGGTCATGTGGTGCGCGTCCTGCGCATTCCCGTAGCCGCGCAGCCACGCCCGCGGCCGCGCGCCGCGCGCCGTCATCGCGGCCTCGGACTCGATCAGCAAGGCCGCCGCACCCTCCCCGAGCGAGATCCCGTCGCGCTCGGCGTCGAACGGTCGGCACGGGCGCGCGCTGATCAGCCCCAGCGACGAGAAGCCGTGCACCGTCAGTCGGCACAGCGCGTCGACACCGACGACGAGCACCGCCTCGGCGCGCCCCGCGGCGACCCAGTCGCGCGCGACGCCGAGCGCGACGACGCCGGACGAGCACGCGCTCGACACCGTGAGCCGTGGCCCACCGAGCCCGAGCGTCCGCGCCAGCCGGGTCGTGGGGCGATCGCAGCGCTGCGCCCACACGAAGTCGTCGGTGGGCGCAGACCCACCGCACACCGCGAGGTAGGCCGCCTCGCCGACGACCATGTCGCCCGCGGTCGACGCGACCACGAGGGCCGTGCGCGCCGGATCGCGGTCGCCGAGCGCCTCGCGCGCTGCGTACAGCGCGAGGTCCGTCGCCAGCCATGGGCCGCCGGCCAGCGCCGCGAGCGGACCGACGCCCGGATACGGCGTCGCCCCGATCGCGCTCGCGCCCGACCACACGCCCTCCACCAGCGGGTCCAGACCCCAGCCGAACCCGCTGACCACGCCCAGCCCGCTGATCGCGATCACGTCGCCCGCCCGACGAACAGCCAGTTCGCGAACGGCGTCCCCGCGAAGCACGGCCGCGCGTCTACCGCGAGCCCGAGCCCGACCAGCGCGGCCTCCAGCTCGGCGCGCGGCCGCAGGTGGACGCCCTGCCCGCGGTGGCGGCCCAGGCAGAGGGTCACGCGCTCCGAGAGCACCGTCGCGGCGCTGCGCCAGCCCGCGTCGGCGACCGCCTCGCGCACCACGAGCACCCCGCCCGGCCGCAGCGCCGCGCGCAGCTTGCCCAGGATCGCGTCCTGGTCCGCGGCGGGCTGGTAATGGAGCACATCGAGGCAGGTGATCACATCGGCCGAGGGCAGCGCCACGATCCGAAGGTCCCCGGCGATCAGCGTCGGCCCGCGATCGGCGAGCGCGGACCGCGCCTGATCGAGCCGTCGCGCGTCGTGATCGACACCGATCAAGGCCAACGCCGGATGCGCGTCGGCCGCGAGCGCGAGCAGGTAGCCCTCGCCGCAGCCCACATCGAGCAGCGCGCGGGCGTCGGACAACAGCGGGAGCACCGCCGCGTACACCGGGTCGCCACGGAGCTTGCCGCGCGCGATCCCGTGCGCGACCCGCCCCACCGCGAGGTAGCGCGCCGCGGCCGCGTCGTGCGCGTGCCCGCTCACAGCGCCTCCAGCGCTGCGGCCATCCGCGCGTGGACCGCCTTCTTCAGCGCGGTCGTCGACGCGAACGCCGCGGGATCGACCGGCGCGAGCGCCGCCACGTGCACCTCGGGACGCCACGCCGCCGGCAGCCAGCCGCCGCGCGGCACGACACGCCGCGAGCCGTCGATCACCACGGGCAGCACCGGCACGCCCGCCTCCCGCGCGAGGTGGAACGCGCCGTTGCGGAACCGCCCGAGGGAGCCGTCCGCGGAGCGCGTCCCCTCTGCGAACACCAACACGGAGACGCCAGCCTCGAGCGCCTCGCGCCCGTCACGCGACGCCTCGCCCGCGCGCACCTGACGCGACAAGCGCAGGAACGGGCCCATCAGCGGCACCCGGAAGATCCCGTCCCGCGCGACGATCCGCACCGGCGGAATCACGCTGAGCAGGTTCGGAATGTCGACCACCGATTGGTGGTTCGAGACGACCACGTAGGGACCCTCCCCGTGCACCCGCTCCCCTCGCCGCAGCCGCCACGCCGGGTTGGTCCAGAACAGCCCGCGCCCCCAGCACGCCTGCATCGCGCGCGCCATCCCGACGCGTCGTCGATCGAAGGGCCACAGCGCGATCATCGCCGCGCCGAGGATCGTGGTCCACACCGCGAAGTTCAGCCAGCCGATCACGCCGATGAGGTACGCTGCCCACCGCATCTGCCCTCCACGCGGTCCCTATCCCACCGCCCGGCGCCCACGCCCCGATGATCGCCCTCCTCCTGCTGCTGCTCGGCGCTCCGGCGCTCGCCGAGGCCCCGCCCGCGGTGGTCCACGCGGTCGAGCCGATCTACCCTCCCGACGCCCGCGCCCGCGGCGTCGAGGGCACGGTGGTGCTCGCGCTGCGCCTCGACGCAGCCGGCCGCGTGATCGACGCCACCATCCGCGACAGCGCGGGCGACGCGCTCGACGCCGCCGCGCTCGACGCCGCGTTCGCGCTGCGCTTCACCGAGGGCGCGCCGGACCGCAGCCTCGCCTACGCGTTCACGTTTCGGCTCTCCCGCAGCGAGGTCGGCGGCCCGCCCGCCCCGGCCACGCTGCACGGCGCGGTGCACGACAGCGACGGCGGGGCGCTCGGCGACGCCGTGGTCACGCTCGCCCCGCTCGACGATCCCGACGCGCCCGCGACCACGCTGACCGCGAACGCCCGCGGACGGTTCACCGCGCCGTTCCTCAGCCCGGGCCGGTGGCGGGTCACGATCGCGCGCGCCGGCTTCCTCCCGCGCGAGTTCGTGCTGACGCTGGACGCCGGGCAGGTGGTCGACGGCACGTTCGAGCTGCCGATCGACGACGCGCTGGAGATCGTGATCTACGGCGACCGTCCGACCTGGCGCGAGGTCGACCGCGGCGCGCGCGAGGCCGACGAGAGCCCGCAGACCGGCGCCTACGTGCTCACCCGCCGTGACATCGAGACGACGCCGGGCTCGATGGAGGACGTGGTCCGCGCCACGCACGCGCTGCCCGGCGTGGTCTCCGACGGCGACCTGCTCGCGGGCGTGTACGTCCGCGGCGGCGATCAGTCCGACGTCGTCTACCTCCTCGACGGCGTGCCCCTCGACAGCCCGTTCCACCTCGCCGGCTACAACAGCCTGTTCAACCCCGACATGATCGAGTCGGTGCGCTTCTACGCCGGCGCCGCGCCGGCCGACACCCCGTCGGGCACCAGCGCGGTGATGGAGGTGCAGTCGTGGGACGGCCGCCCGCGCGAGCCGGGCGGCGGCTTCGACGGCGCGATCGACCTGTCCGCCGGCGCGGCGCGCGCGTTCGTGATGGGCCCGATCGACGCGCAGGGCAAGCTGACGTTCGCGCTGGCCGCGCGTCGCACCTTCCTCGAGGCGTACTTCCAGGTGCTCAAGGCGCTCGACGTGCTCGACGCGGCGTTCGCGGCGCCGGAGTTCTCGGAGCTCTCGGGTCGGCTGTCGTGGCGCCCGAACGACCAGCACCAGACCGTGTTCACGGTGCTGCGCGGCGGCGACTCGCTGAACGTCGTCGGCGCCGACGAGGAGGCGCTGGTCCGCATCGACGGGACCTTCCAACAGCGCTCGTCGCTGACCCTGTTCTCCTTGTCGCACACGTGGACGCCGCAGCCGGGCAGCCGAGTGCGCGTGATCGGCGCGTTCACCCACGACCGCTCGTCGATGGTCCGCGATCTGGCCGGGATCTCGTCGCGCGACGACCGCTTCGACCGCGTCTTCGGCCGCATCGACGCGACGCACGGCGTCGGTCCGCTCTCGCTGCAGGCGGGCGGAGACGTCTCGGGGCTGACCCTCGACGCCCGTGGATCGGTCGAGGACAAGCGGTACCTGCCCACCTGGACCCAAGCCGGCCTCACCGACTTCGGCCTGCCGCTCGTCGACCTCGACGCCCGGGCGCGCTGGGTCGAGGGCGCGGCGTACGCGCAGCTCGGCGTCGTGAAGGGCCCGATCCGTGCTCGCGCCGGGCTGCGCAGCACGTTCAGCACGCTGCTGCCGTCCGGCGAGCCGCTGCTGTCCCCCAACCTCGCCGTCTCGGTCCCGCTGCCCACCGGCACCATCCCGAAGCTGTCGTGGGGGCTCTACAACCAACTGCAGCGCGACCCGCTGATCCTCGACCCGGAGATCGGCAGTCCGATGCTCGGCCCGGAGCGCGCCGAGCACCTGGTGTTCGGGCTCGATCAGGCGTGGGGCGTGTCCTCGGCCGGCATCGTGGGACTGTTCCGCGTCGAGGTCTACCAGATCCGCCTGTGGGATCTCGTCGTCGGCCCGGACGATCCGGGCACCCTGGACGCCGCGCCGCCGTACACCAACGCCGGCTCGGGCACGAGCCGCGGGCTCGACGTGCTCGCGGTCGCGCGCGCGGGTCGATGGAGCGGCCAGATCGCGTGGAGCGTACTCAAGGCGCTGCGCACCAACCCACGCAACACCGTGTTCGACGAGACGGTAGCGCCGCCGCAGGATCAGCGGCACACGCTGACCCTGCTCGGCGACTGGCAGGCGTTCCCCCACTGGCGGTTCACCGCGCGCTACGGGTTCCACCCCGGCCGCCCGGTCAGCCGCGTCGCGCCCGCGAGCGAGACGACGGCTGCGCTGACCTGCCTGAACTGCGACCGCCTCGGACCGACGCACCAGCTCGATCTGCGCGCCGAGTGGCGCCGCGCCTACCGCGGCTACCGGCTCGCGTTCTACCTCGAGGTCCTCAACGTCGGGAACGTAAGGTCGCCGTTCTTGCCGATTCATACGGTGCAGGACGGCGCGCTCGCCACGTCTACGCTCAATCACCTGCCGATGCGGCCCTTCGTCGGATTGCGTGTCGATTTCTAGGGCGATAGCCCCGAGCCCGATGGAGGCACCTTGGACCCCCTGCTGGAGCAGATCAAGCGCGTGATCGTCGAGGGACTGCACCTCGACGCGCTGAGTCCGGCGGACATCGGCGATGATCAGCTGCTGTTCGGCGGCGCGCTCGGGCTCGACTCGGTCGACGCGCTGGAGTTGGTCCTCGAGGTCGAGCGCCACTTCGAGGTCACGATCGGCGACGACGTGGAGGGCCGCGCCGCGCTGCGCACCGTCCGCACCCTCGCCGACTACATCACCGCGAACCGCGCCGCGTGAGCGACACGCGCTTCGTCGTGCTCGGCGCTGGTCCCGCGGGATCGGCCACCGCGACGTTCCTCGCCCGCGCGGGCCGCGACGTGACGCTGATCGACGCCGACGCGGCACCGCGGGTCGCGGTCGGCGAGTCGCTGCTGCCCCAGGCTGGCGAGATCCTCACCGAGCTCGGCGTCGACATGAGCGGGTTTCTCGTCAAGCGCGGCGCGGTCTTCACGCTCGGCGAGGCCTCCACCCGGTTCGACTTCGGCAACGCGCTGCGCGGGGACTGGCCGCACGCCTGGCAGTGCCCGCGCGCCGAGCTCGACCGGCGGCTGCGCGCGGTCGCGACCGCTTCCGGCGCCAGGCTGCACGTCGCCCGCGTGCGCGGCGTCACGCTGCCGGGCGTCGTGCACACCGATCACGGCGACGTGACCGCCGACGTGGTGATCGACGCGGCCGGGCGCGGACAGCTCCTCGCGCGTCAGCTCGGCCTCGGCACGACCTACCCCGACCTGCGCAACGCCGCGCGCACCGCCTGGTTCCGCGGGGTGCGCTGGCAGCCCGAGGACCAGCCCGGCGACATCGTGATCAGCGCGTTCCCCGGTGGCTGGTTCTGGATGATCCCGTTCGCCGACGGGCAGGCGAGCGTCGGGCTGGTCGGCCCGAAGGACGTCGTGCGCGGCGACGATGCCGTCGAGCGCGCGATCGAGGCGTGCGCGGCGGCCGCGCGCCGCCTCGACGGCGCCGAACGGCTGGAGTCGTGGCGTGGCGCATCCGACTTCACGGTGTCGTCGACGCGGCTGTACGGCCCCGGCTGGGCGCTGGTCGGCGACGCGGCGACCTTCCTCGACCCGGTGTTCTCGAGCGGGCTGACGTTCGCGCTGCACGGCGCGCGCTGGCTCGCCGAGGCGCTGCTGCACGACGATCTGGAAGGCTACGAGGCGAAGGTCCGAGAGGCGATCGGCGCGTTCCTACCTGCGATCCGCGCGTTCTACGACGGCACGTTCCACGCCGCCGCGTTCTCGGGCGCCGGCGCGACGCCCGGCACCGTGCGCGGCGCCGTCGTCTCGCTGCTCGCGGGCGACGTGTTCGATCCCGCGTTCACCACCGCGCGCCGCATCAGCCAGCGCTTCCCCGACCTCGCGCGCCTCGCGCACCGCTGAGCCGACGCTTCGCTCAGGTCGACGCGGCCTGGCGGCGCAGCGCGAGCCAGGTCGCGCCAGCGAAGCACAGCCCGAGGAACGCGCCGAGGATCGCGTCGCCGATCAGGCACGACAGCCACAGGCTCGGCACCTCGCCCGCAAAGATCCGCACACCGCCCAAGAAGTCCCGCGCGAGGCCGAGGTCGAACCGCCGCACCTCGCCGAACCGCACCCACTCCCCGATCACGATGCCACCCGCAACCAGGAACGGCGCGACGAACGGCACGCTGATGTGCGCCGCGAGCACGATGGTCAGCTTGTTCAGCCGCAACGCCAGCGCGAGCCCGACGCAGATCAGGATGTGCAGCCCGTAGATCGGCAGCGTGCCGACGAACACCCCGAGGAACACCGCGACGGCCATCCGGGTGGGGTCGGCGTGCTCGTGCTTGAGGTGCTGCCACAGGGCGGCGAGCCGGTTGCGCATGAGGAGGGGCACCAGTAAGAAAGGGCGATGCGACCGATGAGCGCGATCCTTGTAGCCGGTCCAGCGTTCGCTGCCGGGGCGGTCGCTCTCGGAACCTTCACCTCGCTGCACGTGGCCGCCTGGCTCGGGCCACCACTGGCCGCGGCTGGCCTGTTGGCGGCGGTCGCGGTCGGCTCGACCCGACCGGGCTGGCAGTGGTTCGGGCCGGCGCTGACCCGTGCGCGCACCGGTCGCCCCGAGGTGGCGCTCACGTTCGACGACGGCCCGGATCCTGCGTCGACGCCAGCCCTGCTCGCGGCGCTCGCGGACGCTGGCGCGCGCGCGACGTTCTACCTGCTCGCAGATCGCGCGCAGCGACACCCCACGCTCGCCCGCGCGATCGCCGCACAGCACGAGATCGGGCTGCACGGCGCGTCGCATCACCCGTGGCTGACGGTCCGCGCGCCAGCCACCGGCGCCGCTGAGCTCCGCGAGGCGGCCGACGCGCTCCACGCGATCACCGGCGTCCGACCCACCACGTTCCGCCCTCCGTTCGGCGTGACCAGCCCACGACTGGCCGAGGCGGCGCGCCGTGCCGGGCTGCAGGTCGCGTGGTGCAGCCTCCGGACCGGCGACGGCGTCGCGGTGGCGCCAGACGCGCTGCGGGCGCGCTGCCGATCGGCCGTCGCGGGCGACGTGCTGTTGCTGCACGAGGGTCCGCGCGCGGCGCGTGAGGCGCTGCCCGGCATCCTGGCCGACCTCACGGCGCGGGGCCTGAAGCCGGTCACCGTGCGCGAGCTGTTCGCATGAGCGCGGCCGTCGTCGGCATCGCGGTCCGGTGCGCGGCCGGCGATCTGGCCGCGCTGCGCGCGCTGCTCTCGACCGGCGGCGACGCGTTCGCGAGCGCGCCCCCGTATCCGTCCGCGGGCCTCGCGAACGCGGCGTGCGGACTCGTCGCCGAGGTGAGCCGACGCGCCCCCGCCGAGGACCTGCTCGAGGAGGTCGTGCGCGCCGCGCTGGCCCAGGCCGCGCCGCCGCCCGACGCGCGGATCGCGCTCGTGGTGGGCACGTCGAGCGGCAACGTGTCGGGGCCGTGGGAGCGCTGGCACCGCGCCACGCTCGACGGGCGCGCGGCGGACGAGGAAGGCACCGGGCGCGACGCCCCCACGCTGCGGGTCGCCGCAGCGCTCGGGCTGAGCGGCCCCACCGCGACGTTGTGCGCCGCGTGCGTGTCGGGCACCGCCGCGCTCGCCGTCGCGGAGGGTTGGCTGCGCCACGACGTCGCCGACTTCGTCGTCGCCGCGGGCGTCGACGCACTCTCCCTGTACGTCCACGCGGGCTTCTCTGGCCTGGGCGCGCTGACGGCCACCCGCCCGCGCCCGTTCCACGCGGATCGCGACGGGCTGCTCCTCGGCGAGGGCGCAGCGGCGCTCGTGCTCGCCCCCGGCGACACGACGACGCGCGCGCTCGCCTGGCTGCGCGGCGCCGGCATGGCGTCCGACGCCACCCACATCACGGCGCCCGCCCGCGACGGCCACGGCGCCATCGCCGCGCTGCGACAGGCGCTGCGCGCCGCCGAGGTGCTCCCGCACGCGGTCGACGCCGTCTCCGTGCACGGGACGGGCACGCCCTTCAACGACGCGATGGAGGCCACCGCGCTGTTCGCGCTGTTCGGCGCCCGCCCGCTCGCGGTGCACGGTGTGAAGCACGCGATCGGGCACACGCTGGGCGCCGCGGGCGCCATCGAGGCGGCGGTTCTGGTCGACGCGATCGCCCGCGGCGAGCTTCCTCCAGACCTCACCCCTCCCCCGGGAGATCCGACCGACCCGGCCCCGCGGATCGCCGTCCACGCCGCCGGCGCGCCAGCGATCGCCGACGTCGCGGTGTCGATGTCCTCCGCGTTCGGTGGGCTGAACGCCGCCATCGTGCTGGCGAGCAAGCCCGCGCCGCCGTCCGTTCCCGCGCCCCGCCCCGTCCGGCAGGGTCCATCGGTGGAGGTCGACATCGCCACGCCCGCCGACTGGGCGACCGCGTGGGACGATCCGCCGCCGCGCGTCGGGCGCCTCGATCCGTACACGCGCGTCGGGCTGCTCGCGCTCGACCGGCTCCGACGGCTCCACCCCATCCCGAGCGACGCCGCGTTGATCCTCGTGAGTCGCCACGGCTGCCGCGCGATCGACCTGACCTACCACGCGCGGATCGTCACCGAGGGGGCCGGCTCCGCCTCGCGCCTCGCGTTCACCTACACGCTGCCCGGTTCACCGCTCGCCGAGGCGTCGATCCGCTTCGGGTGGCGGGGCCCGCAGGTGCCCTTCGTCGGCGATCCGGCGCTGGCCGACGCGGAGGCGCTGCGCTGGGTGTGCCTGCACGGCGCGTCGGCCGCCGTCGCGCTCGTCTGTGACGCGCCCGAGCCCGACGGGCCCGCCCACGCTCGCGCCACCCTGTGGCTCCCGCTGGACGCTGCATGAAGCGGGCGGTGGTGATCGGCTCGGGGATGGGCGGGCTGACCGCAGCCCTGCTGCTCCAGCGCCAGGGGCTCGACGTCACCGTGCTCGAGCGGCACACCCGGCCCGGCGGGATGCTGCATCGCTTCTTCCGCGAGGGCGTCGGCTACGACACCGGCTTTCACTACTGCGGCTCGATCGCTGCGGGCGACGCGCTCGGCCAGGTGCTGCGACACCTCGGCGTGTTCGGCGACCTCCGGTTTCGCGCCCTCGATCCCGATGGCTTCGACCGCCTGCTGTTCCCGGACGGCTTCAGGTTCTCGGTGCCGGTCGGGTGGGCAGCCTACGAGGCCCGCCTGATCGACACGTTCCCGGAAGAGGCCGATGGGATCCGTGCGGTGCTCGCCGTGTTTCGGTCGGCGACCCTGGCGTATGGGCTCTACAACCTCCAGCCCGGCGGTGACCTGCAGCGCCTGATCGCGGTGGAGGAGACCACCGTGGACAGCGTGCTGCGCGCGCACCTCCGCGATCCCCGATGCCGTGCCGTGCTCGGCGCGCAGGGACTGCTCTACGGCGTACCGCCGGAGCGCGCGCCGCTCGGCGTGCACGCGGTCGTGCTCGACCACTTCTTGCGCGGCGCGTGGTCGCTGGACGGGGGCGGCGACGCGCTGGCCCGAACGCTCGCGCGCCGCGTTCGGCGCCAGGGCGGCGCGGTGCGGCTGCGCACCGAGGCCACCCGGATCGAGGTGGAGGGCGGTCGGGCGGTCGCGGTCCACACCAGAGACGGCGAGCGCCTCCCCGCAGATCTCGTGATCTCCAACCTGCACCCGCGACTCACCCTGGCGCTGTTACCGACCGACGCCCTCCGACCCGCCTCGCGCGCCAAGGTCCTGGCGCAGCAGGTGGGCCACGGGCACCTCGGCATCTACCTGCGGGTGCGCGGGCAGGCGTCGATCTTCGGCAACGCGAACGTCTACCGGTTCGGCGCGTGGGAGCCCTCCGAGAGCTACGCGAGCGCGAGGCCGGATCACGTCCCGATGTACTACGCGACCGCCCCGCACGAGCGCGCGCCGCACCCGCGCGATCCAGACGGTACGGTCCTGATGGTGCTGCCGCTCGCGTGGGAGGACGTCGCCGCCTGGGCCGACACCGAGGAGGGCTCCAGGCCGCCGGCCTACGAGGCGCTGAAGGCCGCCCTGACCGACGCCGCGGTGCGCGCGCTGATCGCCGACTTCCCCGCCCTAGGCGAGCGCATCACCCGGATCGAGGCGAGCACCCCGCTGTCCACCGTCACCTACACGTCGTCGCCGCGTGGCGCGACCTACGGCCACCTGCACGCGGTCGGCCAGATGGGGCGCGACCGGCCGCTGCCGTTCCTCCGCGTCAAGAACGTGCTGATGGTCGGCCAGGGCGTGGGCCTGCCCGGTGTGCTGGGGACGGCCCTTTCGGCGTATTATGCCGTGGGTCGGGTGTTCGGGATGGAGCCGCTGGTGCAGGAGTTGAGCGAGGCATGAGGCGCGTCGTCGTCACCGGGATCGGGCTCCACGCGCCGCTGGGTCACGACGCCGCGTCGCTGTTCGACGCCGTGCTCGCGGACCGCACCGGCGTCGTCGCCATGCCCGAGTGGTCCGAGATCGACGCGCTGCACACGCGCGTGGGGGCCCCGGTCGTCGGCTTCGACGGGTCCTCGCTCCCGCGCAAGAACCGCCGCACGATGGGGCGGGTCGCGATGCTCGCCGCGAGCGCCGCCGAGGCCGCGGTCGCCCACGCCGGCCTCCGCGCGCCAGACCTCGACCCGAGCCGCGTGGCCATCGTCGTCGGCTCCACCGCGGGCAGCTCGGCGGCCGAGCTCGAGTTCTGGACCCACGTGGGCGTCGCGAAGAGCGCCCGCGGCGTCCGCTCCACCAGCTTCTTCCAGGCGATGTCGCACACCTGCGCCGCCAATGTCGCGCTGCACCTGCAGATCCCCGGCGAGGTGCTCGCGACCAACGCGGCGTGCGCGAGCTCGAACCAGGCGATCGGCGTGGCAGCACAGCGCATCCGCCACGGCTACGCGGACGTCGCGCTGGCCGGGGGCGCCGAAGAGCTGCACCTCTCGGGCGCGGTCGTGTTCGACGCGCTCGGGGCGGCGTCGCGAGGCTACAACGACCGGCCCGACGCCACGCCGCGCCCGTTCGACGCGGCGCGTGACGGCATCGCGGTCGGCGAGGGCGCGGGGATCTTCGTGCTCGAGGCCCGTGACGCCGCGATCGCGCGCGGCGCGACGATCCTCGCCGAGGTGCTCGGCTTCGGCACGACGTGTGACGCAGCCCACATGTCGAGCGCCGATCCGGCGGGGATGATCGCGGCCATCCGGCGGTGTCTGGCCGACGCGGGCCGCGCACCGTCCGAGGTGGACTACGTCAACGCACACGCCACCGGCACGCGCAGCGGCGACCACGCCGAGGCCGAGGCCCTGTACGCGCTGTTCGGGGACACCGTGCCGGTCAGCTCCACGAAGGGCCACCTCGGCCACACGCTCGGTGCGTGCGGCGTGCTCGAGAGCGCGGTCGCGCTCGAGGCGATGCGACGCGGCGTGATGCCCGGCACGCGCAACCTCGTCACACCCGATGTCGCCCCCCTCCGCCTGCTGAAGGCAGCCGAGGCGGGTCACCCCCGCTTCGTGCTAAAGACCAGCTTCGCCTTCGGCGGCGTGAACAGCGTGCTGTTGTTCGCACACCCCGACGCCCTCCCCTGATCGCTGGAGTCCCCATGTTTCGTCTGCTCGCCCCTCTCCTCGCCGCGTTGTTGCTGCTCGGCGCCTCCCCGGCCCACGCGAACGACGCCCGAGAGCTCGCGATCCCGGCCTCGAACGAGCCGGCGCACCCGAGCACCTTCCCATCCAGCAAGATCACGCTCGAGGAGTGGAAGAAGCTGCCCGACAAGGTGCGCTACTCGCCGGGCTCGGCGATCCCCTACGGCTACGAGCACCGGCGCACGATCCGCAAGGCCCCGATGATCGTCGGCGCGTCGATCTTCGGCGGCACCTACTTCTTCTCGACGCTGGGCGCGACGGCCGACCGCACGCTCTACCCGCTGATGATCCCGGTCGTGGGCCCATGGATCTCGCTGCTCACCGCTGGCCCCTACATCGACCCGTCCGCCGCGTGGCTGCTCACCTGGGACGGCATCGCGCAGGCCACCGGCCTCGGGCTGTTCCTGTGGGGCGTCACCTCGAAGCAGGACTGGCTGATCAAGCGCCCTTACGGGTTCGCCTCGCTGCAGGTGATGCCCACGTTCGCGAACGACCGCGCCGGGGCGCTCGTCGTCGGAACCTTCCGCTGATCAGGCGACCTCGGCGAGGGCGGCGCGCAGGAACGCGTGCACCTCGCCGACCGTCTTGAGCTCCATCAGCCGCTTCTCGTCGAGCCGGATCTGGAACTCCTTCTCGAGCGCGACGAGCAGATCGAGCCCATCGAGGCTGTCGAGCTCGAGATCTTCGGCCAGCCGCGCGTCGGGCTGCAGCGCCGAGGGATCGAGCTCGAACTCCTCGGCGAGGATCGCGTTCACGCGCGCAAGCGTCGCCTCGATGTCCATGCCGCTCCTCCTCGAGCCCGGACCCAGCGCTATATCGAGTTCGGTCACCGACAGGCAACGGGACGAATGACGGGGATCAGGGAGCGCAGTCCCCGACCCAGGTGATCCGTGTGCTGCCGAGGACGGTGACCCCACCCGAGGCGTCGTTGGCGCCCAGCACCGTGGCGCCCGAGCGACTGTCGGCGAGCTTCGCGCCGCACGCCGCCTTGATCACCATCTTGCCCATCACGGTGACGTTGGCCTCGAGGCAGTACCAGCCCGAAGGGTTGAGCAGCTCGAGCGTGGTCTTGGTCATCACGTTGACCGCCGGCTTCACGTAGATCAGCTGCGGCAGCTTGGTGATGGCGTCGTCGACCACCTCGGAGCCGATGCCCGCGACCCGCACCTTCGTCTCGATGAACCGGGCCTTGAATGGGCCGTTGGGGGGGAAGGGATGACGTGGCGCCCACGCCTCCATACACCGACCCATCGCGGTCTGATCGCCTTCATCGCCGGTCGAGAGCGGATAGCGCTCGGCGTACTGCGTCGGCGTGAGCGGCTCACCGGCCGCCGCGACGGACCACGGCACGAGCAGCGCCAGCACAATCCGCCGTGCGCTCAAGCGTCACCTCGCGCGCGGCGGCGTGAGAGGGCCAGCAACGGCAGGAGGAGCGGGAACGCGAGCGCGGGCACGCCGGTGCCGGTCGCGCAGTCACATCCGCCGCGCAGCGACGGGATCGGCTCGCCGGTGTCGTCCGTGTCGCCCGTGTCCTCGGTGTCGCCCGTGTCCTCGGTGTCGCCCGTGTCCTCGGTGTCGCCCGTGTCCCCCGTGTCGCCTGTGTCCCCGGTGTCGCCGGTGTCGCCCGTGTCGCCCGTGTCCCCGGTGTCGCCCGTGTCCTCGGCGAGCGGGCCGCAGAAGTGGTCGTCCATGTCGATCGGATCCCACGCGAGGTAGGGCTCCGTCGTCGCGAGCGACAGCGTGGAGGCCGCCGTGATGCTGCGCGGCGCGGTGCCGCCGGACACCTTGCGCGCCGCCACCCACAGCAGGTGGTCGTGAAAGCCGCCGAGACGCGCGCTCGACCACGCGTCCCAGTACAGTACGCCGCCAGCCACCATCGGGTTGTATTGCGACAGGACCCAATCGGTCGCCTCGTACGAGAACCCGAGCCCGAGGTTCTGCGCGCCGTCGTTCGCGAACCCCGCGAAGGTGCCGACCACGCGCGGGAATGCCTCTTCGCACCAGGTCTCTGCGAAGGTGACGCGGTTCTCCATCCAGGTGGCCGCACCCGGCACCAGCGCGGGCTGGGTGTCGAGCTCCCACGGCCCCTCGGCGTCGAGGGCCGTGCCCTGGTAGATGTTCGGTGATGCGGTGTAGGTCACGTGCCAGCGCTCACCAAGCCGAACGAGCCGCGGGAAGCCGAACGCGAGCTCGCTCATCTGCGTGGCGGCGACGATCTCGGACGACGGCAACGCCGGCTGCGCTGTGACAGACCACGTCAGCCCGTCCGTGGACGTCGCGTAGCCCATCCCGGTGACGCGATTGCACCCGAAGGGCCACGTCCGGTCGAGATCCGCGCACGGGTCGACGCGGGAAGGCGACGTGTTGTTCGGGTTCCACTGCATCGCCTTGAACCACAGGTGCCAGGTGCCCTCCGGGTCTCGCATCGCCATCGGCTGGGCCGCCTGGCAGGCGTAGTACGTGCCGGCGAGCGGCACGATCGCGGGCTTCGGATCGACGGTCCACGCGAAGCCGTCGGGTGACGTCGCGCGACCGATCGCCCACACCACCGCACCCCCATCGGGGTTCTGCCCGAGCCGGCAGTCGTCGTAGTCCGCCGGCGTCAGCCCGAGACCCGGGAGGACCGCATCATCGACAGCGTTGAACATGTAGGGCTGCGTGTACTTGGTCTCGAAGTACATCACGAGCTGGTCCGCATCGGGATCGTAGACGACGCTGGGCGTCCCGAAGCCGCGCTCGTGGATCGCCACGTCCGGCTCGAGGAGCCAGATCGGATCGCCCGCGCCGTCGACCAGCGGATGCAGGTCTGGATCCTGGGCGCGCGCGTCGACCGGCGCAAGGGCGGTGACGAGCAGCGCGACCTGAAGGGTGGCCAGGATGGACTTCATGAGACGCGTCTCCAGCAGAGGCCACACGGTAGCACCGAGGCGCGCCGCACCGTAACTATCTGCACCGACTGTCGCAGCCTCCACGAAGAACCGCGGGCGCGGTGGAAGGTCGACGAGGTCGCGGGTAGGGTACGGCATGAACCTGCGAACGCTCCTCCCCCTCACGCTGCTGGTCCTCGCGGGTTGCCCCGCGAACGACGACACCGGGCTCGAGCCCGCCACGGGCCCCGAGCGAGACTGCGACGTCACGTTCACGCACGTCGCCCCAGAGGGCGTCCTGGCCGTCGAGATCGCGGGTCGGTTCAATGCCTGGACGCCGCAGCCGATGACGGCCAGCGACGAGGCGGGCGTACACACGCGGTGGCTGGGTGCCCTCGCCGCGGGCACGTATGGCTACAAGGTCATCTACGATGGCACCTGGCAGGAGCCGCGGCCCGAGGTGCCCACCACCTGGGAGGGCGGCGTCGAGAACCAGGCGCTCGTGGTCGGCGACTGCCGCAAGCCCGCGCTGCGCACCGTGGCCGGCGAGGCCACGGCGACCGGCGCACTCACGGCGACCTTCCAGTTCGATCGCGCCGAGGACGGCGCGCCGCTCGACCCCGCGGCAGTAGACATCACCGTCGGCGGGCTGCCTGCATCCGCGGTGGGCGCCAACATCGCGATCGATCCGGACACCGGGCGCATCACGCTGAGCGCGACCGGACTGCCCGACGGCAAGCACACCGTCCGCGTCACCGCGCGAGACACCGCGGGCCTCGCGCCAGAGCACGGCGACGCCTTCCTGCCGCTGTGGGTCGAGCCGACGCCCTACACCTGGCAGTCCGGCGTCCTCTACTACATCTTCCTCGATCGCTTCGCGGACGGCGGCGGCGCCGACACGCTGATCGACGGCACCGAGTTCGACGGCACCAACTTCCTCGGCGGCGACCTCGTCGGCGCGCGCGAAGCCCTCGAGGACGGCTGGTTCGACGCGCTCGGCGTCACCAGCCTGTGGCTGTCCCCGGTGTACGACAACCCGGAGCAGGCCTATCCGGGCTCCGGCGGCTGGCACTACACCGGCTACCACGGCTACTGGCCCATCGACCCCCGCGGCGTGGAGGCCCGGCTCGGCACCGACACGATCTCGGGCGAGGCGGCGCTGCGCGACCTGGTCGACGCGGCGCACGCGCGGGGCATCCGGGTGATGCTCGATCTCGTGCTCAACCACGTCCACGAGGATCACCCCTACGTCGCCACCTTCGGCCTCGACGGCGAGCCGTGCGTGTGCACCGACCAGCCCGGGGCGTGCAACTGGAACACGAACCCGCTCGGATGCTGGTTCACCGACTACCTGCCCGACCTCGACTACCGAGACCAGCGCGTGGTCGACCAGATGGTGGCCGACGTGCAGTGGTGGGCCGAGACCTTCGACGTCGACGGCTTCCGCGTCGACGCGGCCAAGCACATGGACCACGTGATCCTGCGCACGCTCTCGCACCGCCTCCGCGAGCGCTACACCGCGCCGGGCGGCGCGCCGTTCTACCTGGTCGGCGAGACGTTCGTCGGGCGCGGTGAGCAGGGCGCGATCATGGAGTACGTGGCCGACCACGAGCTCGACGGGCAGTTCGACTTCCCGCTGCTCTACCCGATCCGCGACGCGATCGGCCGCGACCAGGGGTTCGGCGGACTCGCGAGCGAGGTCCGCGCCGGGGACGCGGCCTACGGGCGGTTCGTTCACGGGATGAGCCCGTTCATGGGCAACCACGACATCGAGCGATACGCGACGTACATCGCGGGCTGCGACGACTGGATGCTGTTCGGCGGCTGCCAGGACGTGCTCGGCACGCCCGGCGGGCCGACGGAGGAGCAGCAGGGTCTGATCGACCGGCTCGCGCTGTCGTGGGCCTTCGTCGTGACCCAGCCGGGCGTCCCGCTGCTGTACTACGGCGACGAGATCGGGCTCGCTGGCGCCGGCGATCCGGACAACCGGCGGATGATGCCGTGGACGTTCACCGCCTCGCAGCAGACATTGCTCGAGCGCGTACAGGCCCTCGCGCAGGTACGACGCGACGTGCCGGCGCTGCAGACGGGCGACCGCCGCGAGCTGTGGGTCGACGACACCCTGTACGCGTACGGGCGCTACGGACCGGGGCTCGACGGCGCGATCGTGGTGCTGAACCGCGGCGCGCAGCGCAGCCAGACGATGGCGGCGCCCGCGGCGCTCGGCCTCGCCGGGCGCACGCTCACCGACGCGCTCGGCTCGGGGAGCTCGGCCACCGTCGCGAACGGCGAGGTCACCGTCACCATCGGCCCGATGCAGGCCCTCGTCCTCGTGCCGTGACGCCGCTCGAGCTGCGCTGTTGGCTGGCGCTGACCCGGCGGCTCCCGCCGTGGCCGAAGATGCTCGGCCTCGCCAACCACGTCGCGCGCAGGATCTACCTGCGCAAGCCGCGCGCGCCCGTCGAGGTGACGGTGCACGGCGCGCGGATGCGCCTCGACCCCACGGAGCTGACCGAGGGCCTGCTGCTGTTCGCCCCGCACCTGCTCGACAGCGCAGAGCTCGCCGCGCTCCGCGACGCGCTCCGACCCGGCGACACCTTCCTCGATCTCGGCGCCCACGTCGGCCTCTACACCCTGATCGCGGCGCGGTGCGTCGCGCCCGGCGGTCGGGTGCTCGCGGTGGAGCCCGAGCCCGAGAGCCGAGCGCGGCTGCGGGATCACCTCGCGTGCAACGCGCTCGAGGGCGTCGAGGTGATCGCGGACGCCGTGTCGGACCGGGACGAGGTCCGCCCGCTGCGCCGCGGCCCACACGGGAACCGCGGGGCGAGCGGCCTGCTCCGCGTGGACGGCGCCACGACCCCGGTGCGCTGCCGTCCGGTCGCGGACCTGCTCGCCGAGCGCGGCATCCACGGGGTCGACGTCGCCAAGCTGGACCTGGAGGGGATGGAGCACCGCGTGCTGGAAGCGTGGCTCACGCCCTGCCCCGGCCCAGCGCGCCCGCGCCTGCTGATCGTGGAACACCACGCGGGCGCGCCCGACGACACGGTGGCCCTCCTGCGGACCCTCGGCTACCGGGTACGTCGGGTCGGGCGCCACAACCTCGTCGCGACCCGGGAGGACGCGTGATCTTCTGGCTGCTCGTCGCCTGCGGCGGCACTCCGGCACCGCTGGGTGATCCCTGCGGTGTGGCGGCCGCCGAGCACGCGGCGCTCGCCGACGGTCTCGGCGCCATGCTGCGTGACGATCTCCGCGCGCTCGATCCCGACGCGTTCCGCGCGTGGTGCGAGTCCGTGCACGCGCCCGCGCGACCGTGCCTCGCGCCGTCGTACGCGGTCGCGCATCCCGAGTGCGAGTCGCTCCTCGCCAGCGCGCCCCGCCCGCCCTCCCTTGACGCGCCACGGAGCACGGACTAAGCGACGGTCTCCAAACCCTATGCCTCCGGTGTCGTCATGAAGGTCTGCAACTCGCTCAAGAGCCTCAAGAAGCGCCACAAGAACTGCCAGATCGTGCGTCGCCGCGGCCGGGTCTACGTGATCAACAAGGTCAACCCGAAGTTCAAGGCCCGCCAGGGAAGCGCCAAGAAGCGCTGATCTCCCGTCGATGATCCGCGGGGCGAGCCAGTGTGCTCGCCCTTCGTCGTTTCGGGGGACGTGTCGCTACGACCCGACGGTGGGATAGACTGCCCGCCATGGCGACCACCTACCTCGACCTGCCCCCGAACATGGGCGGCACTCAGTTCGGGCCCTTCTCGGGCACGATCCAGATCGGCTCCGATCCGGCGAAGTGCCAGATCGTGCTGAACCAGCAGATGGGCATCGCCCCGGTGCACGTCACGATCGGCGAGTACGGCGACGGCTACATGATCTCGCCGGCGCAGCGGGGCTTCGGGCTGTTCCTCTCACCGGGCGGCACCAACGCGGTGCAGCCGATCGCGGGCGCCACCGCGGCGTCCCCGGGCGACGCGATCATCCTCGGCAGCCCTGGCGGGCCCCGGTTCACGCTGCGGCGCGTCGAGGGTGGCGGGCGTGGCCTCGGGATGTCGTCGGCGGGCGGCGGCGGGCGCGGGCGCGGTGGCTCGATGGGCGATCGCGTGGCGCGCGAGCTGTGGCGTCAGCAGATGGCGCGGTTGATGATGCGCAACCGCGCCGTCCGCGACATCTACCAGATGATGTTCCGCTACCGCACCGGCTCCCTCACCAACCCGCGCGTGATCGTCGCGCTCGTGGGCTCGGTCGTGGCGATGGTCGGCGCGGGCCTCGTGTCGTGCGGCGGCATCATCGCCGCGCTACGCAGCGGCGTCCTCGGCAACTGAGGGACTGGAGCCCCACGTGAACAACCGGAACCTGTGGATCGCCGTCGCCGCCGCCGGCCTGCTCGCCGCCGCCGCGCTCGGCCTCGTGCTGCGGGGCCAGACCCCACCGACTCGGCCCACCGACGTCACGGCGGTGCCGCCGCTCGCCGACACGCCCGAGGCGCCCGCGCGCAAGACCTCGGCCGCGCCGCGCAAGGCGCCAGCCGCGCCGCAGGCGCTCGCCGACGACGCGTACGTCACCACCGAGAGCGGCCTGCGCTACCACGACTTCGTGGTCGGCACCGGCGCGCAGCCGGTGCACGGCCAGACCGTGCTCGTCGACTACGTCGGCTGGCTGAAGGACAGCGGGCGCAAGTTCGACGCCTCGCTCGATCGCGAGGATCCAATCGCGTTCCCGATCGGGGTGGGCAAGGTCATCCCCGGCTGGGACGAGGGCGTGCTCTCGATGCAGGTCGGCGGGCGCCGCCAGCTCGTGATCCCGTCGTCGCTCGCGTACGGCCCCAAGGGCCGGCCGCCGGTGATCCCGCCCGACGCCACGCTGGTCTTCGAGGTCGAGCTGGTCGCCGTGGAGTAGGCTTCGGCCATGCTGCCGCTCCTGCTCGCGCTGACGCTCGCCGTCGCCGCCCCCGAGGGCGACGCGCCTTCGCCGGTCAATCCGTTCGAGGAGCCCGACGAGGGCGCGCTGTACAAGCTGGACCAGCAGCTGGTCACCGTCGCGTCGCGCTATGCGCAGACGCTGCGCAAGGCGCCGAGCATCGTCACGCTGGTCGACGCCGAGCAGATCCGCGAGCGTGGCTACCGAACGCTGTCCGACCTGCTGCGCGACCTGCCCGGGATCTACCTGTGGAAGAGCCAGGAGGGTCGCGACATCGCGAGCTTCCGCGGCGTGATCAGCGCCGACAACAACAAGATCCTGCTGCTCGTCGACGGCGTCCCCTGGTACGACGGCGTGTACACCCACGCGTTCGTCGACGACTTCCTGCCGATCAGCCACATCAAGCAGGTCGAGGTGATCAAGGGGCCGGGGTCCGCGATCTACGGGACGAACGCGTTCGCCGGCGTGATCAACGTGGTGACGTGGGATCCCGAGGATCTGGAGGGCGGGGGCGTGCGCTGGGTGGCCGGCTCGCGCGGGCGCAGTGACCTGACCGGTCTGGTGGGCGCCAAGACCCAGGTGGGCGCGCTACCGGTCGGCGTCTCCGCCTACGCGCGCTGGTACGAGCAGCTCGGTGACGGGCTCGACCTCACCCCGCGAGGGCGCCGCGACATCAACGGCTACGACCCGAAGCGCGGGCTGAACGTCGGTGCGCGGCTGCACCTGGGCGACCTGACGATGCAGGTGCACCACGTCGACTACCGGCACACCTTCCTGATCAACGAGCTGAACGACCCGCACGACGCGCTGGCCAAGGACCTCGACGCGTTCGGGCTGTACTACCACGACACCTTCTTCTCGGCGCGGTACGACCTGTCGCTGGGTCGCGCGCTGACCCTGCGCCCGCACTTCTTCACCCAGCGCCACGACAACCCCGGATCGTACTGGTTCCACCAGGGCTTCTCCACCACAGAGAGCGAGCCTGGCGTGTTCGAGACGCAGGAACACCAGACGACGATCGAGACCGGGAAGGACACCCGGCGCTGGGGGGCGGGCCTCGACGTCGAGGCCCGGCCCGGCATCGATCACGTGATCGTCGGCGGCATCGGCATCGAGAACGTCGGCATCGTGGATGACCCCGACGGCGCACCCGGCATCATCGACCGCATGTTCGTGGACGGCGCCCAGGAGGGCGTCCCGACCGGGTTCGAGGGGAGCGGACGGCTGCGCAACGTGTACGGCTTCGCGCAGTACGCCTGGACGCTGCTGCCCGAGCTCGAGATCACCGCGGGCGGGCGGTTCGACATGCGCATCCCGTCGAACCCCGACGACGACCGGGACGCCGATGCGTTCAACCCGAACCTCACCCCGCGCCTCGGCGTGCTCCTCGTCCCCTACGAGCGGCTGACCATGAAGCTGCTGTATGGCCGCGCGTTCCGCCAGCCCAACGCGCGCGAGCTGCTGGTGCAGGCGACGATCACCGACGACCAGGGCAACTACCAGTTCAGCAGTGGGAACCTCGACCTCCGACCGGAGCGCATCGACACCATGGAGGGCGAGGTCAACTGGACGATCGCGCCCCCGCTGACGGTGCGCGTCGATGGCTACGCCAGCTTCATCCAGAACGAGATCGACAAGGTCGTGCCGCCCAACCAGTACCAGAACCTGCCCGGCGTGCTGCGCGTGCTCGGCGGCGAGGCCCAGATCATCGCGCGCGCGGGCCCCGTCACCTTGGACGCCGCGTACGCGCTGACCGAGGCGCGCTACGGCGACGACGCGGGCCCGTACGCGGGCTTCCCGCAGTACGAGTTCCCCCCGCACATGGCCAAGGGCTCGGCGACGTGGCGCGTCACCCCCAACCTCACGATGCTCGCGTTCGGCGAGTGGTACGGCTACCGGCCCCGCGCCGAGTGGGGCGCCGACGTGGAGCGCGCCGACGGCTCGTGGTTCGGGCTGGTGCACGCGAGCGTGCGCGTTCACGCGCTGGGCAAGCGCGATCAGCTCGAGGTCACCGCCACCGTGCGCAACCTCACCGACACGGTGTACGGCACCGCGATGTACCGGGAGGACGCGAACACCGGCTCGGGCGGCGTGGCGCGCTACCCCGGCGAGATCGAGGGCGAGGGTCGCAGCGTGACCGTGAGCCTGCAGGGCATGTTCTGACGCGATGGCACGCGTGCCGTCACGGCACGCGGCACAGGCGCGGATCCGCGAGCGTGCCGAGCGCGACCGGCACCAGCGGATCGGCCACCTGGTAGAGCTGGCGCACGCGGCGGTCGGTGAGCATCAGCGCGTCGGCCACCTCCATCGTGCGCCACCCGCGCGCCCGCGCGAGCTGGCAGAACAGCCCGAAGCAGCGGCGGTCGGCCGGCAGCACCCCGCGCAGCGCAGCCGCGACCCGCAGCAGCAGCGTGAGCGGCTCGCGATGGCCGTCGGGCTTGCGGGCGCGCGGGAGGTCACCGCCGCCGACCCGCTCGTGCACCGCCGCCGCCTCGACCCGCGCCCGGAGGGGCGAGGCGTCGAAGAACGCCGCCTCGCGCCAGCCCAGCAGGTCGCGATGGCTCGACCACGGGCTCGCGAGCGGCCCGGTCGCGCCCGCCTCGAGCGGCGCCCGATGCGCCCAGGTCACCGCCTCGACCAGGTCGTGCACTCGCTCGCGCCGCGTCGGCCCGAACACCAGCGTCGCGCCGCGCGCCAGCACCGCGCGCGTGGTGCCCACCTTCGCGCCGCGCGCCGCGTTGCGCACCGCATCGGCGCTCCCCTCGAACACCAGCCGCACCTCGCCGGGCGTCATCCCGAACGCGAGCAGCGTCGCGCCGCGCTCTGCCGCCGCCCGCGACGCCCGCTCGAGCAGCCCGTAGCGAACCACCGACCCACCGAACGCCTCGATCCCGTGCTCCACGTGCCACGCCACCCGCAGGTACATCCGACACCTCCCGGCGTCCGATGAAGCAAGGCGCGATCCGCGGAAAAAGTAGCGTTCGTCCGTTCTCCTGACGGGCCCGGCTGACGGAGGTCGGGGGCCTGGGCGCCGCGCACCCCCACGGCACGCAGGTCAGCGCGGTGACGGACGTCCGTCACCTGCCGAGTGACTTCGTGCCGTTGGCGGCGTCGCCCCTCGATAGGCCGCTCGGAAGGGGGATCCAATGTCCGGCCAGACCCGCCAGAACGCACCATCCAGCACGAGCACGAGCACCAGCACCGACCTCGCGAACCCGTCGGTCGGCAGCGAGAACTCGGTCGCGAACACGAGCCTGAACCAGACGAGCACCGACTCGGGTACGCCCACGCTCGATCTCGCGGGCGGCGAGACGACACGCCCGCCCAAGATGACGTTCAAGTACAACGAGTCGCTGTTGCTGAGCAGCAAGGATCCGGTGATCGCCCAGATCTGCAACCAGGTGATCACCTACCAGCGCACTCAGCTCAAAGACGGCGTGGAGCTCACCCCCGAGGAGGTGCTCTGCCTCGCGGTCGGCTCGATGTGGAAGTCCAAAGTCGACATCGTCCAGCAGCGCATCGTGCTCTACCAGCTGTTCTACGGCGGCCACAGCCCCGGCTACATGGACGACAGCATCTACACGATCGTCCCGCGGGGCGGGGGCGTCACGCTGACCTTCGGCGGCGCGGACAACATCGAGCCGGCGACGTTCACCGGGCCCACCGCCTACGTCGGCATCGACACGAACAAGCGCGAGAGCCAGGTGCAGGCCGCGAAGAACGGCTATCGCGTGGGCGGCTACCGCGTCGCGGCCGGGCCGGGCTCGATCATGACGAAGACGACGCCGCAGTTCCTGATCGGCTTCCAGGCCTCACCGTCCGGCGCTGCGTTCCGAGACGTCGACTTCAATGATCTGGAGCAGACCCCGGGCTTCAACGAGGCCCTGCTCGCCTACCGACACGAAGTGTTCATGTACAGCTGGCTCGCACGGGCCCAGTACCTGACCACCGAGCGGATCAAGGAGGTCGTCGGCGACCCGCCGAACCCCGCCACCGCGGACTGGATCACCGCCGCGGTCGGCACCTCCGTCGACTTCCTCACCACCCTGTGGGACGACCCGAACTGGCTGGCCTCTCCGCACGCCGTGATCACCCCCGAAGACGAGGCGGTGATCCAGAACGTGATCGCGAAGCTGTGTCCGGGCGTGAAGGTCAACCTCGACGCCGACGCCAATGGCGGCCGTGGCAACATCCAGATCACCGGCCTCAAGGGCGGCACGGCCGAGCCCGCCGCGCCGGCGAAGGAAGTCGACCCCGCCACCGCGCGCATCATCGCCGCGAACAAGACCATGGGCGCCATCGACGCGCATCGCCGCGGGATCGAGAAGAACAGCTACGCCAACGTCCTCGACGCGGGCCAGACCTCGCTCTACTACCGGCTGCCCGAGGAGAGCAAGGCGCTGTGGAACACCTTCGACTTCGCGGCCCACGCCAGCCGGTGGCAGTATGGGTGGAAGCTCACGGACAGCGATGAGCTGGGCGTCTACGGCAAGTTCCTCACCGCGTGGTACACGCTTGCGGACACCCTCGCCAACGACGGCAAGACCGAGGCGCCCCAGGCCGCCCTCGACGCCGCGGTCAGCGCCTTCAAGGGCTACGCGTAGCGGCACGGGTCGGCCGCTCCTAGAGAAAGGACGGGTCGGACCACCGCAGCAGCACCAGATCGACGAGCTGGCTGGTCGCGGCGCCGGGCGCGCGGCGATCGACCTGGGTGAGCGCGGTGCCGAACGCCTCGCGCAGGCGCTCTGCGAGCGGTCCGATCGGCGAGGGGTCGCCGGGCGCGCCGTGCAGCGCCGCGTCGATCGCGCCCGCAGCGTCCGGTGCGTCCTGGAGCGCGCGCAAGATGCGTCGGAGCAGGCGGAAGCCGAGCCCGCTGTCCCACCGCTCTGCGGCGTCGCGCGCCAGGGCGGATCGCGCGACACGCCCCAACAGCTCGGTCAGCGCGTCGCCCTCCGCCACGCCCGTCGCGGCATGAACCGCCGCTTCGTCGCCCGCGTCCACCCAGGTCGCGACGCGATCGAGGAGGCGCAGCGCGACCTGCGCGCGGGGATGCAGCAGGTGGAAGGCAAGCTGTACGGCGTAGTCCGGTGGCACCGCGCGAGGTTCGTGGGGCGGAACGGAGATGACGTGCGCCGGCGCGAGCACGGGCAGGAAGAACCCGCCCCACAGGGCCGCGGCGTCGCGATGCGTCAGCGAGGCGCCGCGGGTGAGGGTCCACACCGCGTCGAGCAGGCACGCGACGAGCAGCCCGGGACCGGCCGTGATGCGCGGGGGATCGTCGAGCGCCTCGGCCAGCCCCGAGAGCGCACGGGTCGGCGCGAACGCGCCGTCGACGACCTGCCACGCCGCGCGCGGCAGCGCCTCGCCCTCCAAGGTCCCCCACGCCCACAGCCGCTCGGCGTAGCTCGCGCCGGGCCGTCGCGCGTCGGCCCACCACTCGGTCGCGCCGTCGCAGCGGGCGCCGTCTGGAGCGAACCCCTCCCGCTGCCGCGCCCCGACCCAACATCGCTCCGATGTGGGCGGCCCGTGCCCGCGACGCCGCAGCAACGCCTCCCACACCCGCGGCGGCAGCCCGACGCGCGCCTGCTGCGCGGGTAGCTGCCGGGAGAGCTGGCGCGACACCTCCGCGAGCGCGACGATACGCGCCTCGCCGCGCACGGGCAGGCTCGCGAGGAGCTGAGCGACACGCCGCAGCGGCACGGCGTCCTCGTTCTCCTCCGGCGCGTCGCCGACGACCCACGCCAGCGCCGCGCGCACCTCGGACGGACGCCAGGTGTCGGCGACGGTGGAGGCGGCGATGGGGTCGATCCAGCGCAGGGGGGACGTCCGCGGCAGCGCCATCAACGGCAACGTTGCAGGCTACTCCAGCCGATAGGCGAATGCGCGCAGCCCGGCGCCCGGATCGCGCTCCTCGTAGAACACGAGCGAGCGCTCGCTCGCCGGCAGACGCAGCGTGCGCGGGCGCGCGTCGTCCCCCTCCGCGATCAGCACGACCTCGACCGCGCCCGCCTCGTCGCCGTGGCGCTCGACGAGTCCGAGCATCACGCCATCGGTCGTCGGCTCGAGGGTGACGTCCAGCGTGCAGTCGGGAGCGCCGTCCACCGCCACCCCGGCGATGGAGCGATAGCGAGCGACGGTCTCGGGCCCGCTCGCGGCGAGGCGGACCACCAGCGCGCCGCGATGACGGGCGATGTGCCCTGTCAGGCGGCGCCTGGCCTCGGAGGGATGCGCCTCGTCTCCCCGCAGGGAGCCCCGATCGGGGCCGACCTGCGCCGCTTCGATCCGACGCGTCTCGGCGAGCAGGCGACGCACGACGTGATCGACCCCGCGCGCCTCGGGGCCGTCCAGCAGCAGCTCGGCGACCGTGGCCCAGTCGCCGGGCGCCGCGATCCGCACCGCCGCGGACGGCTCCAGCGGATCGGACGCGTCCCCGTCGGGGTGGTCGCGCCAGGCCATCCCGAGCAGGGCGCACTCTACGGCGACGCGGTAGTCGCGTGCGCTCATCGGCTCACCTCACGGCATGTGAGCACCTAACCGCGCCCCTTCGACTCATCGGCACGATCTGCGCTGCACGCCGAGGCAGGCGCCCAGAGGGAGGACGGGTCGGGCCACGGCACCACCGCCACCACCGCCGAGGTGTCCGCGCAGAGCCGGAGGTTCGTGCGCGCGCCCACGCGCTCGAGCCAGCCCTCCTGGGGTCGATCGGCTGCCTCCCACCGGCGCAGGCTCCCGTCGATCTCGACCGTGAGCAGCCCATCCGAGCGCCACGCCATCCGGCGCGCGCGGCTACCCGGCTGGATCGCCCGGATCGATCCGTCCTCGGCGTCGAAGAAGCGGATCCGGCGATCGTTGGTCAGGGTGGCGATGCGCGCGCCATCGGGCGAGAACGCGACGTCGACGACATCGCCGCCGTGTGGCGACAGCACGGCGCGGAGCGCGCCATCCGCACGGCGCCATACCCGGGCGGTGTCGTCCCAAGACCCGGTCGCGACCAGGGACTCGTCCGCGGAGACGTCGAGGGCCACCACCTCCTCGGTGTGTCCGTCGAGGGCGATGCGGCGCGCCCCCGACCGCACGTCCCAGATCCCCGCGTGTGTCGACCACGTGCCCACCGCGAGGCCGCCGTCGTCGAGGAACCGGTGATCGGTGACGCCCTCGATCAGCCCGGCCAGGCGCGCGACGGGGTGACCCGCGCGGTCGTGCACCCGCGCATGGCCTTTGTACGGAAACACGACGAGGTGCGCGCCGTCCGGCGTCCACGCGACCCCCTGGAGCAACGTGCGGCTCGGATCGGAGACCCGCTGGTAGTCCTCGCCAGGAGCACCCACCCACAGCACGTTGCTCGCGTCGATGAGCCCGACGCGCGGCGTGGCCCCGCCCGAGAGCGCGCCCGTGCGCGCGTACCGTCCGAGCGACGTGGACGCGCCGTCAGCGCCCCAGATCTCCGCCTCCCGGCCGCCGCTCGCGAGCAGCCAGCGACCGTCCGTCGAGAAGTCGAGCGCGCGCACGTCGTCCGCCGCACCGACCGCGCGCCCGTCGATGCGCAGCGCCCCGTCCACCCCGCGCCACGCGACCGCAGCGTCGTGGATCGCGGGATCGCCGACCACATCATGCGCGATCAGGTCGTGTGGCGGTGCCACGTCCGTCAGCGACCACAGCCGCACCGTCCCATCCAGCCCGCCCGTGACGAGGTGCTCCCGACCGAGCGCCGCGACGTCGGTGACCAGCCCGTCGTGCCCTGCGAGGAACGCGACGAGCGCGCCCCGCGCGACGTCCCACACGAACACGCCGCCGTCGAACGTCGTCGTTGCGACGACGCCTTCGAGGAACGCCGCGGTCGACAGCCGCGCCCCGTGCTCGAGCGGGACCACCTCACCGCTCTCGATCGACACCCACGCCGCGTCCGTGCCCTCGCCACCGCAGATCGCTCGCGTGCCGGTCGCATCGAGGACGATCCGGCGATGGCACGCGACCGGAATCGCCGCCAGGAGCGACAGGCTGTCGGTGTCGTACACCCGCAGCGTCGTCGGCGAACCCAGTGCGAACCTCGCGCCGTCCCCGCTCCAGGCGTGTCGCCCATCCAGGACGATCGGCGCGAGCGCCGCGACCTCGCCCGCGCCATCATGCCGCGAGGCGCGCCCCTGTTCCAGGATCAACGCCTCGCGCGCGTGCGGTGCGATGAAGCCCCGGTTGGTCGGGTGCGCGACCTCGCGCAGCGGCGCACCGGTCGCCAGGTCCCAGAACACGACCCGGTCGGTGTGCAGGGTCAGCGCGTGATCGTCACCGAACCTGACGTCGATTGGGGAGGCTGCCGCGGCGAACACGTCGACGCGGGCGCCGCTCGTCGCGTTGAGGAACACCAGCGGCGCGTCGTGCTCGCCGCGTAGCTCCGCGTCGCCCGCCCACGCCGCCAATGCGCGCCCGTCCGGCGTGAACCGCAGCACGGTGACGCGCTCGAGTCCGGTCTCCACCCGGTAGGCCTCGGCGCCGGTCGCGACGTCCCACGCGACGACGACACCGCCGAGCGTCCCCGCCGCGACGCGAGCGCCGTCGGCCGACACCGCCACCGCGAGCACCTTGGACGGGGCCGTCAGCACCCGTACCGAGCCGCCCGCGGCGAGCAGGGACGCCGCGCTCGCGTCGTCCAGACGGCCCGCCGCGCGCAGCACAGCCAGCGCCTCGCCCGGGCGTCCATCTGCGACGCGCAGCGCGCGCTCGATCCGACGCTCGGCCGCGACCTCGGCGCGGGCGGTCCGCGCCGACTCCGCGGCCGTGCGGGACGCGAACAGACCCGCGACCGCGACGACCGCCAGGATCGCCGCAGCGACCCCGAGACGACGAGACGCACGCCGCCCGTCGGCGACCACGCGCGCGCTCGGGCCCCGATAGGGCGGCCCGAGGTCGCCGCGGGCGACGGCCGCGTGCAGCGCCCGCGCGAGCGCGTGACCGTCGGCCGGGCGGCGGGACGGGTCGGGCGAGAGCGCTTCCGCGAGCGCCCATTTTATGGCGGCGGGAGCCACCACCCCGTCGAGGAAGTCCCGTGGCTCGCGCAGCGCCGCCGCCGGCAGCTCGGCACCGTGGAGGAGGAACAGCGCGGTCATCGCGAGGCCGTACACGTCGGACGCGGCGGTGGCAGGCGCGGCGTCGAGCAGCTCGGGGGCGCAATAGGCGAGGCTGCCGAGCGTGCGCGTGGTCGCCCCGCGCGCGTCCCGCTCCCGCCCGAGGTCGAAGTCGACCAGCACCAGGGCGCCGTTCGCGTCGTAGAGGACATTGCTCGGCTTCACGTCGCCGTGCACGATCCCCGCGTCGTGCGCGCGGCCGAGGATCGCTGCAAGCTCCAGGATCGGCGCCACCCCACGCGCTGCACGACCGCTCTGAACGGCCTGGTGAAGCGTGCCGCCCGGTAGCAACGCCAGCGCAAAGTAGCGATGCGGACCGTCGCTGCCGGGGCTGTGCACGATCCGCGCGACGCCGGGACCGGCGAGGCGCACCATGTGGCGCGCGCCGCGGTAGAACGCGCCCAGCCGCGCCGGGTCCCGCGCCAGGTGCGGGTGGAGCACCTTGAGCGCGACCTCGACCCCCTCCTGCCGGTCGTGGGCGCGCCACACGCTGCCCGCGCCACCCTCACCCAGCAGCTCGGCCAGCACGAAGCGCCCCTCGAGCGTGACGCCCGGCTCCAGGTCGGCGGGCACCCGCGACGACCGGCGCGCGTCGGCACACACGACCTCCACCACGTCCTGCAGATCCTCGATCCCAGCGACCGGGAACACCCGGATGGCCCCGGCGGGCCACCGCCACGCCAGCGGCGTCGCGCCCGCACGCGCATCGGGGAAGTGGCTCGCGATCGCGGCGGCGGCCTCCGTGGCCTGGCTCGCGGGGACCACGAGGTCGATCGCCTCCGCCTCGCCGCGACGGGTCGCCAGCGCCGCGACCTTCGCGTCCAGGTCGCCGACCTCACCGACCGCGTACCGATACAGCCCGTCGACGCCTGGGCGCTGGACGATCCGGCCCGTCCCAGCCAGGATTCGCGCAGCCGTGACCGGCGGGCCGAGTGGGCGGGCGCACGGCATCCCCTGCCGCGACGCCGTCCAGAACCAGAGCGCCGAGAGTGCCACCGCCACCTGAGCGCTCTCACCTGCCGGCACCTCGCCCGCCGACAGCGCGACCACGAAGTGCGACAGCCGCGCCGCCGCGCCGTCCTGCAGGCAAGGCATCGCGCCGAGCGCCTCGGGGACGGCCCCCAGATCGGCCTGCCCCGACGCCCCGAGCCATCGGACCATCGGCGCGACGCGCGCGCCCTGCATCCCGACCGCGTCGACCCAGAGCGAGCCGCCCGAGTGCAGCAGCAGCACCCGAACGGCGACAACGGGCAGCGCCTCGTCCCCCTCCCCTGCTACAGCTCCCGGCCTCGCCTCGTGCACCTGGACGCCCCCGCGCGTGCCCCGGACCGCGGACGCGCTGGCTGCATCCTACCAGCATCACGCGCCCCCGTTCGCAGGGATCGCCGCCGGATTCACGCCCCAGGACCGGGCGACCGCGCCGCCATGGCTTGCTCGGCGAGCCTCGCGAGCCGCTCCTGCACGCGCCCGTTCACCGTGTCGGTCGGGAAGCGTCCCGTCTCGTCGCGCACGCCGGCGGGTAGCCCGGTGAGCACGGCCATCGCCTCGTCGATCGTGCCCACCGGCCACACGGAGAACCGTCCCTCCTCCGCGGCCGCCACCACCGCGTCGTCGAGCATCAGGAACGAGGCGACCGACGCAGGCAAGATCACGCCTTGCGTCCCGGTGAGCCCTCGCGCGGCGCACAGCGCGAAGAAGCCCTCGACCTTCTCGTTCACGCCGCCCACCGCTTGGACCAGGCCACGCTGATCGAGCGATCCGGTGACGGCGACGTCTTGTCGAAGCGGGAGCCCCGAGAGGGCCGAGAGCAGCGCGCAGGCCTCAGCGAGCGACGCGCTGTCGCCCTCGACTGGCCCGTAGGACTGCTCGAGCACGATCGTCGCGCCGAGCGCGAGCGGGTGATCGACGGCGAACCGACCGCCGAGGAACCCGCCGAGGATCAGCACGCCCTTGCTGTGAATCGGCCCACCGAGCTTCACCTCGCGCTCGATGTCCAGGATCTGCCCGGTCCCTGGGCGCACCGAGGCGCTGACGCGTCCCGGTCGACCGAACGGGACGGGGTGCACGCCCACGACCATCAGCCCGTTCACCTGACCGACGACCGCGCCCGAGGTCTCGACATGGATCAGGTCGCGCACGAGCGCCGCCTGGGTCTGCTCCTGGATCAGCCCAGCGCGGCGGTGCGCGGCGAGCAGCGCCTGATGTACGTCGTCGCGGTCGACCGTCGCGCGACCCGCGCTCCCGGCATGGTGATCGGCCTCGCGCAACAGGTCGTCGAGGGTCTGCATGTGGGTGGTGAGCCGCTCCGCGTCGCCGCGCACCCGCGACGCGTAGTCGATCACCCGCGCGACCGCATCCGCGGTGAACGGCCGGAGACCCTGGGCGCGGACGAGCGTGGCGACCAGCTTCGCGAGGTGCAGCTCGTGCTCGGGCGTCCGCGGCGCGTCGGGCTCGACGTCGGCCATGACCTTGAACAGCGTCGAGAACTCCGGGTCGAGCGCCGAGAGCAGGTGGTAGAGCCGCGGCTCGCCGACCAGCACCACCTTCACCGACAGCGGGATGGGCGCAGGCTGCAGCGACACGGTCGTGACCAGCGCGAGCGCCTCGCCGAGCGACTCGATCTTGATCTCGCCGGCGCGAAGCGCCCGCTTCAGGTGATGCCAGGCCAGCGGCTCACGGAGCACCGAGGCCGCGTCGAGCACCAGGAACCCCCCGTTGGCGCGGTGCAGCGAACCCGCGCGGATCCGAGTGAAGTCGGTGACCATCGTGCCCAGGTGCGTGCGGTGCTCGATGCGCCCCACCAGCGCGGGCAGCGTCGGGTTGTCCTCGTGGACCACCGGCGCCCCACCATCGGGCGGCTGCTCGACGAGCACGTTGACCTGGTAGCGCATCTGCCAGTCCACCGGCTCCTGTGCGGCCTCGAGCGTCGCGCCCTGGCCCGCCTCGCCGTGCAGCAGCCGCGTCGCGTTCTCGATCACGTCGGCTCGTACCGCGTCGAGGTAGCCGACCACCTCGGCGTGCTTCGACCAACGCGCGCGCAGCCGGTCCACGAGGTGGGTGACAGCGCGCGCCGTCAGCTCGCGCTCCACCGCGCGGAGCTTCTCGCGCTGCGCTTGCTGCCAGCGCGGGAACTGCTCGAGCAACGCCTGCACCCGCCCGGCGAGGTCGCGGCTGTTCGCGACCACCGCGTCGCGCTCGGCCTCGGGCCACTCCGCGACCTCCTCGGGCGGCACCGGTCGTCCGTCGCGCGTCGGCACCAGCGCCAGGTTCTCCGGCGAATGCAGCAGCGCGAGCCCACGGCTCGAGGCCTCCTCGCCGAGCGCTGCCATCGCAGCCTCCATGCGCGCGCGCAGCTCTTCCTGCAGGGCCTTGCGTCGCTTCGACAGCTCGTCCCCCTGGAACGCCGCCTGGATCGCGGCCCGGAGGTCGTCGACCAACGCGCGGATGTCGTCTCGCAGCCGCGGTCCGTCGCCAGCCGACAGCCGCAGCGCCGCCGGGCGCTCGGGGTGGGCGAAGTCGTTGACGTAGCACCAGTCGTCGGCGCGCGGTCGGCGCGCCGCCTCCTCCCGCACCATCCGCCCCGCGAGGTGGTGGCGCCCGGACCCCTCGCGCCCGAGCAGGAACAGGTTGTAGCCCGGGTGCGGCATCGTCAGCCCGAACCGGATCGCGTCGGCGGCGCGCTCCTGCCCGAGCGCCTCTTCGACGTCCGGGAGCGCGTCGGTGGTGTCGAACAGCAGCGTGGCCGGATCACAGCGCCTGCGCAACGCGGTGGGCGGGAGGGCCGGCGGAAACATCTCGGTCATGGCGTCTCCGTACGCGAGCCCGTCTCCTCCGTCCACCAGCGCCCTTGTCGGAAGCACACGATCGGGGGCAGGCCGGGGATCGCGGGCGCCGGATGGCTCGGATGTCCCGGCAAGCAGAGCTGCAGACCGTCGGGGCCGAGGTGCAAGATGGGCTGAATCGGCGCCGAGGGACGCGTCCACCCCGCCGCGAACACCTCCTCGGCCCGCTGGAACGCCACGAGCTCGCAGAGCGTCCACCACGTCGGCGGCGCCATCGGGAAGCGGCCCGCGTCGGCCCCCTCGAGGATCTCGGCAGGCGTGAACCAGCCGCTCTCGACCGTCTCGTGCGTGTCGTGCACGCCACCCGCGCCGCGGGGCGCGACGGCGACGAGGAAGCGGGTGTCGTAGCGCTTGGGCTCGATCTCCGGCGTGATCCACCACGCCCAGGGCGCGAGGCGATCGAGGTCGATCGTCGCTTCGTGCTGCGCGAGCAGGTCGGCGAGGCGCACCTCGCCGCGCGAGAGCGGGAGGCGCGCCGCCTCGGGGAGCGCGCCGTCACCGAGCCAGATCCCGGCCTCCTCGAACGTCTCACGGACGCCCGCGACGAGCGTGGCGACCGCCTCGTCGCGACCGAGCCCGAGATGCGCCATCGCGCGCTCGCCGCCGCGCACCGCCGGATCGTCGGCGAGCGCGTCGCTCGCGTCGACGCGCCCGCCCGGGAACACCCACGCGTCGGGCAGGAAGCCGCTGCGGCGATGCCGCCGCACCAGGAACACCTCGAACCCATCGTCGCTCGGCCGCAGCACCAGGATCGTCGTCGCGAGCCGGGTCGGCGCGCCGCTCACTTCGTCCCCACGTCGACGAGGTGGAACTCCACGCGGCGGTTCGTCGCGTGGACGTCCTCGGTGTCGCCCTCCTGGAGCAGCCGCGACTCGCCGTAGCCCTTTGCCTCGAGGCGGTCCGCGGCGACGCCGGCGCCGATCAGGTAGTCCCGAACCGCCTCGGCGCGGCGCTGTGACAGATCCTGGTTGTGTGCGTCGGTGCCCGTGGAATCAGTGTGCCCCTCGATGCGCACGCGCCGGATGTCCGGGTTGTGCAGCAACAGCGCGGCGAGCACGTCGAGGGTGCGAAGCGAAGCCACCTCGAGCGTGGCCTTGTCGATCTCGAAGAACACCTTGCGGTTCAGGTAGATCTGGCCAGCCTCGCGATCGACGACGACCTCCTCGGGCCGCAGCACGACCGTGACCGCGCCGCCGCGCGACGCCCCGACGCGCACCGTCCGCTCCTCGGTGACCCAGCCCTCCCGCGCGACCGTCAGCGTATACGACCCGGGCACGAGGTTCGCCTCGAGCAGGCCGTCCGCGCCGGTCTTGAGCGGCACGCCGAGCGTACCGACGATCCGCACCTCGGCGCCACCGACCGGCCGACCCGACGGGCCCATCACCTTGACGAGCAGCGGGGCGAGCGCGGGCTTCGGCTCCTCCACCGGATCGGCGACCTCTGTTGGCTCGGCGACGACACGCGCCGGGCGCTCG
>CAYQSE010000030.1:0-8152 GCA_964419905.1 uncultured Enterobacteriaceae bacterium
GGGCGGGACGCCCGGCCCACGTTCATGGAGCCTCGTGAACCCGCCTTCAGCGGGTATTCATGGAGATGTGATCAATCCTGAGGCGGGACGCCCGCCCCACGTTCATGGATCGTGCTGACCCCCACTTCAGCAATGCTTCGAGGTCCAGGAGATCGGGGCGGCTTGCTCTGTGGACCACCGTGGACCTCTGTGGTCGAACCAGGGCGCTCGCACCGGCGAGGAGGGACTTCAGGGATGGGGCGTCGAATGGCGTCGCCCTGTCTTCTGCCCCGAGGCAAAGGTGAGACATCGGTTTCTGGGAACTGGATTCAGCCGAGCAGGCGGCCGCGCTGGGTCGGGTCTTCGGGGAGGCCGCGGTGGATCTTCAGGCGCCGGCCCTCGGCCTTGCCCTGGTGGAGCGCGTCGGTGTGGTAGTAGGTGATGGTGCGGCCGCGGCTGAGGCGCGGGTAGCGGCGGCCGACCCACGCCTCGAGGCCCGGGTCGCCGACCCACACCAGCCCGGTCTGCTGGTTGACGCGCTCCTGCTCGCGCAGGCTCTCCTGGAAGCCGAGCATCACGCCGAGGAGATACCGGCTGCGCTGCCCCTTCGCGCGCTCGGGATCGGCGCGCCGCCACTGCTTCCACGCGCGCTCGGCGGTGCGGAGCACGTAGGTGTGGACGTACTCGGCGAGCTCGAGGTTGGCGTGGGTGCCCGAGATCTCGAGCGCGCGTCCGTATTTGGCGCGATCGGCGAAGTAGACCGGCACCCAGATGGTGCGGACGAGGAAGTGCCGCGCCAGGATGCCGCTGAGGATGCGCTCGTGCGCGGGCGTGCGGAGTTGGCCATCGCCGAGCTGGCGCGCGGCGTAGTCGTTGGCCGACACCTCGTGCAGTGCGGCGAGGTTGTGCTCGAGGACGAGGCGCTGCGCGGCGCGCATCGCGGCCTGGGCCTCGTGCTCGTTGGGGCTGCCGCCGAGCGCGAGCAGCTTCTTCACGCGCCGGACGAGCCGCTCGCGGTCGGCGTCGACCGGGGCCGTCGCGTCGGGGAGGCCGTGACAGGAGGCGTCGATGCCGCGCGCGGCGCACACCCGCTGGAACGCCGGGCCGTGCGGCGGCTCGTCGAGCACCCGGAGGACCTCGGCCACGTATTGGTGCGCCATCTCGTGCCGAAGCACCTCGAGCACCGCGCTCCACGACGCGGTGCGGAGCAGGGATCGCGAGAACACCAGGCCCCGCTCGCGCGGTCGGTAGTGCGCGAGCACGTCGTCGGCGTCGTTGAGCGCGAGCTGGGGTGGGGTCATCGCGCCGCGAAACCGCTCGCGGTTCTCCTCGCGCCAGGCGCGGAACAGCTCGACGAGCAGGAGGCGCTCGAGCTCGGTGCGGAACGAGGTCGGATCGATCATGGCGGGCTCGCGGGTCAACAGGGGGTCGGTCGCGCGGCGTGGTTGTCCCCGCGCGGGGGCGTGTGCATATTGGGGCGGTCCCCGAGGAGTCGAACCCGTGCGCTTTACCCTTGCGCTGTGCGCGCTGCTCGCCTTCCCGGCGACTGGAAGGCCTGGATTTCCGGTCGCGGACGCGGCGACCGAGGCCTACCGCATCGGCGAGCGCGATCTCCTGAGCATCCAGATCTACGGGGAGCCCGAGCTCTCGGGCAGCGCGACCGTGGGAGAGGACGGGCGCGTGTTCGTCCCGCTGGTCGGCGCGGTCGAGGTGCGCGGGCTCTCGCCGCACGAGGCGGCGCAGCGGCTCGCGGAGCGCCTCTCCGATGGCTACCTGGTTCGCCCGCAGGTCTCGGTCGAGGTCGAGGAGTACCGCAGCCAGAAGGTCTCGGTCGTCGGCGCGGTGCGTCGTCCCGGCGAGTACTTCCTCTCGGGCCCGACGACAATCCTCGACCTGCTCGCGCGCGCCGGCAACATCGACGCCGAGAAGAGCGCGCGCGAGGTTCGGATCCGGCGCGTCAGCGGCGAGACCTTCGTGGTCGGCCTCGACGCGCTGCTGTCGCGTGGCGAGGGGGACGTGCTGCTCGAGCGCGGCGACGTCATCACGGTGCCCGAGGGGCAGTTCGTGTATGTGGCCGGGGAGGTCGCGAAGCCGGGCGCGGTCGTGTTCTGGGAGGGCCTGACCGTCACGCAGGCGCTCACGAAGGTGGGCGGGCCCTCGCAGACCGCACAGCTTCGCGGCGCGTACGTCCTGCGTGGCGGCGAGCGCATCCCGGTCAACCTGAAGCGCATCCTCGCGGGTCGCGATCCCGATGTCACACTCGAGCCCGGCGATCGCCTCTACCTGCGACAGTCCGCGTTCTGAGCCGTCTTCACAGCGCGCCGAGGAGCACGCATGAACCCTGATCTCTGCGTCGTCGGGCTCGGCTACATCGGTCTGCCCACCGCGTCCCTGCTCGCGACGAAGGGGCTCTTGGTGCGCGGGGTCGACACGAACCCACGCGTGGTCGAGACGATCGGTCGCGGCGAGATCCACCTGAAGGAGCCCGAGCTCGACGTGCTCGTGCGGTCCGCGGTGAACTCCGGCAACCTCGTCGCCGCGACCACCCCGGCGCCGGCGCCGGTCACGATCATCGCGGTGCCGACACCGTTCAAAGCGGGGCACCAACCCGACCTGTCCTACGTCGAGGCGGCGACCGACGCGGTGGCGCCGCACCTGCGAACGGGCGATCTCGTCCTCCTCGAGTCGACCTCGCCGGTCGGCACGACGCACGCCATCGCGGCGCGTCTCGCAGCGGCACGTCCGGATCTGGTCGTCGATGGCGCGCTCTCGGTGTTCGTCGCGCACTGCCCCGAGCGCGTGCTGCCCGGGCACATCCTGCGCGAGCTGATCGAGAACGATCGCATCGTCGGCGGCGTCGACGCCGCGTCGACGGAAGCCGCGGCGGCGTTCTACGAGCGCTTCGTCGGCGGCGAGGTGCTCCGCACCGACGCGCGCACCGCGGAGCTGGTCAAGCTGGTCGAGAACGCGTCGCGCGACGTGAACATCGCGCTGGCGAACGAGCTGTCGATGATCACGCACCGGCTGGGCGTGGACGTGTGGGAGGTGATCCGCCTCGCGAACCGCCACCCGCGCGTCAACTTGCTCACGCCTGGGCCCGGCGTCGGCGGTCACTGCCTCGCGGTCGATCCGTGGTTCATCGTGTCGTCCGCGCCCGAGGAGGCCCGGCTGATCCGTCGGGGTCGCGAGGTGAACGAGGCGAAAACACACTGGGTGATCGAGCGGGTGCTCGAGCGCGCCGCGCGGTTCCGCGATCCGGTCGTCGCGGTGCTCGGGCTGACCTACAAGCCCGACATCGACGACCTGCGCGAGTCGCCCGCGCTCGAGGTCGCGCGCGCGCTGCGCGAGCGGGTGGATGGCACCGTGCTCGCGTGCGATCCGAACCTGCCGCGCTTCGACGAGTTCCCGCTGCTCTCGCTCGAGACCTGCCTCGAGCACGCCGATCTGGTCGTGATCCTCGTCGCGCACCGCGCGTTTCGCGCGCTCGGTCGCGCCGCGCTGGACGATCGGATCGTGATGGACGTGTGCGGGGCGCTCCGATGAAGGTGCTCTCGGTGTTCGGGACCCGGCCCGAGGCGATCAAGATGGCGCCGGTGGTCCAAGCGATCGCGGACGCGCCGGATCTCGACGGACGCGTGTGCGTCACCGCCCAGCACCGCGGGATGCTCGACGCCGCGCTCGACGTGTTCGGCATCGTCCCCGACCACGACCTCGACCTGATGCAGCCGGGACAGGACCTCACCGATCTGACCAGCAGGGTGCTGCTCGGGCTGCGCGAGGTGCTGCGCGCGGAGCGGCCCGACGTGGTGCTCGTGCACGGCGACACGACGACCACGCTGGCGGCGTCCCTCGCGGCGTTCTACGCGCGCGTGCCGATCGGGCACGTCGAGGCGGGGCTGCGCACCGGCGACCTCTCGGCGCCGTGGCCCGAGGAGGCCAACCGGGTGCTCGCGGATCGGCTGTGCAGGTGGCACTTCGCGCCGACCGAGCGCGCGCGCGACGCACTGCTCGCCGAGGGCGCGGCGCCCGGCGGCATCCACGTCACCGGGAACACCGTGATCGACGCGCTCCTGTGGGTGCGCGATCGCGTCGCGGCGGCCGATCCGCGCTCCTGGCGCGACGCCCTCGGCGCCGCTTGGCCATTGCTCGGCGACGATCGGCCGCTGGTGCTGATCACCGGGCATCGGCGCGAGTCGTTCGGCGAGGGATTCGCGCGGATCTGCGCGGCGATCCGCGCGCTCGCGCTGGAGCGGCCCGACGTCGCGTTCGTCTACCCGGTGCATCTGAACCCGTCGGTGCAGGCGCCGGTGCACGGCACGCTCGGCGACCTGCCCAACGTGTACCTGCTCGCTCCGCTCGACTACCCGCCGTTCGTGCGGCTGATGGACCGCGCCACGCTGATCCTGACCGACTCCGGCGGCGTGCAGGAGGAGGCGCCGAGCCTGGGCAAGCCGGTGCTGGTGATGCGCGAGACGACCGAGCGGCCCGAGGGCGTCGCGGCGGGCACCGTGCGGCTGGTCGGCACGGATCCCACCGCGATTCGCGACGGCGTGCTCACCCTGCTCACCGATCCGGCCGCGTACGCCGCGATGCGTCGCGCGCACAACCCCTACGGGGACGGGCGCGCCGCCGAGCGGATAGTCGCCGCGCTGAGAGCAGGGTAGGGCGTCCAAGGACCTCTTCCCCGAGTCGAGATGAGCCACGATCCTAGTTGGGTGGAGCGCCTGTTCGCGCCACTCGTCGCGCGGCGGCTGGGCGGCTACCGCAACCTGTGGAACCCCGAGCGGCTGGACGGCCCCCAGCGCCTGTTCGGCGAGTCGCGCGTCGCGGTGATCGGCGGCGGGCTCGCCGGGATCGTGGCGGCGTCCACGCTCGCCGAGCGCGGGTTCTCGGTCGATCTGATCGAGCGCAACCCCTACCTCGGCGGCAAGCTCGGCTCGTGGGAGGACGTGACGTCGGACGGCAGCACGCATCGCGTCGAGCACGGCTTCCACGCCTTCTTCCTGAACTACCACAACCTGCGCGGCTTCCTGGCGAAGACGGGCGCAGATCAGCGGATGTCGCGGATCGCCGACTACCAGGTGTTGTCGCGCGATGGCACCGAGCACTCGTACCGCAAGGTCGCGACCACGCCGCTGATCAACCTGCTCTCGCTGTGGTGGCACGGCTTCTACGACCTGTGGAAGGTCGCCCGGAACCCGAAGTCCATCCACCTCCGCGCGATGCTCGAGTACGAGGAGGCGAGCACGTTCGCGCGCTACGACGACGTCTCGTTCGCCGAGTTCGCGCGGATGGCCGAGGTGCCCGACAGCCTGATGCTGTCGTTCAACACGTTCGCCCGGGCGTTCTTCGCGAGCACCGACCGGCTGTCGACCGCCGAGCTGCTCAAGAGCTTCCACTTCTACTACCTGTCCAACGACGCGGGGCTGCTCTACGACGTGCCGCAGGACGATCACGAGCACACGCTGCTCGCGCCGTTCCGTGCCCACCTCGCGGCGCACGGCGCGCGCCTGCACCTGGGCACGCCGGTCGAGGGCATCGAGCGGGACGGCGCGCGGTTCCGCGTGCACGGCGAGGTCTACGACGCGGTGATCCTCGCGTGCGATCCGGGCGGCGTGCGCGCGATCGCGGGCTCGAGCCCGTGGCTCGCGGACGAGGCGCCGAACCTCGCCGGCGACCTCGCGGCGCTCCGCACGGCCCAGGGCTACGCGGTGCTGCGGCTGTGGCTGAAGGGCGAGGTGCCGTGGCCGCACGTCAGCTACCTCGTCACCGAGCGGGTTGGCGCGCTCGACGCGATCGCGATCGTGCACCAGACCGAGGAGAGCAGCCGCGCGTGGCTCGAGCGCGAGGGCGAGTCGGTGGTCGAGCTGCACTGCTACGCCATCCCCGATGGGCTGACCACCGAGGCGGAGGTGCGCGACGCGCTCGTCGCGGGCTTCCTGCACTACGCCCCGCAGGCGGCGCCGCTGCCGATCGTGCGCGAGCACCTCCAGCTCAAGCGCGACTTCACCGCGTTCCACGTCGGGATGGCGAAGCGCCGTCCGCGCGTGACCACGTCCGTCGACGGCCTCTACCTGGCGGGCGACTGGGTGAAGCTGCCGTTCCCGGCGATGCTGATGGAGGCCGCGGCGACGTCGGGGCTGCTGGCGGCGAACGCGGTGCTCGCGTCGCGCGGGATGGCCGAGGAGCCGGTGTGGCACGTCCCGCTGCGCGGGCTGCTCGCGCCGCGGCGGGCGGCGATCACCGGAAAGGACGGGGGGAACCGATGAAGGCGTTGGTGACCGGCGCGGCGGGCTACATCGGCAGCCACGTCCTCGTCGCGCTCGGCGACGCGGGCTTCGACCTCGTCGGGGTCGACAGCCTCGTGCGCGGCCATCTCGAGGCGGTTCGGCGCGTCGAGGCGCTGATCGGGCGCGAAGTCCCGCTCGAGGTCGGCGATCTCTGCGACGCCGCGTTCCTCGATGACGTGTTCGCCCGCCACACAGCCGACGTCGTGCTGCACATCGCGGCCTACAAGTCGGCGCCCGAGTCGGTCGCGCACCCGGACTGGTATGTGCGGAACAACGTAGAGGCCACTGCCACGCTCGCCGCAGCGATGCAGCGTGCCGGGGTGCGCCGGGTCGTGTATGCCTCGTCGGGCGCGGTCTACGGCGAGCCCGACTCCGCTCGGATCGGGGAGGATGCTGCGCCCGCGCCGGTGAGTCCGTACGGCGCGACGAAGTTGGAGGGCGAGGTCGTGCTGAACGCGGCGGGGCTGGACGTCGCCTCGCTGCGGTTCTTCAACGTATGCGGCGCGCACCCCTCGGCGCGACTCGGGGAGCTCGGCGAGGCCAGCCCGAACCTCTTCCCGGTGGTGCTGCGCCGGCTCGGCGATCCGGCGCCCGCGGTAGAGGTCTACGGGACGGACTGGCCGACCCGGGACGGCACCTGTGTACGCGACTACGTGCACGTCTGCGACGTGGCCGCGGCGAACGTCGCCGCGGCGCGACACCTGCTCGCGCGGGGCGGCCAGCACGTGTGGAACGTCGGCACCGGCACCGGCAGCACGGTGCTCGAGGTGATCGCGGCGATCGGCGCCGCGGCGGGCGTGCGCATCGCCGCGATCCCGGCGCCGCGTCGCCCGGGCGATCCGGCGGCGGTGGTGGCCGCCGTCGATCGGTCGCGGGACGCGCTGGGGTTCGTGGCGACCCGTTCGCTTCGAGACATGGCGGAGAGCGCGGTGGGGTGGGCGCGGCGCGCCTGATCGCCGTCGCGCTCAGCGAAGGTAGTACGCCATCTCGTCGAGCCCGATCGCGGTGGCGCTGATCTCACTCGCGAGCGGGGTCTCGTTTGCGCAGACCGCGCTCAGATCGCGTCCGAACAGGTCGAGGCGGCTCAGGTACGTCGCCATCGGGTGCGGCTCGTCCGGCCAGAACGGACCCTGATAGGTCGGGCAGGTCGTGCAGCACGCCGCATAGAACCACGGCACGGTGTCGGCGCGCGCGCCGCACACGGACGGACCGCTGTCCAACGTAGAGAGCTCGGTGCTGTTGAACAGCGTGCCGCTCGACTGGGCGCCGGTGAGCGTGCAGGTCGCGGCGTTCACCTTGATCGCGCCGTTCGTGGCCTTGTAGTACAAGGGATCGCACGCGCCGCCGCCGGTGGTACGCGGTGTGTGTACGAGCAGGTGCTCGTTCGACGCGGACACGTACGGCCACGCGTAGCCCGCGAGCCGCCACGCCTCGCCCGGCTCCGGGCTGCCGACCACGTCCTCGTACCAGTCGTCGTACGTGCCGCGCAGCGCCTTGCTCTGGTCCCAACTCCACACCGTGCGTTGCACGAGCGTCCAGCCGCCCCCGTCGGTGGTCATGTCGCACCACACGTCGACGGGCGCGATCGAGCCCCCGGGCCCGTCCGGATCGATGGTGTAGACGCCGTCGCCGTCCGCGGCGCCGCCCTGGAGCACGGTCAGGCACGAGGTGCACAGCGGGGGCGCGAGGCCGTCGCAGTTGCGATCCTCTCCGCCGCACCGCTCGACCGCCGCCGGGTTGATCGCGGGGTCGGTGTCGTCGCAGTCGAGATCGTTCAGCGCGTGCCCCGCGAGCACCGCGCAGGTGACCACCGACCCCTCGGGGTCCCCGAAGCCGTCGCCGTCGGCGTCGACCCACCAGGTCAGCGCGCCCGGGGCGTCGGG
>CAYQSE010000030.1:8162-34717 GCA_964419905.1 uncultured Enterobacteriaceae bacterium
TCCACCACGCCGTCGCAGTCGTTGTCGAGGCCGTCGCAGATCTCGACGCCACCAGGGAAGGCGTCGACCGAGGCGTCGTTGCAGTCGTCGTCGTTCGCGACGAAGCCTTCGGGCGCTGCGCACGCCTCCACCGCGTAGTCGGGCGTGCCGAAGCCGTCTCCGTCCAGGTCGAGGTAGAACAGGGTGGCCGCGTCGCCCGACTCGTCGAGCTCGCCGTCGCAGTCGTTGTCGACGCCGTCGCACTGCTCGATCGCGTCGGGGTGGATCGCGTCGTCGCCATCGTCGCAGTCGAGCCCGTTCGCAACGAACCCCTGCGGCGGTACGCACGCCTCGACCGTCACGCCGGGATCGCCGAAGCCGTCGCCGTCGGTGTCGGCGTAGTAGGTGCGCCGGTCGGTGCCCTCGTCGATCTCGCCGTCGCAGTCGTTGTCGAGGCCGTCGCACAGCTCTGGCGCGCCCGGGTAGACCGTGGGGTCGAAGTTGTCGCAGTCGTCGCGCGGGCCGAACCCGTCCTCGTCGAAGTCCGCGAGCCTGCAGCCCGCGAGCGCGATGATCAGGAACAAGAAGGTGCGCATCGTCGCCTCGATCCGAGGTCGTCACCCTATCGCCGGCCGATCGTGTGGTCCAACCGGCACGTCGTGGACGACGTGGGTACGATGTGCCGCGAAGCGAGGGCGATCCGCCATCGGTAACGACCTGACAGTGGGCGGCGACGCCCCGAGGGCGCCGGCACCCCGGTCCGGGAACCTCGGCTATCTGGTGATCGCGCAGGGGATCGGCGCGCTGGTCGCGATCATCGTGCAGGTCTACCTGGCGCGCGCGCTCGGCCGCGAAGGCTTCGGCGTGTTCTCGTTCCTGGTCGCGATCGCGTCGTTGTTCGCGGCGGTCGCGCAGATGAACCTGCAGCTCCTCGTGGCGCGCGACGTAGCGCGCGCGCCCGAGCAGGCGGGCGCCATGCTCGGGCGTGGGCTCGTGACCACCGCGGCGCTCTCGGTCCTGGCGACGGCGGGCATCGTGGTCTACGTCGCGTTGTTCGCAGGGCGCCCGGGGCTGCTGCTGGCGTCCGCGCTCGCGGGCGTCGCGCTCGGCGCGCGCAGCCTGGGCGTCCTCGCCGAGTCGGTGTTCCAAGGGCTGCGCCGGATGGGCGCGGTCGCCTCGGCCACGGTGATCAGCCGCGCGGTCCTGCTCGCGGCGACCGTCGTGGCCGTGTCGCTCGGTGCGGGAATCCCGGGAGTGTTCGGCGCGCAGGTCGCGTCGGGGCTCACGGCGCTCGGCGTGATGGGTCTGGTCTTCCATCGGCGGATCGGGTCGATCGTGTGGCGCACGTCGACCTCCGAGGTGCGCGCGTTGATCTGGGCAGGGCGGCAGTACGGGCTGAACCAGGTGTTCAGCGCGATCTATCTGTCGTCGGATCTGCTGGTGCTGGCGGCGTTTCGGGGGGATGGGGACGTCGGGCTGTACCGGGCCGCGAGCCTGCTCGTGATCCAGCTCCCGATCGTCGCGCTCGTGCTCAACCGTGCGGTCTACCCGCGGATGGCACGGCTGGTCGGTGATCCGCGCGCGGCGGGTGCGGAGCTCGCTCTCGAGGTGCGGCTGCTCCTCGCGGTGAGCCTGCCGATCGCGGTGGGTGGCCTGTGCGTGGCCGAGCCGCTGCTGGTCTACCTGGTCGGGGACGCGTATCGCGCGGGGACGCCAGCGTTCCTGTGGCTGCTGGGCATGGTGCCGCTTCGCTTCGTGAACAACGCGCTCGGCAACGCGCTCTCGGCGCTCGATCGCCAGGAGGCGCGCACGCGCGGGGTTGCGGTCGCGGCGTTCCTCAACCTCGCGGCAAACCTGGTGGCCGTGCCGATCTACGGGGTCGTCGGCGCGGCGGTGACGACGGTCCTCACCGAGGTCGTGCTGTTCGTATGGCTCGCGCGCTCGCTCGGCGATCGGGTTCGGGACGTGCCGTGGGGCGAGCCGCTGCTTCGCGCCGCGGCCCCGACCGCGGCGATGGCGCTCGTGGTGTTGGCGGTGCCCGGCTGGCACGTGCTCGCCCGGGTCGCGGTGGGCGCGGCGCTGTACGTGGGCCTGTCGTGGCTGTCGGGGGCGTGGCGCGCCGCGGACGTCCGCGCGCTGCGGGCGCTCTGACACGTCAGCGCTGTAGCAGTCGCTCGTAGAGCGCTTCGTAGCGGCGTGCGGCCGCGTCGATGGAGAACCGCTCGGTGGCGACGCGGCGACCGGCCGCCCCTTGGCGCGCGCGCGCCGTCGCGTCGTCGAGCAGCGCCGCGAGCGCCTCGGCGAGACCGATGGCGTCGCCGGGCGCGAACAGGAGCCCGGCGTCGTTCGCTCCGACGACCTCCGGGAGCGCGCCGACGCGCGGCGCGACGATCGGCACACCGGCGGCCATCGCCTCGATCACTGCGAGCGGCAGGCCCTCGTAGGCCGAGTTCAGCACCATCACGTCCGCCCCGGCCAGCGCCGAGGGCACGTCGTCGCAGAAGCCGAGCAGGCGGACCCGCTCGGCGAGTCCCGCGGCGTCGACGGCCCGCTCCACCGCGCCGCGCTCGGAGCCCTCGCCGAGCAGCACGAGCTTCGCGTCGGGCAGCCTTCGCGCGACCTCGGCGAACGCTTCGACGAGCGCCGCGGGGCGCTTCACCGGCTCGAGTCGTCCGACGAACAGCGCGATCCGATCGCGCGCGGTGAAGCCCTCCGCGCTGCGCCACGCCGCGCCATCGGCCGTCCCGTGCGCGCCGAGCGGGATCCCATTCTCGATCACGACGCCGTGTCGCTGTGGATAGAGGCGCTCGAACGAGGCGCGGATCGACGCCGACGCGAACACCGGCTGCACCCCGGTCGAGAACGCGACGCGGTGCAGCAGCCGGCCGCCTGCGCGCAGCGTCTCGCGGTCGGCCTCGGTGTGCACCGTGTGGACCGCCGCGGGGACGCGGAGCCCCCACAGCGCGGGGAGGACGTAGGCGAGCGCATAGCCGTGCGTGTGGACGACGTGGGGCCGCAGGCGGGAGACCGCTCCCCACGCGCGCGCGGCCACCGCGGGGCGCGGACCGGGGCCGCGCTTCCCGAGCGCGTGCACCGGGATGTCCGCGTCGGCCAGCAGCGTGTCGAGGTCGCTACCGGATGGCCCGTAGAGCAGCAGGACGCTCGGCGCGAACCGCGTCCGATCCAGGTGGCGCAGCAGGTGCACCGCGAGTCGCTCGGCGCCCCCGGGCGCGGTGGAGGTGAGGAGGTGCGTGACCCGGATCATGGCGCACCGTGACGGTGGCGCCGCAGCGCCGTGCCCAGGACCCCGAAGCCTGCGGCCTCCACCCGGACGGTGTCGGGCCAGCCTGGATCGGCTTCGACACGCAGCGCACCGGTCCCGGCGTCGAGATCGACCCGCGCATCCCCGAGGAGCGCACCGTCGACGTCACGAACCGTGATCTCGAGCTCCGAGACGGCCGCGGGGAGCCGCCACGCCAGCTCGATCGCATCGTCGAACACCGGGGTGGTCAGGGCGAGGTCGCCGTAGTCCCAGCGCGCGCGGGCCATCGTCGCGTGCGGCAGCGGACCGGGTTCGTCCGCCACCGCGAGCACCGTGAACCACTCGTGGCCGGGCTCCGCGAACGTGAACGTCGCCTCGGCACCCTCGAGGTTGACGGCGCCGGCCTGGAGCAGTGCGCCCCGGTCCATCACCACCCACTGCCATCTGCCGCGCGGGCCGCTCGCGGCGCGGAGCGTGGCCGTGCGCACGCCGTCGCGCGCGGCGGGCGCGATCCGCAGCCAGGCGGCGGGTCGACCGTCCGCGAGCGGCAGCGCGTCGTCAGGACCGAGCGTGCGCCCCGGGGTCCGTGTCCATGTCGCGACGACGCCGTCGGGACCGAGCACCTGGCCACCGACGCGCAGCGCGCCGCTGGCGGGGCCGAGGGACGTCCACGACCACAGGATCTCTCGCGTCTCTCCGTCGGATGCGACGCGGGGCGTCGGCGCGGGGACGCACGGCGCGGCGCGCGGGCTCAGGTACCGTTCCACCGGGAGCGTCAGCGGTGGGAAGCCGCAGACCTCCGCCACGACCGATGCGTCGACCGTCACCACGAACCAACGCTGACCTGCACCCTGCGGATCGACGAGGATCCGCGCGCGGTACCCCGGAGGCAGCCCGGTGATCGCGAGCGCCAGGCCGTCCGGGGTGACGAGCGCGCGCAGGCCGACGTCGGGCACGGGCGGACCGTCGGGGAGCAGCTGCGCGGATCGGCCGGGCGACCCGAGGGACCAACCCGGCTCGTCGAGCTGGCCGTCGAGGGCGAGGTGGGGGGACGCCGAGGTCGGCACGCCATCCTGAACGGGTGGCGCCCAGGGGCGGCGCGTCGGCAGGCGGACCACGGGCTGCGTAGACCAGCGAAGCGCCGTGGCGGCTTCGGGCGGGTCGGGGCGCGCGGTTCGCGTGGGGCGCGCGTACGCTCGGAGCGCTTCGGCGGCGTCGCCGACCGCGTCTCGCAGCAGCGCGAGGCGCTGCTCGGAGGCGATCGAGCCGTCGTGGACCCCGACGGGCCAGGCGCCGTCCATCGCGCCGCGCGCCGCGTCCAGCAGGGCCCTGCCGTGAAGGGCGGCCGCGCGCCGTCGCGGGCTCCGGGCGCGCTCGGCGTCGTCGACCAGCGCCTCGAGGGTCGCCAGGTAGCGATGGTCGGCGATGCCCTCCGCGAACGACGCGAGCATCACCGTCGGCCACGCCGCGATCCCGCCCGGCGCGCCGATCGCGTACTGGTGCTGCGTGGTCTGGTGCACGTCGTCGAACGGATCGCCGCCCGCGTCGTTCCAGTGCCACTGGAGCATCCCCTCCGCGCCGAGCGCCCACAGCATCAACCCCGGCGCCGCGCGCCCGGGCACCAGATTGTACGCCCAGGGGCTCGCTCCCGTCGCGCGGATCCGCGCCGTGGTGGCGGCGCTCAGCGTCGGCTGGTGGGTGGTCAGCGCCACGTCCCACGTGCCGGCCGCGTCCCACTCGAGCGGGTGAGGGACCGCGGCGAACAGGCGCACGCCGGGCGCTGCCGAGCGCAGCGCGGCCGCCACCTCCGCGCCCTCCTGCACGGCGTCGAACCGCCGCCCCCCCTCCTCGTCGTAGACGTAGATCGGGACGTCGTGTCGCGCGGCGATCTGCGCCAACGCGACGGCCCGCGCGAGGCGCGCGTCGGCGTCCGGGCTCCCGGGCGAGCGATAGCGCGCGACGAGCTCGTGGAACGGGTCCATCCACACGAAGTCGGTGCCCCCGAGCGCGCGCCACTGCGCGACGGCGTGCTCGAACAGCGCCGGCGACGCCAGATCGGCCTCCGTCCACCGCCCCGGCCACGGCGACGCACGGGCGAGCGCGACCGCCGTGGCGCCATGCTCGCGCATCAGCGCCAGATCAGCCTCCAGCGCGTCGCGCGCGAGCTCCGAGCCGGAGCCGCCCGCGAGCGTCGCGGCGATCCGCACGTCGGCGAAGAAGCCGACCGGGACAGGCAGGGGCGCGAGCGGCAGGTCACGGACGCGCGCGGAGATCGGCACGACCACGCGGTCTGCGCCGCGCTCGAGCACCACGCGGCCCGAGACGGCCCCGGGCGCGGCGTGGGCCGGGACGCGCACGACCAAGCCCAGACCGACCGGCGCGCCCTGGCCGCCGCGCAGGGTGCCGTCCGAAGGCCGCAGGAACGCGGGCCGAGGCTGACGCGTGCGCGCCGTGTGTCCGCGCTGATCGAGCCAGTGGATCTCGTGCCCGCGCACGTCGAGGCCGTCCAGGCCCTCGACGCGCCAGGTGACGGCGCCGTCACCCGGGAAGAGCCACAGCGCGACCCCGGTGCGCTCGTCGGGCGCGAGGGCCCACGACAGCGACGTCGTGGCTGGCGCGTCCGCGTCGGGAAGCGCGTCCCAGCCCAGCGCCTGCACCCGGAGCGGGCCAGACCCGGTCGCGGGTACGCCCCACACGGTGGACTCGGGGGCCACGAACGTCTCGAACGCCTCGCGTCGCGCGAGGGCGGTGGTCTCGCGCAGCACCTCGCCGAGCGCAACCTCGGCCGCGGGCACCGCGACCAGCGCCTGCAGGGCGGCGCCGTAGGGCTCGACGCTGAGTCCGTCCTCGCCGACGACGACGTCGACCGAGCGCCACGGATGGCGCGGTGCCACCTGCCGCTCCCACTCCGTCTCGCCGTCGACGAAGGCGGGAAACGGCGCGCGCGCGTACCAGGGTGAGGCGAGGAACGCTTCGCCGTCCGGCACCTCCTCGTGGAGTCGTGGCGCGCCGTCGACCCGGACGCCGAGCGGCTCGCCTGGGCGCACCGCGAACCACGGTGGTCCCGTTCGAGACACCTCGCCCAGCATCACGTGCAGGGTCCATGCGCCGGGCTCCAGTGCCAGGCGCAGCACGCCTCCGGGTGGCAGCCAGTCTCCGGCCAGCGCGTCGGGCTCGCCCACCCAGCGCGCCGGTCGCGGGGGAGGCTTCTCCCACGTCGCGCGGGGATCGGTCGACCCGTAGGGATCGAGGCGCGCGAACCCCGGGTGGACCGGGCTGTCGAGCCCGCCGGCGTCGAGCAGGAGCGGCTCGGCCGCGAGCGCTGCACACAGCCAGGCGATGGCCAGCACCTAGCCGAGCTCCGCGGCGGCCAGCGCCTCGGGCGATCGCTCGGCCGCGCGCTCGATCGCGAGGCCCAGTCCGAGCGCGAAGTACGCCGCGGCGAACGTGATCAGATCGAGCGTCAGGGCCATGACCCCGAAGCCGACCACGGAGGCGGCATAGCCGAGCGCGACGTCGCGCATCGCGTCGGTGCGTGCGGCGCGCACGGTGCGCACGACGTGCAGCGCCAGGAGGCCCCCGAGCAGCGCCATCGCGAGCAATCCGAGGAGGCCCTGCTCGACGCCGACGCTGAGGTAGGTGTTGTGCGCGACGTGGGTGCCGGTGGCGCCGCTGTTCGCGCCGAGGGCCTCGAACCTGAACATCCCCACGCCGACGCCCGTGAGCCAGTTCTCGCGGAGCAGGAGGAGGCCCACCCGCAACAGACCAGTGCGTGTGTTCATGCTCCCGTCGGCTTCGCGGGCGTCGACGTCGACGAGGCTCTCGTAGCGCTCCGTCAGCTCCTCGGTGCTCGCGAACACCGGCACCAGCGCGAGGATCGCCACGAAGCCGGCCAGCAGCAGGCGCTTGCGCGGTCGGAGGATCCATACGAGCAGCGGCGCGATCAGCAGCATCGTGATCAGACCAGCCCGAGACAGCGAGAGCAGCACGTGGATGGGGAACAGCGCGAGCAGCGCGCCGAGGACTGGCGTAGCCCCGATCCATCGGTCACGAACCAGCGCGGCGGCCAGCAGCGGTGTCGCGAGGATCAGGGACGTGCTCCATTCGTTCGGATCGCCGAGCGTGCCGGCGAACCGACCCTCCACCACGTCCACCGGGCCGGCGCGCCCCGCCGTGGCGGCGAGCAGCAGCACGAGGAGGACCGCCATCGCGCGCAGGACCCAGCGCAGATCCTCGGGAGCTACCATCGTGGCGATCAGGTGGACCAGGAACGACAGGGTGACCACCCCGAACAACAGGACGAACGGGGTGCCGAGCGTGAGATCCTTCGCCGCCGCGACGCTGACGATCATCGCCAGGATCAGCGCCGCGAGGCCCGGGCTCAGCGAGGTCCACCGGAGCAGCGCCTTGCGATGCCACGCGGCGTGCACCAGCCACGCCAGCCCGGCGGCGGCGACGGCGGCCTTGGACAGGGTGATCGGGATCGCGAGGACGTCGCCGTCGAAGCCCCCCAGCCCCTCGAGGTAGATCGCGCCGAACACCACCGGCACCAAGGCGGCGGGTCGCTGCAGCGCGATCGCGCCGACGACCAGCGCGCCGATCACCAGCAGCGGCAGCCACCATTTCACCAGCGCCAGGAGCCCGAGGGCGACGCCCGCGGCCGCGAACCCGGTCGCCGCGCGCGGATCCTGGCGCGCGAGCACGGTCATTTCGCCGCGGCGTCCTTCGGGTCGGCGTCGTGCGTGTTGGTGTAGTACTGGTAGTAGCGGTAGCCGTAGTAGCCGCCGATGCCGGCGTCGCGGTCGACGACGTTGAGCACCGCGCCGATCAGCGTCGCCTTGACGTGGCGGAACCGATCCAGCGCGTGCCGCACCGTGTCGCGCGACACCCCGCCGGCGCGGATCACGAACACCACACCGTCGACCATCCGCGACAGGTTCACCGGCTCGGTCAGGCCCGCGGACGGGGGCGTGTCGAGGATGATGAGATCGAACCGCTCCTCGAGCTGACCGAGGAGATCCTCCATCAACGGTGACACGAGGAGCTGGCCGACGTCGTCGAGCTTGGGGCCGATCGGCACCATCGAGAGCCCGGGCACCTCGGTGGGGATCGCGATCTCGGCGGCGCTGGCGCGGCCCGAGAGGAAGCTGGTGAGCCCGATGGCGTTGTCGTTGCCAAACACCTTGTGCAGCCTGGCGCGTCGGTGGTCGACGTCGATGATCACGACGCGCTGCCCGAACTGGCTGCCCGCGATGCCCAGCCGGACGCAGGTGGCGGTCTTCCCTTCGCTGGCGAAGCTGCTCGTCACGAGGATGCGGCGGAGGGGGACCTCGGCGTCGCGGAACCGCATCAGCGTCCACACGCCGCGCGCGGCCTCGGCCATGACCGACTCGGGCTTGTGGTAGGTGATCAGCTCGCCGTGCTCGCCCATCTCGGTGGGTGTCGCGCGGGTGATCGCGCCGAGGAACGGCAGGTCGAAGTGGGCCGTGATCTCGAGCGGCGACTTGATGGTGTCGTCGGCCCAGTACCGGAGGAAGGCCAGCGCCACGCCCGCGAGCGTCCCGGTGAACAGCGCGAGCCCGAGGTTGAGGAACACGCGTGGCTTGAACGGGCGCTTCGGCGGCCGCGCCTCTTCGATGATGCGCGCGTTGTTGAGCTGAGTGCGCGCGGCCAGGTCGAGCTCGTCGCTGCGCTCGCTCAACCGCTTGAGGAACTGCTCGCTACGCTGGTACTCGAGCCTGAGCCGCGCATACTCGGCCTGCTTGCGCTGCTGGTCGAGGAGCGCGTCCTTCGTCTCCTCGATTGCCGCGAACAAGCTGGCTTCTTTGGATTGCAGCAGCTCGAGCTGCGCTGTCTGGGCGGCCACCGTACGCCGTACCTGGTCGGCGAGCTGCGCGGAGATGCGGTCGAGCCTTGCTTGGGAGACCTTGAGCTCGGGGTGCTTCTCGCCGTAGCGCGCGGCCAGGGTGGCGTGCTCGGTCCACGCGTCGGCGTAGCTCTCGGCGAGGGCGCGCAGCAGCGGGGTGTCGAGGACCTGCGCGAGCTCCGCGTACCGCCGGGTCTCGATCATCCGGCGGTTGGCCTCGATCTCGGTCTGCAGCAGCACCTGCTCGGTGGTGACCGCGCCGTAGGACTGGTCGAGCGTGACCAGGCGCTGACTCAGCGTGGTGACGCGCTCCTCGGCGTCCGCGAGGTCGACCGCGCCCTTGTAGTCGAGCATCGAGGTCGAGGCCTGCTGAACCGTGGCCTGGTACTCGACGATCTTCGACTCGAGCCACTCCTTCGCGGCCCGCGAGGCATCGCGTCGCGCCTCGAGGTTGCCCTCCACGTAGGCCTTGGCGTACAGGTTCGCGAGCACCGCGGCGCGCTCGGGATCGTCGCTGACGATCGTGATCTCGATGAGCTGGCTGCGCTCGCGTGGAAACACGGTGAGCGATCGGCGGAGGCGCTCGACGCTGGTGTCCGGGTCCAGGTCCTGGTAGCCGAGGCGGGCGTAGCGCCGCAGGACGTCTTCGGCGATGCTCCGCGTCTTGATGATCTGGAGCTGGGTGCGGTAGAAGCGCTCGATCTCCTGGAACGAGCGAACGTCGTTCTTGATGACCTCTGCGACGTCCAGCTCCTGGGGCGACCGGGCGACGAGCTCCAGCAAGGCGGTGGACTTGTACTGTGGCGTGGAGAACAGGGTGCCGACCAGCACGGTGACGAACATCGCGCCCGTGCACAGCAGGACCAACGGGATATTCGTGCGCACCGCGGCGAGGACGTCGCCGATGCGTATGTCGAATCCCTCCGGGACAGCCGGCAGCTTCATGGGCTCGGGTCTCCACACGGACAGGCCCGCGTCGGGGGCGCGGCTCGTGCGCTGGTCGGACTGTAGCCCGAAGCAGTGCGCGCCGCATCGCTGCGTGCGCGTCGGGGCGCGCGCTTGAAGCGGCGGGTCGGCGCGGCGGGCAGGGAGGGCTCCCTGGTGGGGCCAGGCTACGGCGCGATCCTGCTGGCGGTGCTGATCGTGGCGCTGTTGCCGCTCGGCGCGGTGCGTCCCGCCGCGATGGCGGTCGTGCACCTCGCGCTGTGCGCGGCCGCGCTGGTCGCGGTCGCTCGCGCGCCCGAGCAGCTCGCGCGCGCTGGGCGGGCGCGTGCGTGGCTGATCGCGACCGGGCCGCTCCTGGGCGCCGTGGCGATGGGGCTGCTGCCGCTGCCCGCGGCGCTGCTCGGCGCGGTGGCGCCGGCTCGCGTCGAGGCGCTCCCGGTGGTGGGGTGGGGCGCGGCGTCGCTCGATCCCGCCGCGACCCTCGGTGAGCTCGCCACGCTGTCCGCGACCCTCGCCGCGGGCGCGCTCGTCTGCGTGTGGGCGGTTCATCCGCGTCGGCGACGCGCGGCCGACGGCGCGGCGACCGTCGCGCTGCTCGGGCTCGCGGTGTTCGCTGGGCTCCACGCCGCCCTCGGCGCCACCCGCGTGCTCGGCGTGCTCGCGCCGACGTCGGCCCCGCACCCGTTCTTCGCGCCGCTGGTCAACCCGAACCACCTCGGCACGCTGCTGGTGATCGGGGTGCCGTTGGCGCTCGGCGTGGCGGCCGATCGAGGGCGCCGCGGCGTGCTGGTCGCGCGCACCGGGGCCGCGGCCGCGGCGCTCGGCGTCGTGCTCCTCGCGTGGATCGGCTCGGCGGGGGCCCTGCTCGCGCTCGGCGCGGTCGCCGCGGCGTGGGCCTGGCGGCGACTGCCCGGCTTGTCGGCGAGGCTCTCGGGGCTGGTGGGCATCGCGGCGGCAGGCGCCGTCGCGCTCGCGGTCCTCACCCGCCTCGACCCGTCCTGGGCCGCGTGGGCCGTACCGGCGCGGCTGTCGCAGTGGGGTGATCAGGGCGCTCTGATCGCCGGCTCGCCGCTGCTCGGGAGCGGGGGGGGCACCTACGCGCTCGCGTACGCGCCGCTACGGTCGTGGCCGGCGTACGCGTCGGTGGAGCACGCGCACTCGGACTGGCTCGAGTGGGTCGCCGAGACCGGCGCGGTCGGACTGGTCGCCGTCGTCGTCGCGGCGACGCTGCTCGTCCTCCGCCTCGGCGAGCCGGACCCCCGCGCGTGGAAGTGGGATCTGGCGCTGGTCGGCGCGGCGGTCCACGCGGCGGTCGAGTTTCCGCTCCAGATCCCCGGCGTGGCGCTGGTCGTCGCGGCGGTCGCCGCGGTTCGGTTCGCCGCGTACGAGCGCACGTTGCCGATCGCGGTCGGGACGGCGCGGCGGTGGCTGCTCGCGCTCGCGCTCGCGCAGGCGGTGGCAGCGGGGTGGCAGATCCGCGAGGCGTTCGTGTCGTCCGCCGCGCGCGACGTGTACGCGTTCGCCCAGGATCCCGCCCGTGCGGACGCGGGGGCGGTGCGCCTCGGTCGGCTCGCGCCAGGTCGCCCCGAGGTGGGCCTTCACGCGGCGTGGTCCGCGCTCCGGCGGGGCGAGCGCGAGGCCGCTGCGGAGGCGGCGCGCGCGGTGGCAGCGGCCCACCCGCATCGGGCCGAGGCGCTGCGCCACGCGGGCGCGGCGCTGCTCGCTAGCGGGCACGCCCACGACGCGATCGCGGTGCTGGAGCGCGCCACGAGGCGAGATCCGAACGACTACCGGTCCTGGGCGGTGCTGAGTCGCGCGCGCGCCGCCGCGATGGCCGACCCGTTGCCTGCCGCGGAGGCGCTCGCTGAGGCCCTGCGGCACTGGCCGTATGGCGCGTCGCGAGACGGCGCGCCGCTCGAGGAGGGCTGGGCGCTGCTGCCGGTCGGCTTGTGGTGGCTCGAGGCGATCGAGGACGCGCCGAACTGGTGGAACCTCTACCTCGGGGGCCAGTCGATGCGGCGGGGCGACCCGGAGACCGCCCTGCTGGCCTACGACGCGGCGGCGCTCCGCGATCCGTCGCTGTGGGACTGGCCCTCCCGCGCACGGGCGCTCGCCGCGCTCGACCGCGCGGCCGAGGCCGAGGCGCTGCTGAGAGCGCGGCTCGCGCGCGAGCCCGACCACGCGCCGACCTGGCGGGCGCTGGGCGATCGGTGCCTTGCGGATGGGCGAGCCGTCGAGGCCCGCGACGCCTACCTCCAGGCGCTCGCGCTCACGCCGGGCGAGCGGGGGCTGCTGGTCGGGGCGGTGCGCGCGGCGGAGGCGGCCGACGGCGTCGACGGCGGGCGGCGGATGGGTGAGCGGCTGGCGCTCGGCGGGAGCACGTCGCCTGCGCTCCAGGTCGAGCGCGCGCGGCTCGCGCTGGCCGACGGGGACCCGCGCGCCTGCCTCCGGCTGCTCCGCCCCGAGGTGCTCGACGACCCGGAGGTCGGTGCGCGCGCGGCGGTGCTTCGGAGCCGGTGCCGGGCGGCGTGCGTGACGTGCGGCGATCTGCCGTGAGCGTGGCGTGTGGGCACGGGCGTCACGTCGTCGCGCGGCGCCTCCGAGGTGGCGGGCGCGCACCGGATCAGCGAGCCCTGCGGTGCCACGGTGGTCCTGGCGATCTCCGGGTCGCGCGTGCGCCACGGGCCGCGACGTCGGCCAGCAACGCGGCATACCGCGCGGCCAGCGCCCGGCGGTCGTAGTCGGCCTCGACCGCGCGTCGGCCCGCCGCGCCGAGCGCGCGCGCGAGGCTCGGATCGTCCACCAGTCGCTGGATCGCGCTGGCGAGAGCGGCCGGATCCTCGGGCGGGACGACGAGCCCGCCGCCCGCGTCGCGGACGATGGCCTCGCTCTCGCCGCGCACCGCGAGGACGACCGGGCGGCCGACGCCCCAGATCTCGAAGATCTTGCTCGGGATGACCGTGCGGAACACCGGGAGATCGCGCAGCGGCGCGAGGCAGACGTCGGCGGCGGCGTACACCTCGGGCATGCGATCGGCGGAGATCGGGTCGTGGAACGACACGTTCGGCACGTCTCGCGCGAGCGCCTGGAGTGCTGGCTTGCGCGCGCCGGATCCCACGAACACGAAGCGTGCGCGCGGAACGGCCCGGGCGGCCTCCACGACCGTCTCGAGCGCGTGCGCCATCCCGTGCGTGCCCGCGTACAACACGAGCGGCGCGTCGTCGGGGACACCGAGTACGGCGCGCATCGGGCCGCCGTCCACGTCGGGTCGAAAGCGGTCCAGGTCGACGCCGTTCGTGATCACCGCGACCTCGGCGGAGCGCCGGTCGGGCGCGACCGCCTCGATGTGTGCGCGGAACGGCGCCGAGACGACGACGAGCTGGTCGGCCTCGCGGTATACCCAAGCCTCGAGCGCCTCGAGGGCGCCGATCACCGGGTGCTCGCGCGGCAGCGCGCCGAGCTCCCACACGCTGCGCGGCCACAGGTCGCGGATCTCGACCACCACGGGCGCGCCGCGGAGGCGGCCGACGAGGAGCCCTGCGACCGCGGCGAAGAACTGCGGGCTGCTCGCGACGACGACGTCCGGTCGCGGCAGCGCGACCTGGCCGACCGTGAGCGCCGAGAGGCCGTACGACGCGAAGGCGAGGCCGCGGCGCAGGACGCCCGCGTTGGGCGTCACCCAGGTCCACGCGCGGTGGACGCGCGCGCCGTCCACGTCCTCGTCCACGCGGACGTGGCCGCGGTAGCGCAGCGGCAGCACGCCGTCGGGGTGCCCCGGCATGCCGGTCAGGACGTGCACGTCGTGGCCGAGCGTGGCCCACATGCGCGCGAGGTCGTGCACCCGCCGCGCGAGCGCGCTCACGTCGGGGGGAAAGTGCGGCGACACGATCAGGATCCGCAACCGATCAGCCCTCGCCGGGGCGCGCGATCCCCGGCCGGAAGTGTCGCGCCTCGGCGTCCGACGACAGGACGGCGACGCGATCGCGAAGTACGAGCGCCAGCCAGTCGTAGCTGGCGGCCTCGGGCAGCAGCAGCCGCTCTTCGTCGCAGTCCCAGCCGAAGCGGACGAACCCCTCGAGATCGACGTCGTCTGCGCGCCACGTCAGCGGGAACGCGAGCTGGAAGAAGTGACCGCTCGACGGCACGTCCCCGTCGGGTGTTCGGGTCTCGTAGACCCTGACCTCGCCGCCGCGGCTCACCTGTGCGCGGACGTGCACCTGGTCGATCTGGAGGTGGGGTGCGGCCGCGCGGAGCGCGTCGAGCGCGTCGGGGATGGTCGATGCGGTGCGGACCGCCGACGCGGCCTTCGCGATGGTCGCGAGCCGCTCGCGCAGCGTCGCCTGGCGCTGCAGCCCATAGCGGACCGAGTGCCGGATCTCCGACCACGACAGAAAGCCGAGCGCGCGGGAGAACATCAGCGTGCCGACCGCCATGATCACGAGGACGACGGCGGACACGAGGCTGTTCGCGAACACGAGCGCGAGCGCGCCGAGGGCGAGGAACGCGCAGCCCACGTAGAGCACGAGGACCGCCTGGCGGTGCGTCAGCCCGCGATCGAGCAGGCGGTGGTGCACATGCCCGCGATCCGCGGCGAACACGTGGCGTCCGGCGAGGAACCTTCGGATCACGGCGAGCAACGTGTCCATCACCGGCAGCCCGAGGGCGAGCAGCGGGATGAGCAGCGAGACGACGGTGGACGACTTCGACGAGCCGCTGATCGCCGTGACCGCGAGCACGTAGCCGAGGAACAGGCTGCCGCTGTCCCCCATGAAGATGCTGGCGGGGTTGAAGTTGTACGGCAGGAAGCCGACCAGCGCGCCCATCAGCGCCGCCGAGGTGAGGCCGACCACGGGGTTGTTGTTCACGACGCCGAGGAGGAACAGCACCGAGAGCGTGAACAGCGCGATGCCGGTCGCGAGCCCGTCGAGGCCGTCGATCAGGTTCATCGCGTTCACGATCCCGACGATCCACAGCACGGTGATGGGGTAGGCGAGCCAGCCGAGCGAGATCGGCGCGCCGAGCGGGTTGCCGATCTGCAGGATGCGGTAGCCGAGGGCGAACGCGGCGGTCGCGACGAGGATCTGGACCGCCAGCTTCACGCGGGGCGAGGCGCCGCGCACGTCGTCGTAGAGACCGAGGAGCACCATCGCGGCGGCGCCGCCACCCAGCGCTACGAAGCGCCCGGCATCCGCGTAGTAGTAGTTCGAGACGCGGTTGTCCCAGAACAGCAGCGCGAGGACGGGGAGAAAGTACGCCGCGGCGATCGCCACGCCACCCACGCGCGGGATCGGTCGCGCGTGCACCTTGCGGGCCTCGGTGCCCGGATCGAGGAGCCCGTGGCGGTGCGCGGCGGCGCGCACGCCCGGCGTGAGCGCGAACGCGCAGCACATCGAGAGGAAGAACGCGACGAGGTAGGTGAGCATGGGCTTGCGCGCACTGTATTCCGCATCGGGCGGGACCCGCACCCGTCAGGGGCGGCCACACACGTAGATCACGTCCTGCGCGAGCCGCCACGCGCCGGGCGCGCGTGAGAGCGCGCGCTCCAGCGGCTCGGCGAGCGCGCCGGGCAACAGCATGTGCGTGTCGGACAGCGGCAGCAGCCCGAGCCCGTGCGCGCCGTCGACGACGAGCCCGGCGCCGGCGACGAGCGCGCGCGCCTCGTCGTCGGTCATCCCGAGCGGCGAGAGGCGCCCACGCGCGGACGCGATGCGCGCGCGCAGGCTGCGGCGGTGCAGGTGGTTGTTGAACACGATCACCCCGCCCGGGGCGAGGTGTCGCGCGAGCACCGCGAGCGCCGCGGCGCGAAGTGCCGGCTCGGCGTTCGGGAAGAAGCGGAACGCGGTGATCAGGTCGAAGCGCGCGTCACCGAGCGGGTCGTCGCGGGTCGCGTCCGCCTCGATCAGCGTGGCCGCTGGTGCGGCGCGGCGGGCGACCTCGAGCATCGACGCGGACACGTCGAGGCCCACCGAGCGAGCGCAGCGCGGCGCGAGGTGCGCGAGGATGCGACCGGTTCCGCAGGCGAAGTCGAGGTGGGCGGGCGGGCGGTCGAAGCGCGCGGCCACGAACGCGGACAGCCAGCGGCGCTCGAGCGCCCACAGCAGCCGGAGGTGCGGGCGCTCGGCAAAGATGCGCTGATAGTCCTCGCCCTTGCGCTGGTGGGACTCAGTGTAGGGGACGCGCTTCATCCGAGCTCCGTCGCGGCCGCGTGGGCGAAGCGTCGCTGCGCCGCCAGGGCCGGTTGATGAGCCGCCCAGCGCATGACGCCGCGGCGACCGCGATAGGCGTGCGCCCACCGCGCCTGCAGCGCGTCGAAGTAACGGCCGAACGGCGCGAGATCGACGGGCTGCGCGCGCGCGTCGACGTAGGCACCCAGGAACGCGCGCGCCAGCCGCGCGGCGCGCGGATCCCGGCCGAGGTGGCCGCCCGCGTGCTCGAACAGCGAGGCGACGAACACCCCGAGGTCCTGGAGTGGGGAGGCCCGGGTGCCGCGGCCGCCCAGCCAGTCCGGGGTGGCCCAGTCCAGCAGCACCAGGCCGTCTGCCGCGTCCAGGACCAGGACGTTGGACAGCGTGAGGTCGCCGTGGACGAACACGCGCTCGCCGTCGATGCCGAGATCCGGGGCGTCGGAGGTCCACTCCGGGCCGAGTCGCAGCCCGTCGTGGATCGCGGCGACGGCGCGGCCGACGGCGCGCACGAGCGCGTCTGCCCGAGAGCAGTCGGAGATCGCCTCCGCGAGCGGCGCGGCGTCGCGTATGCGGCGCAGCACCAGCAGCCCGTGCGCGGCGTCGTCCTGCAGGATCTCCGGCGTCGAGAACAGCCCGGTGTCCGCACCGAGCCGGCCGCCCTGCCGCAGCTTCTCGGCCTCGACCGCGGCGTGGTCGGGCGGCTGTCGCTTCTCGACGCGATCGGGGAGCAGCGCGAGGCGCGGGCTCAACGCGCCGCCTCGATCAGCGCGCGCAGCTGCTGCGCGGTGCCTCGGATCTCGAACGCGTCGAGGACGTGCGCCCGCGCGGCCCGCCCGAGGCGCGCGGCGCGATCCGGGTCCGCGAGCAGCGCGGCGGTGGCGTCCGCGATGTCCTCGGGGCGCTCGCTGGAGACCAGCACGCCGTTCTCGCCGTCACGGACCAGCTCGGGCAGACCCGAGATCGCGCGCGTGATCACCGGAACCTCGCACGCCATCGCCTCCATCATCGCCACCGGGATCCCGTCGGTGTGGCCGTTGGAAGCGGCGACGCAGGGCATCAGGAACGCGAAGCTCTCGGCGAGCAGCGGCAGCACCGCGTCGTTGGACACGGCGCCGAGGAACACGACGTGCGACTCGAGCCGCAGGTCGCGCACCAGGGCCTCGAGGCGGGCACGCTCCGGTCCGTCGCCGACGATCGTGTAGGTGAACGGCACCCCGCGGTCGCGCAGCACGCCGCACGCGCGGATCGCGAGCGCGTGGCCCTTGGGGGGGACGAGGTTCGCGATGCACACGAGCGCCCCGGGCTTGGGTGCGCGCGCCGGCAAGCGGAACCGATCGCCGTCGATGCCGCAGTGCACGACGGTGCACAGGTCGGCGACCGCATCACCGCACTTCTCGCGCAGGTAGCGGATGTTGTACTCGGAGATCGCCGCGATGAACGCGCAGCGGGACAGTCGGGGCGTGAGGCTCCCCGGGCTGCGGGTGAACAGGTCGAACGCGTGCACCGTGCACGAGACGGGCAGGTCGGTGAGCATGCCCAGCAGCAGCCCGAGCCCGAGCGAGCGGCTCGCGAAGTGCGCGTGCAGATGGGCGATCTCGTCGGCGCGCACCGCAGGGGCGAACTGGCACGCGGCGGGGAGCTCGTAGAGCGTCTTGGCGAACTCCGACGGGCTCCTCGGCAACAGGCTCGCGGTGAACGCGACGGCGCGGGCGAAGCGACGGGGGTTGCGCCGGGCCTCTCGCGCGACCGCGATCGCGAGAACCGCCGGGCGCTCGCGGTAGGTCGTTCGGGCGATCCATGCGGCCACCAGCGCAGCCCGCCCGTGCACGGACTCCGGCGCGCACGACGCGAACGGCACGACGGTCCATCCCGCCTGTCGGTGCGCCTCGGCCTCGCTGACCACGAAGGTCAGCCGCATGCCCGATACGACGTATGCGACGCGCATCGACGCCTCCGGTTGCGGACGCTGCGACCCTATCCCAGGCGATCACCGGGCGCCGGTGCCGCGGAGCACGGCGGGGATGGTGCGCAGCAGCAGCAGCAGGTCTCCGCGCAGCGACCAGGCGTCGATGTACGCGAGATCGAGGTCCACCCATCGGTCGAAGTCGACGTCGCTGCGCCCCGAGACCTGCCACGTGCACGTCAGGCCCGGGCGGACCGAGAGGCGGCGCCACTGCCACGGCGCGTAGCGCGCGACCTCCTCCGGCAGGGGTGGACGCGGACCCACGAGGCTCATGTCGCCGCGGAGCACGTTGAAGAGCTGCGGCGCTTCGTCGAGGCTGGTCCGCCGCAGCCAGGCGCCGATGCGTGTCACCCGTGGGTCGGTGCGGAGCTTGAACACCGGCCCGCTCATCTCGTTGAGCGGCAGCAGCGCGTCGCGGTGCGACTCGGCGTCGGGCACCATCGAGCGCAGCTTGTAGAGCGTGAACCGCCGCCCGTGCAGGCCGACGCGCTCTTGAACGAAGAGCGCGGGCCCACCGTCGCGGCGGATCCACAGCGCGACCACCGCCATCACGGGCGCGAGCAGCAGCAGGCCGATCGCCGCGAGCGCGATGTCGAGCGCGCGCTTCACCAGCAGCGCCTCGGCGTGCTCCGGGGTGGTCGAGAGGGTGAGCATCGCCCAGCCGTCGAGGTCCTCGACCTTCGCCGCGGCGGTGCGCACGCCCAGGAAGGTCGCGTCGATGCCGAGGCGTACGCCCCTCGCCTCGCACGCCGCGACGACGCGTCGAAGGGTGTCAGGATCCAGGCCGTGTCCGACGATCACCTGATCGACCCCGTGGAGATGCTGCTCGAGGTCGTCCACCGCGTCGGGCTCCAGGCGCGCGACCACCTGCCAGCCCCACTCCGGGTGGCGCGCGATCGCGTCCGCGGCGGGCGCGAGGCCGATGGCCTCCCCGACGAGGAGCGCGCGGGTGGACGGGACACCTTCGAGCCAGCGGCGTGCGAGCGCGGCGCCCCCCCGGCGGGTCGCCCACAGCGCGGGCACGGTGCTCGCCGCGAACCCGAACAGCAGAGTGCGGCTCACGCCGCCGGCGGCGTGCAGGCCGTACAGGACGACGATCGTGCCGAGCAGCGCCGCGCCCGAGGCCCGCAGGACGCCGCCGAGCAGGCGGTCGGGGCGCAGGAAGCGCACGCCGCGGTACGGAGCGAGCCAGCCCAGCGCCAACAGCCACATCGGGACGAGCAGCCACAGCAGCGACACGTGCTCCGCGAAGCCGAGCGGCGGCAGGGCAAGGGCCTCGGTCAGCCCGATCCGTGCGGCCAGCACCGCGAGATAGGTGAACGAGATCACCGCGCCGTCCGCGGTCACCGCCAGCGCGCGCAGCAGCGCCACGCGCTCGCGGGTCACCGCGGCACCGTGTGGCTAGGGGGGCGGGGCGAGCGCTCGTTCATCGCGATCGATCTAACATGCCGCCCCGCCGGGACGTCGCGCGCGCCCGCCGCGCGTCGGCGCGGTCGGGGTGGCCGAGCCGGGCGGGTGCCGTCGGTTGAACTCGGCGCCTCGCCGGGTCATCCGAAGGCATGTCCGATCCGCTCCACTGCTTCGGCCCTGCCACCCGCGCCTGGTTCACCGAGGCGCTCGGCGCGCCGACACCGGTGCAGGCGCGCGGCTGGGCGCCGATCACCGCGGGCGAGCACGCGCTGCTGCTCGCGCCGACCGGCTCGGGCAAGACGCTGGCGGCGTTCCTCGCGTGTCTCGACCGCCTGGCCGCGCTGCCCGACGACGCGCCGCCCGGGGTGCGCGTCGTGTACGTGTCGCCGCTCAAGGCGCTCGCGTACGACATCGACCGCAACCTGCGCGCGCCGATCGCGGGCATCGCGCGGGTGGCGGCGCGGGACGGCCACGCGACGCGGCCGATCCGGGTCGCGGTGCGCACCGGGGACACGCCGTCGCGCGATCGCCGCCTCCAGCAGCGCGATCCGCCCGACGTGCTGGTCACGACGCCCGAGTCGCTGTTCCTGCTGCTCACCTCGGCGGCCCGCACCGGGCTCGAGGGCGTACAGACGGTGATCGTCGACGAGATCCACGCGGTGGCGAGCAGCAAGCGCGGCGCACACCTCGCGCTCACGCTGGAGCGGCTGTCGAAGCGCGTGGTGGACGCCGGCGGCGTCGACCCGCAGCGGATCGGGCTGTCGGCCACGCAGCGTCCGCTCGAGCGCGTCGCCTCGTTCCTGGGCGGCGATCGCCCGGTACGCGTCGTCGACGCGTCCGATCGGCCGGATCTCGCGCTGCAGGTCGTGGTGCCGGTGCCGGATCTGGCGCACCCGGTCGCCGCGGAGGCGGGCGGGCTGCGCGCCCTCGACGGGGTGTGGCCGGCGATCCACGCCGCGCTGCTCGACTTGATCGAGGCGCACCGCAGCACGATCGTGTTCACGAACAGCCGGGTGCTGTGTGAGCGCCTCGCGGGCGCACTCAACGAGGCGTGGCAGGCGCGTCGCGCCGCGCGCGGCGAGGCGCTCGACGCCGCGGTCGACCTGGTGAAGGCCCACCACGGCTCGATCGCCCGGCACCAGCGCGAGCAGATCGAGGGCGACCTGAAGGCGGGGCGGCTGCCCGCCCTGGTCGCGACCGCCTCGCTCGAGCTCGGCATCGACATGGGCGCGGTGGATCTCGTCGTGCAGATCGGCGCGCCGACGTCGGTGGCGAGCGGGCTGCAGCGCGTCGGGCGGGCGGGGCACGGGGTGGGGCAGCGCTCCGACGGGCGGATCTTCCCGCGCCATCGCGGCGATCTGATCCAGGCCGCCGTGGTGGCGGACGCGATGCTGGCGGGGCGCATCGAGGAGACCGAGGTGCCGCGCAACGCCCTCGACGTGCTGGCGCAGCAGGTCGTGGCGATGGTGGCGCTGGACGACTGGCGCGTCGACGATCTCTTCGCCGTGGTGCGGCGCGCGTTCCCGTACGCGACGCTCACCCGCGCGGCGCTGGTCGCGGTCCTCGACATGCTCTCGGGGCGCTATCCCTCGGACGAGCTGGCGGATCTCCGCCCGCGGATCAGCTGGGACCGCGTCGCGGACACGCTGAGCGCGCGGCGCGGCACGCAGTCGGTCGCCGTGCTGAACGCGGGCACGATCCCGGATCGGGGGATGTTCTCGATTCACGTCGGCGCCGACGGGCCGCGCATCGGCGAGGCGGACGAGGAGAACGTCTACGAGCGCCGCCGCGGCCAGAACATCGTGCTCGGCGCGAGCACCTGGCGCATCGAGGAGATCACCCGCGATCGCGTGATCGTCTCGCCGGCGCCGGGCGAGCCCGGGCTGCTGCCGTTCTGGCGCGGCGAGGGCGCCGGGCGTCCGGTCGCGCTCGGACGCGAGATCGGCGCGTTCCTGCGCCGGCTCGACGGGCTGGACGACGCCGCCGCGCGCGCGTGGCTGCGCGCGCACACCCCGCTCGACGCGTGGGCCGCCGACAACCTCGTCGCGCACCTCGCCGCGCAGCGCGCGGCCACCGGCGCGCTGCCCACCGACGAGGTCGTCGTGATCGAGCGCTACCGGGACGAGGTCGGCGACTGGCGGGTCGTGCTGCACACGCCGATCGGGGCGCGGGTCCACGCGCCGTGGGCGCTCGCGCTCGAGGAGGCGATCACCGCGGCGACCGGCTTCGAGGTGCAGTCGCTGTGGAGTGACGACGGCATCGTGCTGCGGTTCGCGGACGCCGCGGAGCCGCCCGACGTGCTCCCGTTGCTCGGAGAGCCCGAGGACGTCCGCGATCGCGTCGTGGCGCAGCTCCGCCACTCGGCGCTGTTCGCGTCGCGGTTCCGGGAGAGCGCGGGGCGCAGCCTGCTGCTGCCGAGGCGCGGTCGCGATCGGCGCGCGCCGCTGTGGCAGCAGCGGCTCAAGGCGCAGAACCTGCTCGCGGCGGTCAGCCGCTACCCGAGCTTCCCGATCGTGCTCGAGACCTATCGGGAGTGCCTGCAGGACGTGTTCGATCTTCCGGCGCTGGAGGCGCTGCTCGCGAAGATCCGTACGCGCGAGGTGCGGGTGGTGCAGGTGGAGACGCCGTACCCGTCACCGTTCGCGCGCTCGCTCGTGTTCGCGTACACGGCGGCGTTCCTCTACGAGCTCGACGCGCCGCTCGCCGAGCGGCGGGCGGCCGCGCTCTCGCTCGATCGGGCGCTGCTGGGCGAGCTGCTCGGCGAGGCCTCGCTGCGCGAGCTGCTCGATCCGGTCGCGGTCGCCGACGTGGAGGCGGCGCTCGACGAGCGCGATCCCGAGCGCGCGGCGACCGATGCCGACGCGCTGCACGACCTGCTGCGGCGGCGCGGGGACGCGAGCGTGGAGGAGCTGGCGGCGCGCGCGGTGGCGGATCCCACGCCGTGGCTCGTGGCGCTCGCGGCGGCAGGGCGCGCGGTCGCGGTGCAGGTCGCGGGCGCGGCGCGGTGGATCGCCGCCGAGGACGCCGCGCGCTACCGCGACGCCCTCGGTGTGGCCGTCCCCGCCGACCTGCCCGCGGTGTTTCTGGAGGCCGCGCCCGAGCCCCTGCTCGGGCTGCTGACGCGCTTCGCGCGCACGCGCGGGCCATTCGATGCGGACGCGCCGGCGGCGCGCTTCGGGTTGACGCCTGGGGTGGTGACACCGGCGCTCGACGTCCTGGTCGCGCGCGGCGTGCTGGTGCTCGACGCGCTCCGGCCGGGTGGCACGGAGCCCGAGTACTGCCACGCAGAGGTGCTGCGTCGACTTCGGCGGGCGAGCCTCGCGCGGCTGCGCGGCGAGATCGAGGCGGTCGACGCGGCGGTGCTCGGTCGGTTCCTGCCGGCCTGGCACGGCGTCACCCCGGACCGCGAGGGCTCACTCGACGCGGCGCTCGCGCGGCTCGAGGGGCTGCCTGTCCCCGCGTCGCTGCTCGAGACCGAGCTCCTCCCCGCGCGGGTGCGCGACTTCCACCCCCGGATGCTCGATCAGCTCGGCGCGACCGGGGCCATCGTGTGGGTCGGCTGCGGCGCGCTCGGCCCGCGCGATGGCCTCGTGGCGCTGATGCGCCCGGAACGCGTCGGCCTGCTCGTCGACGCGCCGCCTGCGCTGGACGAGACGCCGCTGCACCAAGCGATCCTCGCGCACCTCGGCGCGCGGGGGGCGTCGTTCCTGTCGGGGCTCCACCTCGCGTGCGGGTCGCCACCGATGGAAGGGCTCGACGCCGCGCTGTGGGAACTGGTGTGGTCGGGTCGGATCACCAACGACACCTTCCTGCCGCTCCGCGCGCTCCGCGGGCGTTCGCGCAAGCAGGTGGCCGCGTCGGTGGGCGGTCGCTGGTCGCTCGTGGAGGTGCAGGCTCCGCGCGCGAGCGACACGGCGCGCCGTGCGGCCCACGTCGAGGTGCTGCTCGCGCGCTACGGCGTCGTCGGTCGCGAGGCGGTGCTGTCCGAGGGTCTTGCGGGCGGGTTCGCCGCGATCTACCCGATCCTGGCGGCGATGGAGGAGGCGGGTCGCGCGCGGCGGGGTTCGTTCGTGCGCGGGCTCACCGGCGCGCAGTTCGCCGCGCCGGGTGTGGTCGACAGGCTGCGCGCGCACCGCGCCGATGGCCCCATCGCCTGCGTGCTGTCTGTCATCGACCCGGCGAATCCGTATGGATCGCTGCTGCCGTGGCCCGAGGTGGGCGAGGGCGTGGCGCGTCCGCGACGTGCGCCGGGCGCGCGGGTCGTGCTGGTGGACGGCCTCCCGGCGCTGTTCGTGGAGGCGGGCGGGCGCGCGATCACGACGCTGCCGGCGTTCGCGGCGCCGGGCGTCGCCGCACGGGCGCTCGCGGCGCTCGTCGCTGCGTCCGGCGGTGGATCCCGCGCGATCCGCGTCCACCGGATCGATGGTCACGCGGCGTGCGCCTCTCGGTGGTCCGACGCGTTCCGGGCCGCGGGATTTACGGAGGACTACAAGGGCTTCGCGCTGGAGCCGTAGGCAATCTGGCGCATTGACGGGGCCTGATCCCGTCCGCTATACGGTAGGGAGCTTTTTTTCGTTGGGGTGTGTCATGAGGAAGGGTCTTCTCGCCGGCCTCTCGGGTCTCGTCTGTGTCGCCGCGGTTTCGTGCGGGGAAGAAGAGGAGAATCCCAAGATCACCATCCCCGATGCGGTCGAGTCGGCGTCGACGGCGCTCGCGCTCCGCATCACGGGCCCCTACAGCCCGAACGACGACATGGTCAGCGAGATGCTCGGGCGCATCGCGAACAGCAAGCTCCCGTTCGTCGACGTGATCACCCGCGGCGGTCTCCCCTCGGGCGCGCTCACCGCGAACGTCGCCGGGTCGGCCGCGCAGCAGATCAAGGCGCTGCTCGACGCCGGGGGGCCGCTCCCGGTGGATGAGGCGGTCGACACCTGCGGCAACCCGATGCTCGCCGCGTTCATCACGCCCGAGATGGCCCAGGACGTGTTCACCGACCTCAGCGACGACCAGATCCTCGGTCTCGCCACCTGGCCCGGCGTGTGCGCGGGCGACATCAACTGCGACACCGTCAAGCAGGGCAAGTGGGAGATCGGCTTCTCCCGCGATCACGGCGACGGCAACCGCGATCTCGTGGTCACGCTCTCGCCGGTCGCCGGCCCGCAGACCCAGCCCGCGTTTCAGGGGCACCTGCTCGGCTACATGCTGACGCCGAACAACACCGGCAACCACATGGCGACCACGTCGCTGTACGGCAACATCCGGTCGCTCACGCTCTCGGCGTTCGGGCTCGTGAAGTTCGCGAAGGCGGGCATCAGCCTTCGCCCGTCGGCGCCACTTCCCGGCCTGCCCACGCGCGTGTGGGCGTTCCCCGCCGGCGCACGCACGCTCGCGGGCGCCGACCTCATCGTCGGTATCCAGGCCTACGAGTTCTGTGGCCGGTCGTGGGCCGAGACGTTCGGTGCCGCCCAGCCCTACGGGTGCAGCGAGTTCAAGTCGCTGGTGCTCGACACCACGTCGCGGCAGGGCGCCGGTCTGTGGACGGCCACCGACGCGGGCGACGACATCGAGAAGACGCAAGAGCTCGGCGGCGACCTCGACGATTGGGTCGCGACGTTCGAGTACCAGCTCAAGACGCAGATCGCGTGCCCCGACGTCAGCGAGCCCAGCTGGGTCCGCGAGGACATCCCGCTCGGCAGCGTCGAGGTCTTCCAGTGCCCCGACGGCGACATCGATCGGTGCATCGCGTTCCACGACATGGAGGACTACTGGTGCGAGCTGGGTCCGTGGACGGCGGACGAGGCGGGCGTCGAGGTCGAGGCCGAGCTCCCGATGCACGTCACCGGCAGCGCGCAGTACACCGGCACCTTCCAGGCGCACACCACCCAGAACCCACGCACCATCACCTACACGGTCGGCGCCACGGCGTACACGATCGAGTGGGGCCTCGCGGGCAGCTTCACCGAGAACCCGCTGACCGCTGCCCAGGTGGCGGCGCACCTGCAGACGCGGGACGGCTCCCGCCCGGACGGCGGCGCTCGCAACCTGAACTTCTCGGTCGACGAAGAGACCGATCGCATCCTGGTCGAGGCCGCGCGGGATCTCGGGCCGGGCGTCGGCTTCACGTTCGACGGCACCGGCACGATGAACGGCCAGCTCTCGCTCAGCGGGACGTCCGCGCGCAGCGAGCCCACGCTCGCGCCGCTGGCTGGCGATCACTACACGGTCACCGCGGTCAACACCGACCTCGACTTCGCGTACGTGAAGGTCGTCGGCACCAGCGCCGAGCCCACCGTGGTCTATGTCGATCAGCCCAGCCGCGTGCTCGGCGTGTTCGGCGCGAACGGCAACGCGCTCACCGTGACCCCGCGCACCGACGGCCACTGCGCCACGCGCGGCAACGTCGCGTACCCGATCACCACCACGGCGTTCCTGAAGCTCGACCTCGGCACCGACGGCGAAGACACCATCCGCCTCGTGTCGTCGAACATCGCGGTGAACGTCCAGTAGTGGCCGTCGACGTCCTCACCGAGATCGTGATCGATCGTCCGGTGGACCTTGTCTCGGCGTTCGCGGGCGACCCTGGCCGGGCGCCCGAGTGGTACGTGAACATCCGCGAGGCGGTGTGGGAGACCGAGCCGCCGCTCGCGGTCAGCTCGCGCGTCGCGTTCGTCGCGTACTTCCTCGGGCGCCGGCTCGCCTACACCTACGAGGTGCGTGTGCTCGAGCCCGGGCAGCGACTCGTGATGTCGACCGCGGACGGTCCGTTCCCGATGGAGACCACCTACGCGTGGGAGTCCGTCGGCGCCTCGACGCGGATGACCCTGCGCAACCGCGGCGAGCCGTCGGGCTTCGGGCGCGTCGCGGCCCCGCTGATGGCCGCGGCGATGCGGCGCGCGAACCGCGCCGATCTACGCAAGCTCAAGGCGATCCTCGAGGGCGCCTGAA